>DASRQX010000152.1:0-32817 GCA_035696165.1 Acetobacteraceae bacterium | reverse complement strand
TCGAGGCCGTGCTGACCCCGAAGCACTCGCCCGCCTCGGCCAGGCCGCGCATCTTTGATGGTGCCGCCGAGGCCAAACTAACCGCGCTAGCTTGTTCGGAACCACCCAAGGGGCGCGCACGATGGACGTTGCGTCTGCTGGAAGACAAAGTCGTGGAACTGAACATCGTTGCCCGGGCTAGCGACAACACAATCGGCCGGACGCTAAAAAAAACATTCTAAAACCGCACCTGAAAGAGCAATTTGTCATTCCACCGGATACCAACGCTGGGTTCGTGGCCGCCATGGAAGATGTGCTGGAGGTCTATCACCGGCCGCATGATCCGGATCGTCCCGTGGTTTGCCTGGACGAGACCTCGAAGCAACTGATCGCGGAGACGCGGGTGCCAATCCCAGCCAAGCCAGGGCACCCCAAACGCTATGATTATGAGTACCAACGCAACGGGACAGCCAACCTGTTCATGATGTTCGCGCCACTGGAAGGCTGGCGCCATGTCGAGGTGACAGATCGCCACGCCGCCGTCGATTATGCTCAGATTCTCAAAGACCTATCGGACAAGCACTTTCCCAACGTCTCGCAGATCGTACTCGTGCAGGACAATCTCAACACCCACAAACCGGCGTCACTCTATGAAGCTTTCCCCGCCGCCGAGGCACGCAGACTCGTCGAGCGGTTCGAGTGGCACTACACGCCCAAGCACGGAAGCTGGTTGGACATGGCCGAGTCCGAACTTGGCGTCGTGACGTCTCAATGCCTCGATCGGCGCATCCCCGACAAGCAGACCCTGATCGAGGAAGTCGCCGCGTGGGAAGACGATCGCAATAAGAACCACACCAAAGCTGATTGGCAGTTCACCACCGCCGACGCCCGCATTAAACTGAAGAGGCTGTGCCCAACGTTATGAACGACTCAGGCGACTAGAGCCACCTTCGTCTTAAAGTCCGTCCCGAGCGCGTTGCCTACGCTCGCACTCTCTCATCGCTGGTGCCGTCTCTCACATCGGCGTATCTTCGCGGATAGCATGCCATCGCACCAGGCGGATGAGGCGTGCACGCATCAGGCTCAGCCGTCTCGGCCACGGCTCGGCTTCGCGCACGACGGTCATCGCCATGGCGGGGGTCGGTTTCTTGCCGCCCATACCGCGGATCACGTTGTGCCAACCTTGCATTGCCTGCTGCATGTGGCGGAGCGAGATGTCTTCGGTGACGCGCACGTCGAATCCCAGGCGACCTAGCGCCGCGCTGATCGCCCGCTGCCTCGGCACCACGCTCGGGCGGCCTTCGAGCCTGCACCAAACCATGACCGCATCATCCAGCGGATCGAGCGGCTGCTCGGCCACCAGGTCCACCTTCACCAGCTGACCGGCGGGTTGCATCGCGTTGAACAGGGCGGCCAGCACCGGTCCGGGTGCCTGCCCGCGCAGGGCCTCCAGTGCCAATGCGTGATGATAGTTGCGGCGGGAGAAACCGGGGTCTGTCGGGTCCCAGGTCTTGATCTCGGCGCGCCGTCCGAAGCCGGCACGCAGACTGCGTTCGGTCGCCACGAGCACAAGTTCCGGGTCCGCCTCGAAGCCGGTGACCCAGGCGCCGAGCTGCGAGGCAGCAAAGCGGCCCGTCGGTCCCTGCACCCAGCAGCAGCAGGCTCGATGCCTTGGACAGCGCCAACGGTCTGGCCAGGCGCAATGTCTCCTGCTGGCCGTCCGGGAAGATAGAGCCATCGACCCACAGTGAGTCGACCACGTTCACGCGGTCCCGACCCCAGCGCGTCGCGGGCATCGGCTCTCCCGGAAGCAACGGGCCCGCGCTCGCGTAAGCCAGGGCGTCCGCCGGCGCACGCTGCAGGTGCGGAACGAACGAGCCGCCCAGGTCGTTGAACATGCTCCAAAGCCGGCCAAGCACCATCAGGCACACCTCCGCATGTGGAAGGTGCCGCCAAAGGGTTGACGAAACGTTGAAGCGCTATCGCTATGTATTCAGTGGATTGCCGATCCACGGCGTCCACCGCGAACGTAGCGACTTTTGGCGAGGCAGATCAGCCTGTTGCGTTCACCTGGCTGCCCTTCGCGTCAGCTGCCAAGAGCGGTGGGGGTTGTGTGGGCGAGCCGAACTCGGTCAACACGTAGCGAACGACCTCGTCCCCGACCACGCTGGGCTGATGCCGGTGCGCCGAGCCGGCCCGGATGTGCAGCATGTCACCGGGTCCGGCCTCCACCACATGATCGTCGAATGTGTAGCGGATACGCCCGGCAAGGACGAAGATCGAGTGACCGGTCTCGCACCAATGCCCCTCCGCCGCCGGGTCCGGCGTGCCGGGCGGATCGGGTGCCCGCTCCTGGTAGCGCAGCGTGATGCCGAACGGACTGACGGCCTCGCGGACCATCAGCCGGTCGCCGTCGGCGCGCAGCGGATGGGTGGCGGCGGGAAAGAGGTAAGGGCTGTCTTGCACGCAAGCAGTCTGCCCCGAACGTCGCTGCGGCGCCAGCGAGTGTCAGCGCCCCCGCGTCGGTGGTTGGCGCAGCAGGCGCCAGGGGTCGGGCATCGGACCGGAGGGGATCTCGATCACCGCCGGCGCCTCGGCCTTGAAGGCGGTGCGCAGTGCCTGTCGAAGTTCGGCCGGGGAGGTGGCGCGCAGAGGCAGCGCACCGAAGCTGTCCACGAATTTCTGGAAGTCGGGATTGCGCAGGTCCGATGCGATCAGCCGGTTGCCGAACGAGTCGGCCTGGATGCGGCGGACGTTGCCGTATGCGCCGTCGTTGACCAGCACGATGACCACCGGGATGCGGTGCTGCACAGCGGTGGCCAGTTCCTGCGCGTTGAACAGGAAGCCGCCGTCACCGGATACCGCCACCACCTTCGCCTCAGGTCGGGCGACCTTGGCGCCGATCGCCGTCGCCACGCCCCAGCCGAGCGTGCCCTGATAGCCGGGTGAGATGAACGTGCGCGGGTGGTAGACCGGGAAGACCATGCGTGCGGCGTAGCCAAGCTGGGTTAGTTCATCGACGAAGATGCCGTCTTCAGGCAACTCGGCCCGGATGGCCTCCAGATAGCCGATCTGTGGTTGCAGGACCGCGGCGACGGCCGCCTGTTCGGCGCGCAGGCCGGCGAGTTCGGCGGCGCGCTGTTCGCGGTGGCGGTTGTGCGCGGGTAGGGCGTCGCGCAGCAGGGCCAGCGCCGTGGCCGCGTCGGCGGTGATGCCGATGGTTGGGCGTTCGATGCGATCCAGTTCCTCGGCGTCGGCATCGATGCGGACGACTTTCAGTGCGGCATCGGTGCCCCATTGCTGAAGCTGCACCTGCAACCGCGTGCCTACGGCAAGCACAACGTCGGTCTGCCCCCAGAGCTTGTGCCCCATCAGCACGTTGGCGGCGAGCGGATGGCGCGCGTCCAGGATCCCCTGGCCCATGCGGTGGGCCACGACCGCGGCTTGCAGCATCTCGGCGATGGCGGCGACCTCGGCGCCGGCGCGCTGGGCGCCGCCGCCGACGATGATCAGCGGGCGGTGCGCCTCGCCGAGCAGTTTGGCGGCGCGCGCGATGGCGTCGGGATCGACCTCGGCGTGGTCGCTCTGCGCGGCGGGCAGCGGGGCGACCGGTGCACGGCGGGCCAGCACGTCGATGGAGCATTCCAGCGCCACCGGGCGCGGTCGGCCGGAGCGCAGTTGGCGAAACGCCTCGTTCACCTTGATCGGCGCCTCGTGCGGCGCGCGGATGCGGTCGGCGTATTTGGTCAGCAGGCGCATGATGGCGAGCTGGTCCGGCAGCTCGTGCAGGTGCCCGTAGCCGCGTCCGATCGCGGCCTGGGCGATCTGGCCGATGAACGCCAGCACCGGCGCGTTGGCGGCGTATGCCGTGCACAGCGCCGCGGTGGTGTTGAGGAAGCCAGGACCGGGCACCACGGTGTAGGCAGCGGGCTTGCCGCTGGCCATGGCCATGCCGAGCGCCATGTAGCCGGCGCCCTGCTCGTGGCGCGTGTGGATCGGGCGGATTTTTTCCCCCGCGCCATGCAGCGCGTCGAACAGGTAGTCGTTCTGCACGCCGGGGAGGCAGAAGATCGTGTCGATGCCGTTGGCGATCAGCGCGGCGACGGCGGCCTCGCCGGTGGTCATCGTTGGGGGCGTTGTCATCTGCTGCGTCTCCGTCCCGGTCGGTTGCGGCGGACGCTAGTTGCGGGGCAGCCTGCTGGCAATCAGGCGGAGGCGCACGGGATGAGCGATCGGCTGGCGACCACGATCGGCGGCATGCGGCTGCGCAACCCGGTGATCTGCGGCTCGGGCGAGCCGGTGATGACCGAAGCCGGCATCCGTGCCGCGTTGCGCGCCGGCGCGGCCGGTGTGATTGCCAAATCGCTCAATGAGCGGGCGGCGGCGGCGGCGCAACTCGATCGGGCGGATTATGTCGAGCTGGACGAGGCTGGTGCGCCGGCGGTGCACGGCGTGTCATTGTTCAATCGTTCCGGCCTGGCGCAACGCGACGCCGCGGACTGGTTCGCGGCGATCGCGGCGATCGATCGGCAGGCGGCGGGGGACGGGCGGTTCGTTGCGGCCTCGATTGTGCTGGCCGGGGCCGATGGTGCCGAGACGCTGGGGCGTATGGCGCGGCAGGCCAGTCTTCGGGTGTTCGAGCTGAATGTCGGCGCGCCGCACGCGTCGGAGGCGACACCGGGGGCGATCTCGCAGGAGACCGATCCCGCGCGACTGATCGATCTTGTCGCGCGGGTGCGCTCGGCGACGGAGGGCATGCAGCTCTGGGTGAAGCTGACCGGGCTGTCATCCAATCTGCCGGCGCTGAGCGTGGCGGCGAAAGCCGGCGGCGCCGACGCGGTGTGCATGATGGGACGGTTCATGGCGATGGTGCCCGATCTCGACACGTTTGCCCCGGTGCTGGGCACCTCCGCGGCGTATGGCGGCGGCTGGGCGCTGCCGATCGTGTGCCGCTTCCTGGCGCTGAGCCGGCGCGCGGTGGGGGCGGAATTTCCGTTACTTGGCACCAACGGTGTGCGCAGTGGCGGGGATGTGGCGCGTATGGCTTTGGCGGGGGCATCAGCGACCGAGCTGTGCTCGGTGATGATGCACGAGGGTTTTGGCGGGTTGACGCGCGTGATCGCGGAGCTGGATGCGCTGTTGGCGTCACGTGGGATGCGGTTCGGCGATCTGGTTGGGCGTGCCGCCGATGCGTTGCATGGCTATGGCGAGCAGCCGGAGACACCGGGGCGGTGGCGGGACTTCGTTCCGGCGGAAACGATCGCAGGAAAGTAGTGTTCACCACGAAGACACGAAGAACACGAAGCAGGACATCGATGGCGCTCCGCGCGAAGCGCTTGCGCTGCCGCTTCGTGTCTTCGTGGTCAATCCTTCACTCACCGAAAGTCGAGGGCCCACGCCCTATCCCCAGAGCGCTCAAGCTACTCCGCTGCCCGGGGCAGTTCGTCCGCCAGTTTGCGCACCCGCAGGATCGGATCGCGCCGCAGCGACTCCGGCGTCAGCAGTCCCAGTGTGCCGGCCACCGACCAGTACGCATGATCCGCGTGACGAACGATCATGCACTCGCTCGAGACGCCGATGTGCTGACCCTCCAGTGAATGCGCGCAGGCGATGTGCGCGATCTCTTCCGGCAGCCCGACCGCCAGACACACGTAGGTGCCGAACACGGTGTGGCGCAGCGTCGGCTGGCCGGTGGCGGACGGGTCTTCCTGCCACCGCGCAAGGTTTACCGGGTCGAACTCATAGGGCTTGCCGACGTCGTGGCATAGCGCGCCTGTCAGCACGACGTCGCGATCGACCCGCACCTCCGGCCGCTGCGCGATGAACGTGTCGACGATCTGCAACGCGAGCCGCGCCACGCCGCGCAGATGATCGGCCTGGCTGCCGCGCTTCAGGACGTTCATTCCGGGATTGCCGCCGGGCGGGATGTCACTGATCCGCCCGAAGCTGGAATGCGACAGCGCGAAGGCCCAGGCCTCGATCGCCTTGGTGCGCAGCACCGGATGCTGGATCTGCTCGATCTCGGGCAGATCCTCGACCACCGAGCGGTGCAGAGCGTCGGTGATCGGCCGTTGCTGGGTAACGAAATGCAGGCCCATCGCTGCCCCCTGCTTCACCAACCCAACTACTTCACCTGAATGAAACGATAGGGGAAGAAGTTGTCCGCCAACTGCACCACGTCGATGTTCTTCTTCGTCGCCCACACGATCACCTGCTGGTGCAGCGGAATGGCCGCAACGTCGTGCTGCACGATCTCCGCGGCCTGATCGATCATCGCATCGCGCTTCGCCTGGTCGGTTTCCACGCCGATCTTCTCGATCAGGTCATCGAGCGTGGGATTGGAGTAACCCCCGTAGTTCACCTCGCCGCGGCCGTTGCCACGCGTGGCCAGCAGCGAATACAGCGCATTGTGCGCGTCATAGGTGGCCGGCGTCCAGCCGATCAGAAAGAAATCAGTGTCGTATTTCGGCCCCTGGACCTTGGCGAAGAACTTTGCCTTGGTCTGCGCCGTCAGATCGATCTTGACGCCGACGCGCGCCAGCATCGAGACGATGGCGGTACAGATCTGCTCGTCCATCACATAGCGATCGTTCGGACAATCCATGCCGAGCCTGAAGCCGTTGGCATAGCCCGCCTCGGCCAGCAACTGCTTGGCCTTCGCCACGTCGGGTGCCGGGCGCACATCGATCTTGGGATCGTAGCCGTTCACCCCCGGCCCCCACATCATGAAGCTGGGGTGTGCCAGCCCAAGCATCACCTTCTGCGCGATCACCGGTTCATCGATCGCCAGCGAGAATGCCTGGCGCACACGCAGGTCCTGCAGCGGATTCTTGCCCTTGATGTCTGAC
This sequence comes from Acetobacteraceae bacterium, assembly GCA_035696165.1. Taxonomy (GTDB): domain Bacteria; phylum Pseudomonadota; class Alphaproteobacteria; order Acetobacterales; family Acetobacteraceae; genus Palsa-883. Next base: position 25,990 of record DASRQX010000152.1, on the reverse strand, counting down.
GTAATCAGTTCGTTGCGCCACACGTCGAGGCCGAGATAGATGGTCCGCAACTCCGGATGTTCGAGCAGTTTCAGGTTCGGTGCGGTGCCGATACGCTTCATGTCCTGCGGCGGCACCGAGTAGATCATGTCCTCCTCGCCCGACAGCAGTGCCGCGACGCGCGTGGCTGACGATCCGATCACATCGAATTCCACCCGATCGGCGTTGCCCGGGATCTTGTCCCACCACGCCGGGTTCTTCTCGACCACCGTCTTCCGGTCGGGCTCGCGGGAGACCAGCTTGTATGGCCCGGTGCCCATGGCGTTATGCACCGCGTAGTTGTCATCCGTGCCGCCAATCACTACCGGCTCGGTCGCGTGGTGCGCCTCGCACCAGGCCTTGCTCATGATGAGGAAGTTGGTCTGTTCCTGCAGGAAGATCGGATCCGGATGGAAGGTCTCGAAATCGACCGTTGCGTCATCGACCTTTCGTACTTCCTTCACCATGGACATCGGTGCGCGCATCACCGAGGACTTGGCCATGATGCGCTGGAACGAGAACACGACGTCGTCCGCGGTGAAGGGCGATCCGTCCTGCCATTTCACGCCGGGGCGCAGGTGGAAGCGCCACACCGTTGGGGCCGTCTGTTCCCAACTTGTTGCCAGCGACGGCTCGACCTTCAGGTCCCTGTCGCGGCGGGCGAGCGGTTCGTAGATGTTGGACAGGAATGAGAGCTGCACGGTTTCCTGCCGCGTGTCCGGATCCATCGCGCCAACGTCGCCGTCATTCGCCCAGCGGAAGCTGGCCGCCTGCGCCGTGCTGACGGTCACGGCAGCCGCCAGCAATGCGCCGAGCAACATGGCGCGCCGTGTGATCATCGTTTTGGTCCCCCGGGGTTTGGTGGGCGGGAGACTAGCAGCTTGCAGCTCTGATACAATCAGGCCGACCCTACGTGCGGGAGACACCACATGGCGGCACTCAGTTTGGTCCAGCCGGGCGACATTCTCGGTCTGGTCGATGTGCAGCCGACCTTCATGCCGGGGGGCGAGCTGCCGGTGGCCAACGGCGAGGTCGTGGTGCCGATGATCAATCGCCTGCTGGCCAGCGCTTTCGTCCATGCGTTTGCCACGCAGGATTGGCATCCGCCGCGGCATGTGTCCTTCGTCAGCGCGCATCCCGAATGCCAGCCCTTCGACACCATAGAGCTGCCATATGGCACGCAGGTGCTGTGGCCGGATCACGCGCTGCAAGGCAGTGCCAATGCGGCGATTCATCCTGCCATCGATCTGACTCGCGTCGAGGTGATCATCCGCAAGGGGTTCCACCCCACGATCGACAGCTACTCGGCCTTCTTCGAGAACGATCGCGCCACCGCCACCGGCCTGGACGGATGGCTGCGCCAGCGTGGCTTTCGGCGGATCTTCCTGTCCGGTCTCGCAACCGATTTCTGCGTGGGATGGTCGGCCGAGGACGCGGCGCGCCTGGGTTACGAGGTCACGATCATCGAGGACGCCTGCCGCGGCATCGGCCTGCCGACAGAGGCCGGACGCACCACGTTGGACGATGCAAGGACGCGGCTGACCGGGCTTGGCGTGCGCTTCATCCGCAGCGACGATATCTGGTCCTGAAGCAGATCTGGGACCCTGAACAGGAGTGAGGCCGGATGAAGCTGACTGCGGCGATACTGCGCCCCGTGCCGCAACCCCTGGCATGAGCGAAACGTTCACGCTGTGTGCGATCGGCGTGCTGTCGACGCCATGGCAGACACTGGACACCTGTCCGCGCAATGGCCGCCAGCCCGATCCGATACCGATCTGTCAGGCGCTGGTGTTTCCTGAGTTCGTCGCGGGGCTGCGCGATCTGGAGGGATTCTCGCACCTGATCCTGTTGTATTGGCTGCACCAGGTGCGTGCCCCGGAGATGACGGTGACGCCGCCGTTCGACGGCCAGCCACGCGGGCTGTTTACCACGCGCTCACCGCGGCGGCCGAACCCGATCGGGCTTTCGGTGGTGGCGTTCGACGGATTTGCCGCGCCGGATCGGCTGTCTGTGCGCTATCTGGACTGTCTGGACGGGACGCCGTTGCTGGACGTGAAGCCTTATCTCCCGTCGACCGACGCCGAGCCCGCGGCGACGATGGGATGGCTGGCAAAGCACAGGACGACGCGGCGCTGAGCGGACTCTTGGTGGCTGAGACACCGGACTTCGCGGCATTGGCGTCAGGATAAGCCTGGATTGGGGGTGAGTCTTGCCTGCCCGACGACCCGGGATGGCCACTTCAACATCACGTGCAATGCATTCCAGCCGAAATGGAATTATACCATCGTCCGTGAACGTGCCGTGAAGCAGTCATTTCTGGACGTCGCCTAACCTACCCCCGGGGAAGGGGTACGGGTCGTTCACCCGGGGGGCCGAGTTGCTCAGTGTTGTGGGGCAAGGAGGCGCGCATGGGATGCTTCTGCGCAACGGCGATGGAGCCGCTCGCATCGCAACTGTCGAGGTTGCGCGAGCCGGGGGAGACGGCGGTCGACCCGGTGGCCGCCCAGAAGGTGACGGCGGTGTCCGACTGGCTCGCCGCGCGCACGCTGCCGGCGGAGCCTTGGCGACCGGACCCGGCATGGCAGGATCTGCGGCTGCCGACGCCGCTGCTGCCGCCGGGCGCGCTCGCGACGATCGCCGGGCTCGCGCATCTGCGCGCGCAGGCGCTGTCGCAGTTTGGCACCGACCTGCTCGACCCCGCGCAGGCGGACGCCTTCAGGCGTATCATTGCCACCATGAACGATCGCTTCCGCCGACAGCCGCCACAGCGGGTCGACGCGCGCGAATGGATGAAACTTGCCGCGCAGAACGATGCGGCGGATCGCGTCGCAAGGGCGCTGAAGGACTCGCTGCTGAAGCCATCTGCTGAGCAGTTCGAGGACTACAACGAGCCCGGCGGCGTGCCGATCCGGCAATGGGGCGGCCTGCTGCGCCCGCTGCGCCGGCTGGCGCCGCTGATCGCCGCCGCGCGCCAGCTTGATGCGGACGTGGTCGACCCGGCGCAACTCGCCGATGCGCTGCGCCAGCTGTCCCGGCTGAAGCTGCCGCCGCTGGAGGCGCCGGAACAGATACAGGAACTCGGCTCGGCGCTTTCGGCTGTGCAGCGGCTGCGCTCGAGCTTGCGGGAGAACCCGCTGGAACGCGGGCTTGCGCACACGCGCGAGCGGGTGCGCTGGAAGCTCGAGGCGGTGGAGCAGGCGCTGGCGCGCACCGTGCCCGTGGAGCACGACGGCGTCGAGCACCTGTTGACAAGGTTGCCGCGGCTGCCGGTCACGCCGACGACGCTCGCCACTGCTGCCGTCGTGCAGGCGGCGGAGCAGGCGGACAAGCTGGCGGCGCTGGCGTGGAAGGTGCCGGAGCAATTGCCGTTGGTTTACACAGGGCTGACTACCTGCGCGCTGGTCGAGCAGCTTAAAGACGCACTCGGCACGTCGCCGGTGCGGGCGCGGCCCTGTGACTCCCATTGCGACGCGGCGGCGTTGCTGCGCGCGGCGAAGCTGGGGGCGGCGAAGCTGCCGGCCGTGGCTGCGTGACGCGGCTTCGGCAGAACTCTTGCGGTTCATCGGAGCGGATCATCGGCCAGGATAGCCCCGTGCGGCTTCGTGCAGAAATGCGCGGACATAGGGCACAAAGGAACGAGCGACTTCCAGGCGGAACGTTCCGGGGGAAACACGCCACAGCACGACCTCGCTTTTAGCGAGCACGGTACGGGTACACATGCCGATGGGAAATGCCGCCTCGGCGAGATCGAGCGGGCAGCCGGCATTAAGCGCGTCGGCCGCCACGCCGCCACTCAGTTCGATCCCGCATTGGCGGTGGCTGACATCGACCAGTGAGTGCGGGCAGCCTTGCATCGCCTGCGCCAGCGCCGGGGCTATGGAATCGGATGCGCGCGCCAGGATCAGCCACTCGTCCGGGCCCAGCCACAGCGCGCTGCGGTCGCCCGCGGTGACGGCACGGCAGGACTGCAACGGCAGCGCGAACCCGAGTGGCGCCGCGACGGCCCGGGTCGCCGGTGCGCGTCCGCGCAGGATCAGCCTTGTGCACGCCGGCAGGTCGGTCAGATGCAGCGCGGCGTCAGCCATGCAGCCGTGCCCCCTGCGGATCATAGAACACCGGCGAAACGACCCGCACGCCGATCGCGCGGTCGGCCATCGGTGCGAACAGATGCTGATCCATCCGCGCGCGCCCATTTTCCAGCAGCGCCATCGCGATCGAGCGGCCGAGCGTCGCGCTTGTGTACGACGAAGTGACATGACCCAGCACGCGCATCGGCACTGACTGCTTCGGATCGTCAACAATCTGCGTGCCGTTCTGTAGCACCGTGCGCGGGTCATCGGTCAGCAGCCCGACAAGCTGCTTCCGCCCGGCGGCAGCCAGCGCCGGCAGCGTCAGCGACCGCTTGCCGACGAAGTCTCGTTTGGTCTTGCCGATCGCCCAGACCAGACCGAGATCGTCAGGCGTGGCCGTCCCATCGGCGTCCTGACCGGCGATGATGTAGCCCTTCTCCGCGCGCAACACGTGCATTGCCTCGGTGCCATACGGGGTGGCGCCACTGGCAGCGATCGCATCCCACACCTCGCCGGCCGCGCCCGAGGGGACATTGACCTCGAAGCCAAGCTCGCCGGTGAAGCTGACGCGGAACAGGCGGGTCGGCACGTCGCTTATATGGCCCTCGGCCAGCGCCATGTGCGGCAGCGCGAGGTCGATGTCCTGGATCAGCGGCGCCAGCAACTGTCGGGCGCGCGGGCCTTGCACGGAGATCACCGCCCATTGTTCCGTGACCGATGTCAGCCAGACATCCAGGTCCGACCATTCCGTCTGCAGATAGTCTTCCATCATCCCGAGCACGCGCGCCGCACCGCCGGTGGTGGTCGTGACGTGGAATCGATCGGCCGCCAGCCGGCCGATGATGCCGTCGTCCAGCACGAACCCATCCTCACGCAGCAGGATACCGTAGCGGCAGCGTCCGACTGGGAGTTTTTGTAGGGCGTTGACATACATCCGGTCGAGGAATTCGCCGGCGTCGGGGCCAACCACCTGAATCTTGCCGAGCGTGGAGCCGTCGAACATGCCAGCCGCATTGCGTACCGCATGGCATTCGCGCGCTACTGCGCCGTGCATCGTTTCGCCAGCGTGCGGGATATAAAGTGCCCGCCGCCACTGACCGACGTCTTCGAACACCGCGCCCAGCGCCACCGCGCGATCGTGCAGCGGCGTCTGCCGCACCGGATCAAACAGCATGCCGCGCGAGGTGCCGGCGAAGCTGCCGAAGGTTACCGGCGTATAAGGCGGACGAAAGGTGGTCAGCCCGACCTGCTCGGGGGCCATCGCCAGCGCATCGGCCGCGATGCCGAGCGCATTGAGATTGGCGGTTTTGCCCTGGTCGGTCGCCATGCCGGTGGTGGTGTAGCGCTTGATGTGCTCGATCGAGCGGAATCCCTCCCGCACCGCCAGCGCAATGTCCTTGGCGGTGACGTCGTTCTGGAAATCGACGAAGGCCTTGCCGCCCGTGCCCGCCATCGCGCCGAGCATCCCGCCTTTGCCGGAGGGTGGCGCATCGACTGCGAACCGATCCGTGTGCGCACCGTCTGCCAGTGCTGCGGCCAGACCGAACACACCCGCGCAGGCGCCCGCCGAGCGCACCTGCGGGTGCGGCGCTCCCGGCAGGAAGGCCTGGCAGTCGGCATCGAAGCGCAACCTCCCGCGTGCCTGGGAGAACAGATGCACGCTCGGGGTGAACCCGCCGGACATCAGCACCAGGTCGCAAGGAATGATCGTGCCATCACCGAGCTTGATCCAGGTGACGCGCTTGCGCCCGCCGGTCGCGGCGATCGTGGCACCGCGGATGATGCGGAGACCGTTGGCATTGTCGTTCATGCGGGCGTTGCCGGCCGTTACGGTATCGCCTATTGCGCCGGTTCCGTTACGAATATCAACAAGCGCGGCGACGGTGATGCCTGCGTCGCGCAGTTCATGGGCTGCGCGATAGGCATCATCATGCGCCGTAACCACCACGGCGCGGCGTCCGGGCAGCACGCCGTAGCGTTGCAGATACGTGCGGGCCGCGCCGGCCAGCATGATCCCTGGCCGATCATTGCCCGGAAACACCAGCGGCCGCTCCAGCGCGCCTGTCGCCAGCACCAACTCGCGCGGCCGCACCTGCCACAGCCGCTCGCGGGCCTGCGTGGGATCGGGTGCCGCGAGGTGGTCCGTCAGACGTTGCGCCAGGCCCACCATGTTATGCGGGTAGCAGCCGAACGCCGTGGTGCGCGGCAGCAGGGTCACGCGCGGGTTCTGTGTCAGCGCGGCAAGTGTCGCGTCGAGCCAGTTCTGTGCCGGTTTACCATCGATCGTCGCGGTCGTTTCCGACAGCAGCGAGCCGCCCATCTCCGCCTGCTCGTCGCACAAGATGACCCGAGCCCCGGACTTCGCGGTGGCGACTGCGGCTGCGAGACCGGCGGGTCCGGCGCCCACCACGAGCACGTCGCAATGCGCATATCGCTGTGCGTAACAATCCGGATCGGGCAACGACGGCGCGCGGCCGAGGCCGGCGGCGGCACGGATCAACGGTTCGTAGACGCGGCGCCATGCCCAGGTCGGCCATTTGAAGGTCTTGTAGTAGAAGCCGGCGGGAAACAATGGCGACAGAACATCGTTGACCGCGCCTAGATCGAAGCCGAGTGAGGGGTAATGATTCTGGCTCTCCGCCCGCAGCCCATCATATATGTCGATCTGTGTGGCACGCAGGTTTGGCGTGCGGCGCGCGTCGTCGCGGATGATCGTGACTAGCGCAGACGGTTCATCGGCTCCGGCTGCCAGCACCCCGCGCGGCCGATGATATTTGAACGATCGCGCGAGCAGGTGCACGCCGTTCGCCAACAGCGCCGAGGCTAGCGTGTCGCCTTCATATCCCTGAAAATCTCGGCCATCGAAGCTGAATCGCAACGTACGTGTGCGATCGATGCGTCCGCCGGACGCGGCGCGAAACGCGCTCACGGTGGTGGATCGCGTGGCTTGTAGGTCGCCAGGATCGCATCGCTCGTGGTATCACGGATCGCGTTGAAAAAGCGCGCGCAACCATGGGTGTGGCGCCACCGCTCGCGATGCGATCCCTTCGAATTGGAGCGCATGTGGAGATACGCGGTCCACTCTGCATGGTTGACCGAAGCGGGATCGGCCGGCCGTGCGATATGCGCCTCGCCGGCGTAGCTGAACTCCAGCTCCGGCCGCGCACCGCACCAGGGGCAGGCGATCAGCAGCATCAGTGCGCCACCGCCGCGGCGGCGGCCTCGTCGATCGTTGCGCCATCGCGGAAACGCTCCAGCGAGAACGGCGCGTTGATCGGATGCGGTTCGTCGCGTGCGATGGTCCAGGCGAACACATAGCCGGATCCCGGCGTTGCCTTGAATCCGCCGGTGCCCCAGCCGCAATTGACATACAACCCAGGGACCGGTGTCCGTCCCAGGATCGGCGATCGATCCGGTGTCACATCGACAATCCCGCCCCAGTTACGCAACATGCGCAAGCGCCGAAAGGTCGGGAACAGTTCGCAGATCGCATCCAGTGTGTGCGTCGCGATGTGCAGCGCGCCCCGCTGGGTGTAGGACGTATACGCATCCGTTCCAGCCCCGATCACCAACTCGCCTTTGTCCGACTGGCTGATATAGGCGTGGATGGTGTTCGACATCACGACGCAGGGTAGCACCGGCTTCACCGGTTCCGACACCAGCGCCTGTAGCGGATAGCTTTCCAGCGGCAGGCGCAGTCCGGCCATCGCCATCAGCACGCTGGTGTGCCCGGCCGTCGCCACGCCGATCTTCGGCGCGCGGATCGCGCCGCGCGTGGTTTGCACCCCGGTGACTGCGCCCTTGGCGTCGCGATCGATAGCGGTGACCTCGCAGTTCTGCAGGATGTCGACGCCCAGCGCGTCCGCGGCGCGCGCATACCCCCACGCAACGGCATCGTGCCGCGCCACGCCGCCGCGGCGTTGCAGTGCCGCGCCGAGTACCGGGTAACGCAGGCCGGTTGCGACGTTCAGCGGTGGACAGAATGCCTGCGCCTGAACCGGCGTCAGCCATTCGTTGTCCACCCCGGCGGCGCGGTTGGCGTGCACGTGCCGCTTGAACACCTGCACGTCGTGGTGGGTGTGCGCCAGCATCATTACACCGCGCGGACTGAACATCACGTTGTAGTTCAGTTCCCTCGACAGGCTTTCCCATAGCCGAACCGCGTGGTCGTACAGCGCCGCGCTCTCGGCAAACAGATAGTTGGAGCGGATGATCGTGGTGTTGCGCCCGGTGTTGCCGCCGCCGATCCAGCCGCGTTCCAGCACCGCGATGTTGCGCAACCCGTGCTGCTTCGCCAGATAGTAGGCGGTAGCGAGGCCATGTCCGCCGCCGCCGACGATCAGCGCGTCATATTCCGACTTCGGCTCGGGCGAGCGCCACTGCGGCTGCCATCGGGTGTGGCCGCTCAGCGCATGGCGCAGCAGGGACAGGGCGGAGAAGCGTTGCATGCGGGCGATACCCAGGCGTGACGATCGGGCGGACGATACCGCCTATGCCGTGCGACCGTAATACAGCGTGATGGTGTGCGTCGCCTCGGCGAAGAACAGCCACCGCTCAACCAGCAGCCCGAGCAGCGCGGCGATCGCCGCAACCGGTGGGACGAATGGCAGCAGCACGATCGGCGCGATGAAGCCCAGCACCACCGCGACGACCCGCAGCCGCGCGGCATGCTTGCGAGCGATGCGATAGCCCATCTCGCGCAGCAGGTAATTCTCCTCGGTGTGCGGCGGATCGAGCGAGCGCACGGTGCCTAGGTTTCCCAGCCCGGTCGCATCCGCCGGGGTGCGCGCGCCGGTGGATGCATCAATCGACCGCCAGTAGGCCAGTTTCGCCGCCAGCGTCGCCGCGGCCATCGCCCCGGATGCATAGGCCAGCCATGGGGCCGCGTGCCAGAATGTTGCGACACCGGCGAGGCAGGCACCGCCGGAAAACAGCGCCGCCAGCAGGTAGATCGGCAATACATACGGGTTGTGCCATTGCCGAATCGGTTTCAGCGATGCGTAGATCATTCCGGTGCACATCACCGTGACGGCTGCCATCACGGCACTGGCGAAGCCGACCAGTCCGGGCGCGCCGGTGATCAGCCACAGCAGCGGAAACAGCACCGCCGGCACGTAAGCGATCAGCGCCGTCACGCCCTCACGCGACAGCCAGGAAGTGCGCCATTGGGTGATCGCCCGCCACGCTCGTTCCGGATGCCCGAGATGCAGCGTTGAGGACATCAGTCCGATAGTGATCAGCGCCAGGCCGAGCAGCGATGCGGTGACGCCGAAGCCGGCCGTCATGGGCAGCAGACCAAGCGGCGCCAGCAGTCCAAGCCAGAACAGCACGCCATAACCGGCGCCCGAGGCGGTGGTGAACAGGATGACAGACAGCGCGGGATGCATGGCTGTGTTCAGCGCGACAGGGCGCGGTCGATCCACCGCAGGAACGGGTTGGCGACGCTCTCGACTGGTGGTTCGGCTGGTTCGATGTGGCGGGGTCGCTCGCGCGGTGGCAGGTATTTGTTTACCGGCTTGTAGCCGAGTTCCGGCATCAGATCGTAGCCGCCGCGTTCGGCGACCAGGCGCGACACGGCGCTGTCCGGATCACCCAGGTCGCCGAAATGCCGTGCCTGCGCCGGGCAGGTGGAAACGCAGGCGGGGACACGGTCTTCTACCGGAATGTTCGTGTTGTAGATGCGGTCGATGCAAAGCGTGCACTTCTTCATCACCCCGGCATCTTCGTCGAACTCGCGCGCGCCGTATGGGCAGGCCCAGGAACACAGCTTGCAGCCAATGCAGGTGTCCGGGTTGACCAGCACGATGCCGTCCTCGGCGCGCTTGTACGACGCGCCGGTGGGACAGACGGTGACGCAGGCGGGTTCCTCGCAATGCAGGCACGATCGGGGGAAATACACCGTGCGGCTGTCGCAGCCCTCGCCGGCCTCGTAGCTGTGCACGCGGTTGAACCAGACGCCTTGCGGTTTCGCCTGATACGCCTCGAAATCCGGCAGCGGCGCGGAATGGCCCGAGGTGTTCCACTCCTTGCAGTTCACCGCGCAGGCGTGGCAGCCGACGCAGGTGTCCAGATCGATCACCAGGCCGAGCTTTTTCGCCCCCGGCGGCGGAATCGCGGTCATTGCGCGTGCTCCCCGGCATTGAAGCGCAGCAGGTGCGGCGGTGCGAGCAGTCCGGGCGGACGCGGCAAGGTGCTGTAATGCGGTTGGGTAATGCCGGCCTCGGCCTTTTCGACGCGGACACGCAGGTCGTACCATGCGGCCTGGCCGGTGATCGGATCGCTGTTGGACTGAACTGCGCCGTCGGCTTCCTTGCGGAACTCCGAGATCACATGGTTCAGCAGAAAACCCTCGCGCGATTCCGGCGCGTCCGGACCCAGGTTCCACGCCCCGGCGCGCTTGCCGATCGCATTCCAGGTCCAGACCGTATCCGGATTGACCCCCTCCATCAGCCGCACCTGGCCCTTCACGCGGCCGGTCCGGCTGATCACCCACACCCAGTCGTCTTCGGCGATGCCCAACGCGATCGCGGTGCGGCGGTTCATGTAGAGATGGTTGCGGTCGTAGATCTGCCTCAGCCAGGCGTTCTGCGATCCCCACGAATGATACATGATAGACGGACGCTGGGTGATCGCATGCAGCGGCCATGCGGCCTGCTCCGGCGCGGTGTCCTCGACGGGCGGATACCAGATCGGCAGGGGATCGAAATAGCGCTTCACCCCCGCGCGCTTCGCGTCGGGCGGCTGCACCGGTCCATGCCCCTCCGCGGCCAGGCGAAACCGCTGCAGCGGCTCGACATAGAGTTGCAGCACGATCTGGTTGGTATTCTGTATCAATCCCATCGCGTGCGCATCGCGCAGATACGCCGCATTGGCGTGTTTGAAGTACAGCTGCTCCTCCGGCAGGTGATGGCGCCAGAAACACTGGTTCTCGACGTAGCGCGCGAGCTGGTCGGGGTTCGCCGCACCCTTGCCCACCGCCGTGCCGTCAGCGCCGCGCCACCCGCCGAGTGGGCCGATGCCAGGGCTACGCTCGTGATTGGCAATGTAGTCCGGATAGTCGCGATACAACGGGGTGCCATTGCCCTTGACGAATCCAGGAAGTTGCAGCCGCCCCCCAAGCTCGATCAGCACATCCTGGAACGGGCGCACGTCACGATCCGGTGCCAACACCGGCTGGCGGATGGCGTCCGCCGGACCCTCCGGGCTGCCGATCGGCCGGTCCAGCAACGAAATGCAGTCCCAGCGTTCCAGGTACGTTGTGTCAGGCAAAATCAGGTCCGCATACGGCACGGTTTCCGAAAAGTATGCGTCGGAATAGATCACGTGCGGAATGCGATACGCGCCGGTGGCGGGGTCCTTGTCCGCCAGCATGCGCATGGACTCGCCGGGGTTCATCGACGAGTTCCACGCCATGTTCGCCATGTACATGAACAGCGTGTCGATCTTGTACGGATCGCCCGCCCAGGCATTGGCGATCACCATATGCATCATGCCGTGCGCGGCGAGCGGTGCGTCCCAGGTAAACGCCTTGTCGATGCGGATCGGTGTGCCGTCGTCCTCCAGCAGCAGGTCCTGCGGCCCCTGCGGGAAACCCAGCGCCATGCCCGGCAGCACCGTGTTCGGCTTGCTGCCCTTGCCGACCGGCCCGGCCGCGGGCGGGATCGGCTTCGGATATGGCGACTTGTAGCGCCACGACCCGGGCGTATCGATCGCCCCCAGTAACATCTGCAACAGATGCAGTGAACGACATGTCTGGAACCCGTTGGAGTGCGCCGAAATGCCGCGCATCGCGTGCATCGATACCGGACGGCCGATCATCTTCTCGTGTCGCCGTCCCGATGTATCCGTCCACGGCTGATCCAGCTCGATCGCCTGGTTGAACGCCACGTCGGCGATCTCGGTCGCGATGCGGCGGATCGTCGAAGCCGGGAGGCCGCAGCGTTCCGCTACCGCATCGGGTGCGTATTTGCCGTCAAGGTAGCGCTCGGCGAGCAACTGGAACACCGGCCGCGCGCGGCGACCGTCGGGCAGCACGAACGCGCCGACGACGCCGGGCCGCATGCCGGGCGTCGACGCATCCACCGGGGCCTCGGTCTCGCGATCCCAGGCCAGCGGCTTGCCGTCGGCATCGCGCGCGAACAACCCGTCGTCCGCGCCACCCGGATTGTCGATCACCAACCAGATTGCGTTGCTGTAGCTCGCCAGAAATTCCAGATCGATCCGATCGGTCCGCAGCAACTCGTGCGCCAGCGCCAGCACGAACAGCCCGTCGGTGCCGGGGCGGATCGCCAGGAACTCGTCGGCCAGTGCCGAGTAGCCGGTCTGCACCGGATTGAGGCTGACGAATTTTGCACCCCGCGCCTTCAGCTTGGCCAGGCCGGTCTTGATCGGATTGGAATCATGGTCCTCGGCGACGCCGAACATCAGCAGGTATTTCGTACGGTCCCAGTCAGGTTCACCAAACTCCCAGAAGCTGCCGCCGATCGAATACAGGCCCGCGGTCGCCATGTTGACCGAGCAGAACCCACCATGCGCGGAGAAATTAGGCGTGCCGAACTGCTTGGCCCACCAGCCCGTCAGGCTCTGGCTCTGGTCGCGTCCGGTGAAGAACGCCAGACGCTTGGGATCGCTGGCGCGCACCGCGCCCAGCCACTCGGTGGCCAGGCCCAGTGCCTCCTCCCACTCGATCTCCTTGAATTCGCCGGCGCCGCGCTCGCCCACACGCAACAGCGGCTTGCGGAGCCTGGCCGGCGAGTAGTGCTGCATGATGCCCGCCGAGCCCTTGCCGCACAGCACGCCCTTGTTCACCGGATGATTGCGGTTGCCCTCGATGTAGCGCAGCCGGCCGTCCTTCAGGTGCACCTTGATGCCGCAGCGGCAGGCGCACATGTAGCATGTGGTGTATTTCACCTCGTTGCCGACGACGGGCGATAGGTCGATCACCTCGGCGGCGGCCGACAGTCGGGTCATGCGGTTCCTCGTGTGGTTGCTGGCGCAGGGTTCGTGTGGCTCTTGTAGGTGATGCGCTTGTGCTGCGAAAGACTGAGCACGGAGAAAGTCATTCTCACCCGCACCGTGGCGCGGGGAAGGATATGGTTTCCCGCCGGACGCGTTCAGTGGTATATGGCTCCATGGGCGCTCTTGCGAAGGTACTGGTCCGCATGACGGTCGACGAATTCCTCAACTGGGATTCGGATGATTCCGTGAGGTACGAACTCGTTGACGGCGAGCGCGCGCAATGGCGCCGACGAACCGGTCACATGGGACGTTGCAGAGCGAACTGGGCGGACTGATCGGCAATCACCTGCGCGCCAATGGCAGTCCCTGCGACGTCGTGACAGCGCCTGGGATGATCCCGCATCTGTTCGCCGAGCACAACATGCGGGTGCCGGATCTCGGCGTGACCTGCGCGCCTTACAAGACCGAGCAGGCTGCGCTGCCGGAGCCGGTGCTGCTGGTGGAGATCCTTTCGCCAACCAACCGGCCGAAGACCTGGACCAATGTGTGGACCTACTCCTCGATTCCCAGCGTGCAGGAGATCCTGGTGCTGCACACCAACCCGATCGCAGCCGAACTGCTGCGGCGGTGCGCGGACGGCACCTGGCCGGAGCGAGTGACGGTGAACAGCGACGGCGAATTGGTGCTGGACAGCATCGATTTCCGCGTGCCCCTGGCGGAGCTGTACGTGCGAACGCGCCTCGCCCGCTGACGCCATCGCTTCGAACCAGGACGCCCGCTAAAACCAGGGCGCCCCTTAAAACCAGGACGCCTTATCCACCGGGTTGCGCAACGGCGTCCCATCAGCGAATGCGCGGCAGTTGTCGCGCACGATCGCGAAGCGCCGCTCCTCGAGATATGGTCCGAACCCGGCGCTGTGCGGCGTAATCAGCACATTGGGCATGCGCCATAGCTTGTGGCCGGCCGGCAGCGGCTCGATCTCGAACACATCCAGTCCGGCTCCGGCGATTTCGCCAGCCTCCAGCGCCGCCACCAGATCGTCCAGCCGTGTGGTCATGCCGCGGCCGATGTTGATGAAGAACGCCGACGGCTTCATGCGCTGGAAGCGGGCGCGGTGCATGAAGCCCTCGGTCGCCGGGGTGTGCGGCACGGTCAGGATGACGAAGTCGGCGCGCGGCAGCAGGTCGTCCAGCGCTTCGGGGCGATGCATCTCCGCCACACCCGGCGGCGCCGTCTGACGCCGTGCGTCGGTGCCGATCACCGTGATACCGAACGCCGCCGCGAGCCGTGCGGCCTCCGCCCCGATGCCGCCGAGGCCGACAATCAGCGCGGTAGCCTCCGGCAGATGGATCACGCCGGTGTCCAGCCGCCGCGGCTCCCAGACGGCCTTGAGCTGCTGCGGAATGTAGTAGTGAAACCCGCGCGCGAACGCGAGTACGAAGGCCATGATGTGTGCGCCGATATGGTCGTTGAATATCTCGCGCATGTTGGTCACCACCAGGGGGTGCGCGACCAGCTCGGGATAGAAATAGCCGGCGGGCGGAGCGATCTGCGGCGATTGCAGCCAGCGCAGTTTTCGCGCCCGCGCCAGCAGTTGCGGGTGCAGGCGGCCGAACGCGGCGTCGGCGTCGCTGATGGCCGCATTGGCCTGCGTTTCATCCTCCGCCACGACGATGTCGAGGTCTGGTTGGCCGGCCGCGAGGCGCTGTGCCCACTCGCGGGTCGTGGCGGTTTGCGGCGGCAGAAAAACAAATCGAAACGACATCTGGCGTCCCCTCCGGTCGAACCTGTGCGCGCCAGGCTATCAGATCGCGCTGCGGCCTGCACCTGCGCTATGGTGGCGGGCAGGCGGAGGCAACCGGCATGACCAAGGATGAACTGACGGCGTGGGCACTTGCGAATGGCTGGAAGTTGGTCGGCGGGCACCCAAGCCTGTCGAAGCCATCCCGGCCTGCCGATGCGATCGTTCGGATGGTGCTGAAGGCGACTGTCGTCAATGTCGAGATCAGGAAACCGGCGGGCAAGTGGGAGAAGGTCTCGGGTGCCAGCTACGGCGATGTCGCGGCGGACCCCGAGACCGGTGTGCCGCGCGGTTTGGGTCTGGTGAGCACGCCAGGTTTCGCGAAGCTCATGCAGGAGAATCGGGACAAGATGGTGTTTGGTGGACTGACCGGACCAGGCCGCGCGCCGCGCCTGTAACGCCGTGGAGCGGTGAGTGGAGCGCGGCGTGACTGGCTGCTGCTGGAAAGCGTGGCGCTCTCCCACCCCTGGTGCCGGAGTGGTCCGACCCGATCAGGCTAAGGGCGTGGTGTCGCGTTACGCCGGAGTTTACTGGCACGATGCGAGATCGACACCCCACGAAGCGGTTTGGGTCCCGCTGCGATAGCATCCCATGATCCACAGCCCGGCGTAGCGGTCACCATTGAGCCAAACCGCCGTTCCGATCCCATTTGGCAGGTCGTCTCGCCATTCGCCGGCGTAGCGGGAGCCATCGACGCGAACCTCGGTCCCCCGGCCGTTCTTCTTGCCGTCCCGCCATTCGCCGTCGTAGCGGCTGGCGTCGGCGTACGTGTAGACGCCATGGCCAGTTTTCTGATCGTCCCGATA
Organism: Acetobacteraceae bacterium; assembly: GCA_035696165.1. Taxonomy (GTDB): domain Bacteria; phylum Pseudomonadota; class Alphaproteobacteria; order Acetobacterales; family Acetobacteraceae; genus Palsa-883. The sequence goes on along the minus strand of DASRQX010000152.1, from coordinate 10,337 downwards.
CTGGCCATCATAGTGATCGCCGTTGGCGTAGGTGTATACGCCGTGGCCGTTCTTCTTGTCGTTGCTCCATTGGCCGGTGAACCGTTCGCCGTTGGCGAGCGTCATGACACCGTAACCGTTCATCCTCCCGTCCCACCATGTGCCGCTGACCTGCGGGCCCGGCTTGTCACTTTGGAACCATTGCAGGGTGCCAGGCCCCTGGACGAGGTTATTCCGGCAGGCGCCAGACCAATTGATCGATTCGTCGGGTTGTGGATCGGCGTCCCAGACCCGGCATCCGGTGCGAGCGTCTGCGATCCAGCCGGGTTGGGGCGATTGCCCGAACGCCGTCGCGGGAAGCAAGATCAGCGCCGCTGCGAGGATAGCCCGTCGGTCCATGCCTGCCAAAATTATTGAAACGACTGGAGGTCCGGGGCGGAATCGAACCGCCATACGCGGATTTGCAGTCCGCTGCATCACCACTCTGCCACCGGACCCCGAGTGAGGCGCCGCTATATCGGGTGCGGTGCCCTGCACGGTCAAGATGCCAGGGCGGGTGGGTGCCATGCCTTGGCGCGGACTGGTCGCCGCCCGGGCCAGTGCTGGCGCTGCGGTCGGCGTCGCCGCGCGCGAGGTGGGCGTCGTACCACGTCGTCTTGCGGGCCAACGCGCGAGCGACCTCGGCGTTCGCGGCGGGCGCAGTCGGCAGGTCGGCGGCGAAGCCCAGCGCCGGGTTGGCGGGCACGCCGGAAAACGCGTTGCCGCAGCCGCATCATTACGTGCCAGCGATAAGATCGGACGCCAGGAAGGTGTTCGCGCCGGCGGCGGTCCAGCGCGGCCAGCCGCGCGTCCGACATTGCAACCCGTCAATACTTCCGTAGTCGGCTGTTGCGGCATCGCGAAGGAAGAATTTTAGCGCAGATGAAGCAGACGATGCACGCAAAACACGCAGATGGCGGCAGTCTGAATGAGCCTTCGGGGAACGCGATCAGCTTCGCGTTCACCGTGCACAATGCGCTTCGCGCCAGCGTACCCGACTCGGAATCAAACGCGTAATACCAGCGGCCCTGCGAACCACGCCGAATCATCTGGGTGTTTTGCGTGCATCGTCTTCATTTATCTGCGCTAACATTCTTTCTTGCTTCGCGGTGCCACAGGGTTTGCATCGGGGATCGCGGACCGATGCCATTGCCGCTTCCCCGAGCGGCTCAATCGGTCGGATCATCGTGCTGGCGGTACTGGACCACTTGATTGGTGCCCACGGGATTGGTGTTGGCGGCGGCCCAGCTGACGCATTGCGCCGAACACAACCAGCCTCCGGTGTTAGATATAATACTGGACTTATTTTCCTATATATGTTACGCGAGCCGGTTAAACTTTCAACCCCAGGAGACCGCGCCCGTGTCCACTGCCGACCCCGCACCGGCCAAGCCGCCCTACACCATCCCGCCGCAGGACTTGCGTGACATGGTGCTGACGCTGCCGCGTCAGCCCGCGGATGCGACCGCGACCGCCTGGCAGGAGGTGGTGCAGGGCGGCCTCGACAGGCTCGGCGTGCTCGACCCGCGCGATGCGCTCCAGAGGATGCTGCCGGTCACGGTGATCGCCACCCATGCCGGGGCCGTCGACGCCTGCGCGCTCGCATTCGCCCCGGACGCCTCGGCGGTGCAGGCGCTGCGCCAGCGGGCGAGCGCCATCGCGCTGGCGCGCGTGATGGCCGGGGTGCTGCGGTCGTTGAAGCAGCTTCGGTTGCAGCCCGCGGTGCCGGCGCGCGACTGGGGTGGCGCGGCGGGGGTGCTGCAGCAGGCTCCGGCGCGGCCGGCCGAGGCGGCGCGCGGTGGCAAGGCAGCGGCGGAGGAACCGGCGGAGATCATCCGCTGGATCGACGAGATCGACGACACGGAGATGAACGAGGAGATCGAGCGGTTGCGGCGCGAGGCGGCGGGTGAGTCTGCGTTGCCGGTGAAGCCGGGGCCGCGGCGGATCTACAAGTACACGCCCGATGATTACGCGCGGACCTGGCTGCCCGATGAGCGGGCGGCGCGGAAGTACCCGGGGTGGGAGAACATGACAGACCCAGAGTGGCAAGAGTTCTTTGGCTATACGTATACCGGGCCAGTGGCACCACTGGAGATGCTGACGCCGGCGTCCCGCGCTGCCGCCGCGGCTGGGGAGGAGTGAGGCGGGGTCTCGCCTGCGCGGGGGGCTTCCTTGGCAACTGCGCGCGGAGCGCCGGCACCGGCGGATGTCCGCGTCGGCCGTGGTGCAGTCCCACAGGGGCGTGTGGCCGACTTGGGGCTGGCTGTGGCGAGTAGGCGCAGGTCGCAGGGGCGCGGGTGCTTTTCGCGAAATTGCGCAACAACCCTCCCGCCGGGGCAGGCTCCTCCCGCCGGGCTCGGCGCGGACGGGACACGACCCGGGGACGGACGGGCACCGGTCGCGGCGGACGTGGTTTTCGCGAAATTGCGCAACGACCCTCCCGCCGGGGCAGGCTCCTCCCGCCCGGATCGGCGCGGAGGGGTCTTCGCGAAATGCGCAACGACCCTCGGGTCGGTTGTGTGAGAGTGTGCCCTTGGGTCAGGTGCCCCGAGGGTGTGGGCGATGCAACAGTCCGGCACCGGCCTGGTGGCGGCGACGACCGGGTTGGGTCTTTGGGGCCGCGCACCCTCACCCGGGTCGCTGCGCGACCCGACCTCTCCCGCACGCGGGAGAGGTGAATATGGCAGCGTGGCGAGTGCGGCCGGGTGGGCCGGCGGCGGAAGGCGCGGCCCGCGGATCAAGGGTCTGGGGGGCAAGGCTTTTCCGCCCCACATTGGATGCGGGGTGGGCCGGCGTCGTGCGGCGAGTTGCGTCCGGCACTCGCTGGTGCAGCGAACCCATGAAATCGCTTCTGTGATCGGGTTCCGTCCATGAGCCGGCGAGCCGGTCTCGGATACATCGCGATAGCAGTCGTTCATCGGAAGCGCCGTGCCAGGCCCGGTCAACCGGGCCCTGCCCTATCCCTCTGGGGCCAGCCGATACAGCGCGACCTCGCGGACGGTGCGGCATTCCAGTTCCAGCGTCGTCGGAACCGTGTAGCGGGCGAACGCGGTGCGGCCGTCCTGCGGCAAGTAGGCACGGCCGGGATCGGCCAGCCACACCTCCGCCGACCCGGCCATCGTGCGCAGCCACGGCAAGATGTGACCGGTCATCGGCGCTTCGTAGCAGACGTCGCCGCACAGGATCAGATCCCAGCGGCAGGCCGCGCCGACGACGTCAGCGGCTTCCGTCACGATCGTTACGCCGTTCATTTCGGCATTGAGCGCAATTGCCGCGATGGCGATCGGATCGATCTCGGCGGCCTCGACACAGGCGGCGCCAGCACGGGCGGCGGCGATGGCGGCAATCCCGCCGCCGGCGGCGAAGTCGAGCACGCGCTTGCCGGCGACGCTGCGAGGGTGATCCAGTATGTGCCGCGCCAGCGCCTGGCCGCCCGGCCAGGCGAAGGCCCAGTACGGCGGGTCGACGTTGCGCGTGGCGAGCCAGTCCTCGGTTGCGCGCCAGATCGGCGTGATCTCGCTGGCCATGTGCAACGCGATCTCGGCAACCAATGCTGCATGCGACACGACGGTGTTGGCTCGGACGAATGCCGCGGGGTCGCTCACACCAGTGCAAGTTGCTATCATAGCCAGCCGAGCAGGATCGCCGCACCGACTGCCAGGCCGACCTCGCGATTGGCCCTGAACAGTCGCAGGCACAATCCCGGGTCGTCGATGTCGAGCATCAGCACTTGGCGCAGCAGCAGCACCGCCGGCACCAGCAACGCCGGATAGAACCAGATCGACAGTCCGGCCAGCCAGCCGGCGATCGCCAGCAGCACCACCGCGCCGGTGTAACAGGCCGCCAGGAACGGGGACGTCCGCTCGCCGAACAGCCGCGCGGTGGAGCCGATTCCGACCAGCGCATCGTCCTCGCGGTCCTGATGGGCGTAGATCGTGTCGAAGCCCAGGTCCCACAGGATCGCTGCACCGTACAGCGCTGCCAGGGCGCCATCGATTTGCCCGGCGCCGGCCGCGTAGCCGAGCGGGGCGCCAAACCCGAAAGTGAATCCCATCATGAGTTGCGGCCACCAGGTCACGCGCTTCGCCAGCGGATACAGCGCGACCAGGACCAGCGATGCGGTGCCGAGCACCCAGCACAGCACATTGAGCTGCAGCAAAATGGCTAACCCGACAGCCAGCAGCACGGCAAGGAACGCCAGTGCCTGGCGCGGCCGCAGCGCACCGGAGGCGAGCGGCCGGCCCGCGGTGCGCGCGACCTTCCGATCGATATCGCGGTCCCACAGGTCGTTCACGACGCAGCCGGCGGATCGCATCACCACGGCGCCGACACCGAACAGGGCAACCAGTCGTGCCGCTTCCGACGCGCCCGGCCGTGCCAGCAGAACCCCCCACAGGCCAGGCAGGAACAGCAGCCATGCGCCGATCGGCCGGTCGAGCCGTGCCAACAGCGCGTATGGCCGCCATCCCATGGGCAGCCGCGCCACCCAGCCATCGGCAATGATGTCGGTGTGTGCCGGCATGGGTGCTACTCTGCTCGCTGCCATGCCCGGGTCAATCCGCCTGTTTGTCAGCGGCCCGCTTGCAGCCGGGACCACGATCGTCGGGACTGCTGCCCAGGCACACTACCTTGGCACGGTCATGCGGCGCACGGTGGGTGACGCGGTCGTGCTGTTCAACGGCAGCGACGGCGAATGGACAGCACGCATCGCACTGCTGCGGCGGGGAGACGCCGGCTTCGAAGTGGACCGCATGCTGCGCGCGCAGGCCGCGGAGCCAGATCTGTGGCTGATTTTCGCGCTGCTCAAGCGCGATGCGACCGATCTGGTCGTGCAGAAGGCCACCGAACTGGGGGTCTCCGCGCTGTGGCCGGTGCTGACCGCGCACACCGGCGCGCAGCGGGTCAACCTCATGCGGCTCCATGCGATCGCGATCGAAGCGGCAGAGCAGAGCGAGCGCCTGACGGTGCCGGCCATCCATGAGCCGCGTCCGCTGAACGGGTTGCTGCGGTCCTGGCCCGCCGGCCGCCGCCTGTTCGTCGCGGCCGAACGTGAGGCGGCGCCGCCGATTGTTGCAACAGCCGAACCTGCCGGGCTGCTGGTCGGCCCGGAAGGCGGCTTCTCGGCGGCGGAGCTTGACGCGCTTCGCGCGCGTCCCCTTGTTACGCTGGTGAACCTCGGCCCGCGGATCCTGCGGGCCGAGACCGCTGCCATCGCCGGACTGGCGCGGTTGCAGGGGGCGGGCAGTGAATAGTACGGTGGTGCATAGCCGTCGACGGATGGGAACTACATGTCGAACCCAGGGGACGCCGATTCGACGCCCATTACGTCGGTCCGCCAGCTCGCCGACTACATTGCCGTCGGCTGCAAGCCGCGAGAGCAGTATCGCATCGGCACCGAGCACGAGAAGTTCGGGTTCCGCGTGCCGGATCTGAGCCCACCGCCCTACCTGCCGGCTGACGGCCATCCAGGCGCGATTCACGATCTGCTGGAATGCCTCGGACGGATCGGCGGAGATGCCGGAGCTGATCACGGGTTCATTCGCGATCACGATAACGTGATCGGACTTCGACAGGGCGATGCATCGATTTCGCTCGAGCCGGCGGGCCAGTTCGAGCTGTCGGGGGCACCGCTTGCGACGCTGCACGAAACCGCGGCGGAGATGGAGGCACATTTCGCGCAACTGCGATGTCCGGCGCGCGATTTGCGGATCGGCTTCGCGCCGCTTGGCTTTCATCCGTTGGCCAGCCGCGCGGCGATGCCATGGATGCCGAAGGGGCGCTACGCGATCATGCGCCGCTACATGGCGAAAGTCGGAACCCTGGGCCTGGACATGATGACGCGGACTTGTACGGTACAGGTGAATTTGGATTATTCCGCTGAAACCGACATGCTGCGCAAGCTGCGCGTCGCGCTGCTGCTGCAGCCGCTGGCAACGGCGCTGTTCGCCAACTCACCGTTCACCGAGGGCCAGCCGAATGGCTTCCTGTCCTATCGCGCACATGTCTGGACCGACACCGACAACCAGCGCAGCGGCATCCCGAGGGTGTTCTTCGAGGACGGCTTCGGTTTCGAGCGTTATGCCAAATGGCTTATCGACGAGGTGCCGATGTATTTCGTATATCGAGACGGCAACTATGTCGATGTCGCTGGCCAATCGTTCCGCGCGTTCATGAGTGGGCAGCTGCACAACTTGGCTGGCACCGTGCCGACGATCGGCGATTTCGCGGATCACGTGACCACCGCCTTCACCGATGTCCGGCTGAAGCGATTCCTGGAAATGCGTGGTGCCGACGCCGGATCGGCGGAGATGATGGTGGCGCAGTCCGCGTTGTGGGTGGGACTGCTCTACGATGACGCGGCGCTCTCCGCAGTTGAGTCGTTGCTGCGTGGTGTTGGGCATGAGGATGCGTTGGCGCTTCGTGCGGCGGTGCCGCGACAAGGCCTTGAGACGCCATTCCGTGGTGGAAAACTGCGCGACCTCGCGCGTGAGGTGGTGGCCATTGCGCGTGATGGGCTGCGGGCGCGCGGTCTTCGGGACCCCACCGGCGCCGACGAGGCAACCTATCTGGCACCGTTGGAAACAATCGCCGCCGGCGGCCCGACCCAGGCGGAATATTGGTTGGCACGCTACGGCGGCGACTGGCATGGTGATACAAGTCGCATCTTCGCCGAGGCGGCGATCTAGATCTGGCAGAAAATCATGTGCGCTGAAGGACTTGCAAGCGTAACCAAACTTCGCAGTATGGTGAGGTGATGGCGGACCTCCCGCAGTCGATGCTGGGCTCTGCCCTATCGTCCGACGCTGCCGGACAGGTCGTGGTACGGCTGCGGTTGATTGGGCAAATGGAAGCCTGGTCCCTCACCAGCGAAAACGTGCTGCCACAGGGGCGCAAAACCCGGGCACTGCTGGCAGTGGTGGCACTTTCGGCACCACGCCCGGCGCTGCGCGGTCGGCTGGCGGAGCTGCTGTGGAGCCGGCGACCGGAAGAACAGGCCCGCGCCTCGTTGCGACAGGAGATTCACCGCCTGTTGGAGGCGCTGTCCCTGACGGGTGGCGACATCCTGACCGTGACACGTGATCACCTGTCGCTGCGCCCAGGCGCCGTGTGGGTTGACGTGGACGAGGTGATGCGCGCGACGGTCGAACAACCGGCCTCGCTGTCGCTGCTCGATGGTGACCTGCTGGAGGATCTGGACGGGATTGATCCGACCTTCGACGCCTGGCTGGCCGCTGAGCGCGAGCGGGTGCGCGACAAGGCGCGGTCGGTCGCAGAGGCGCTGCTGCGCAGTCAGGTGGAACCGGAGGCCGCGATTCCGGTGGCTCAGCGATTGTTGTCGATCGATCGGGCGCATGAGGGCGCTTGGCGGGCGCTGATGCGGGCGCACGCTGCCCGCGGCGAGCGCGGCATGGCGATCCAGGCATATGATCGCTGCCGCTCAGTCCTGGCCGATTTGTTGGACGCGGCACCATCCGCGGAGACGCAGAAACTGCTGGCCGAGATTCGTGGTCCGTCGAGTAGCCGGCTTCGCCCGCGTCCGCCGGCTCCGCTGCCGATCGAGGATGCGGACGAACCGCTGCCAGTTCAGGAGCGGAAAACGGCCCCTGCGCCGACGCGCGGTGGTGCACATGTCGGCGTGTTGCCGCTGCAGCTTGTCGGGACCTCGGAGGATGAGGCGCATCTCGCGACCGGCCTGGCGGAGGAAATCACCACGGCGCTCGCCCGCTTCCGCTGGATGTTCGTGGTCTCGTCCAACTCGTTGGCTCGATTCGCGATCGAATCGCGCGACGAGACGGCGATCCGGCGCACGTTCGGCATTGATTTCCTGCTCGATGGCACGATCCAAAAGGAGCGGACGCGGTTGCGTATCACGCTGCGCCTGCTTGACCTGCGGGCGGGCAATCAGATCGTGTGGGCACGGCGGTTCGACCGGCAGTCGCATGACCTGCTGTCGTTGCAGGACGAGATCGCGTCGGAGGTGGTGGCGCAGATCGACCCGGAAATCCTGCTGATCGAAGCCAATCGCATCGCGGCGCGCCCGCCGATCGATGCTACTGCCTATGACCTGATGCTGCGCGCGGTGACGCTGATCGGACGCATGGACCACCAACCGTTCATGCAGGCCGGCGAGTTGCTTGAACGGGCGATTGTGCTGGAGCCGGACTACGCCGCTGCCCATGCCTGGTATGCGTATTGGCACGTCTTCCTGGTCGGCCAGGGCTGGGCGGAGGGCTCGCAAGCCGCGCTTGAACATGCCGGCCAGCTGGCCGAGCGTGCCATAGTCCTCGATCCGGTCGACGCACGTGGCCTGGCGATTGCCGGGCATGTGCGCGCGTTCCTGCACCATAGGTTGCGCGACGCAATCTCGTTGCATGAACGTGCGCTCTCGCTCAATCCCAATCTGGCTATGGCCTGGAACCTGTCCGGGGTGGCGTATGCGTACCTCGGCGACTGGGAGGAAGCCGAGCGCCGGGTAACGCGCTACAAGAAGTTGTCGCCCCTCGATCCGCATGCGTTCTTCTTTGATACCGCCTTCATCATCGTCGCGCTTCTCAAGCGGGACTACGAGTCCGCCGTTGTCGCCGGTCGTGCGGTCACCGAGATGAATCCCGCGTTTTCCGCTGCGTGCAAGCCCTACCTTGCCGCATTGGGACACGCCGGGCGCCTTCAGGAGGCGTCGGTGGTGCTGCGCCGGCTATTGGTGATCGAGTCGGATTTCACTGTCGAACGCTTTTTGGCGACCACGCCGATCGAACGGCCGGGCAACCGTGAGCATTTTGCCGAGGGGCTTCGTCGTGCCGGCGTTCCAGAGAACGACAAGGACATCGCAGCGTTCCTGGTCGCCGAGGTGTCACACCTGGCGACCTGAGGGGCTGGGTTGGCCTGAGCGCATGTGGGCCGTTCGCCGGTGTGACTGTCCTGTCCACGCGACGTGGAGACACATCACATGACCGGGCAGTTTTGCATCACCAGGACCGGCGCATGACAAAGCAGCAGATCCGAATCGGTGCGGGATGCGGCGTTACCCGCTCGCTCGCTATCGATCCGCACGGAAAAAAAGTTTCAGCGCGCTGATTCTAACGATCGAACTCCCCGACTGAGCTACTGCCGGCGCCGCCGAGTTGCCAAGGTTTACTCTTCTCGGTCCTCGGCCGCCCGGCGCTTGCGGGCCGCAGCGGCGTACTGGCCGCGCGGGCGGTTCAACTGGACGTTCGGCCGCACGACGGTGTCGTAATAATCGTCCCAGTCCTCCGGCGTGAGTCCGGTTAGATCGGGGACCAGTTCGTATTTGTTAAGCAGTGCTTCATCGTATGCCTCGCGGGGGATCGGCTGCACCTGCAAGAACGGGAAATCGGCACGAAAGTTGATCGGCACATTGGTCTTTGTCAGCCGGACATTGGTGATCAGAGGGCCGAACCATCGATCCGTCTCAATGACACCCTCGAACGGCTCCACGGCGTTGGTGCGCGGAACATTGGCGGGCGCGCGCACGAGAGTGCTCCAGCCTGGTGCAGTTCGGATTACCAAGCCGGTCCAGATCTGCAGCAACCCGGGTTCCTGCAGAGCACTCAGGAAGGGTGGGGAAAATTCGCGGATTTCTTCCGGGGCGATTGCGTCGAACTGATCGCGGAAACCTGGGAACTGGACGACGCTGAGCGGATACCAATCAGCGGCGCCGGCCCAGCTCCAGGTCATGTCGTGACCGTCCCATTGCACGCTGAAGCCGATCGGGGGAAAGATGTAATATCCGAACGAGGACGCCGTGCAAGCGGCCTCGCAATAGCGGAAGGCACGCGTCGGCAGTGAGCCAGCGGCAGAACGATCGGCCCGCATTGGATAACGCGCCGACGGGATCAATCGATGGAACGTAATCAACGGCGTTTTTGCCGACTTGCCGCCATCCTCAGTTTTCATGACCACGTCTGACACCGGCTCCCTCACATCAGCACTAACAAAAACGACAAACCGGGCGGAACCCCGCCCGGCCTGGCAGTCTGCTCGAAGTTCGGCCCTCTCGGAAAGAGAGAAGACCGAGCGACCGGACCTACTTCGCGGGTGCGAGAGCAGGCGTCATGCCGCCGAGGCGGACCTTGCCGGCGTCGATGGTCGGCGCCAGGGCCGGGCTCATCCCGCCGAGGCGGACCTTGCCGGCATCGATGGTCGGCGCCAGGGCCGGGCTCATCCCGCCGAGGCGGACCTTGCCAGCGTCGATGGTCGGTGCCAGGGCCGGGCTCATCCCGCCGAGGCGGACCTTGCCGGCGTCGATGGTCGGCGCCAGGGCCGGGCTCATCCCGCCGAGGCGGACCTTGCCGGCATCG
>DASRQX010000151.1:0-7126 GCA_035696165.1 Acetobacteraceae bacterium | reverse complement strand
GCACCGCCAACTTGATCACCCCGGCGAATGCCAGCACGGTGTCGCAGTTTCCCCCGTCTACGTCGAACGGCTGATCGACCCATGCGCCGCACGCAGGGTCAACCCATCGGTTTCCGCCGGCACGGTTGGCCCTGCGCCGCGGGTGGGGCGGGGCGATCTCTGTCATTGGAAGGGTATTTCGAAGTATCCGCGGGGGGCATGCAAAATAGCCCGATGACCTATTAGGCTCAAAACAACGCGAACGATCCGGCAAAGGCCCCGAACTGTGTGTCACTGAATTCACGTTCTCAAGCCGCTCAGTTTCGTAACTCTTGCGTGTTCATCATGGAGCGGATTTCCGCGGCTCGCCGGCCGCCGATAGCGCCAGCACAACCCTCGCAGGGTAGCCTATCAGATGAAATTGCACGGCTCTGGCAACTGAAGGAGCAAGGTGCAATCACGGAAGAGGAATTCGCGAATATGAAGGCCGCGACAATGCTGAAGCACACTTAATTCACCCCTAGATGGGGTCACTCCATAGAACGGGCAGGATAGCACGGTTGGCCGCACGGACGGGGAACATGATCAGGCTGCGGCTTTGAGCGGCGCGATGGACACGTGGCGTAGCGGCCTGAACCCTTCGGAGGCCGGCGTGCCGTCAGCATCCCAACGGTAGTCACCGGTGAGGTTGATGCGCTGCCAGCCGAGTGGTGCAAGTTGGGCCAGCAGGGCGTCTGGCACCATCTCGCCATGGCGGCGCACGGCGTCGAGCACGCGACCGAGGTAAACGGTGTTCCACAACGCTATGGCGGCCGTGACCAAGGTGAGCCCGCTTGCACGATGTTGCTGTGCTTCGATAGTCCTGTCGCGCAGTTGGCCAAGGCGATGGAAGCAGACAGCACGCGCGAGAGCATTGCGGGACTCGCCCTTATTGAGCTCCGCTGTTGCCTGGCGCCTGAGCTGCGGCTGTTCTAGCTATTCAGGCTCGCGAGCAAAGATCGAGGTTTGCCGGCGGTAACCAGCTCGATTCGTCGTGCCGCCCGCATCGCGTCGATTGTCGCGCGACATTGAAGGTGTGCACACCTTCACAAATTCACGCCTGACGTTACCCATGGGTCGGGCGCGTCTCGATGCGATCCGCCATCGCGTAAGGATCTATCTCAACATAGAGCGTATCAACCATCCGAGCGTGGCGCGCGCGACTTTGACCGCCTGGCGGATCTGATCAACGTTCGCGAACAGGATGTCCAGTTGGTTGGTGCCCATTACGACCAAGGCAATCCTGCGGCCCGTCAGGTTTTGCTGGTAGCGTATCATCTTGTCCGCCGTGAGGAATATCTCGAAGGCGTCCGCCTCGGCAGCTGTCGGGAGATCGCCGTTCGTCAGCTCGGCCCAACCCTTGGCCGAGGCGTGGATGACTTCATGATCTGTGAGTAGACGCGCAAGCCTTGCGGAGACGTTCTGGTCGATCAGGATCTTCAAGCTGGATGCGGGGCGTGCTGTCTCGCGAACGCGATGATCCGGTGGGCGCGTTCAGCGCCGAGCCCAGGGACGTGTTCGTTGGCGAGTTCCTCGGGGCTAAGCCCGCCTTCCGCGTTTACGACCACACCATCGGCCAGGATTCGCGTGCCCTTGACGATCGGTTGACCGGAAACCTTGCCACGGATCCGCTCAACGTCGGGGCAGTCGGCCCAGTCTATCTCGGTCGATTCGCTCATGGTGGTAGTTCTAGTTCAGGTGTTGGCTCCTATAGCACATGGAGTAGGGCAGGAGGTAACGCAAGCTGGAGGTTTAGGGCCGTGCTTATCACGCGATTCGAAGTCGTCTGTGTCGATGACGATCCAATTGCGCCACTGCGCCAATGTTTCGGAGTAGGGGTAGAGCCGACCATCTTGGATGACGTGTGCCACGCCGCCATTGGCTTCGCGAAGGAGGAGGCCGATAGCCGGATAGCCCCCCTGATTCACGCCCTAGCCGACCCCGCAAGAATCCCTCACGAGTCAGAGACACATGCCGCTGGTATTACTTGAGGCGGCCGCGGCCGGCCACCTGCCAGATCGCTTCGACCCGCCCCTGCCGCACACCGATGATCTGCTCGTGCAGATGCACCGTCGTGTCGGAATAGCCGATGATCAGCTCGACCTTGTCGCCGATGCGCGGCCTGTCGCTCGGCTCTGCGAGGTCCAACGTGGCGTGTTCCGCCGACAGTCGCACCGGACCCGCCAGCGCCAGGTCGACCGGATGCGGTGCGGCGGCGTCACTGCTCATGGCCTTTTTGCCGGCATCCAAGATCACGCGCGTTGGCGTCGGCCGGCTCGTGACTGTGGCGAGCAGGGTCAGCGCACAAGGGAAATCGAGGTGATAGTGCGAGCGGTAATGCATGTCGCTGAAGATGCCACCGCCGGCCTGGATCTCGGTCACGCCAGGCTGCTGCGCGCAATAGGGGAAGGTGCCGGTGCCACCGCAACTGACGATGGCGGCGTCGAGACCCGCGGCGCGGCATAGCGCGGCGCTGTCGGTCAGCAGCGCCACGGCGTCGGCGACCGCACGGGATTTCGCCGCCGGGTCGGCGATGGTGACCGCATGGCTCTCCCATCCCATCACGCCGGCGAAACGCAACCCTGACTCGGCCGCGATCATGCGCGCCAGGGCCAGCACGGGATCACCCGGCAGCACGCCCGCGCGGTGCATGCCGATATCCACCTCGATCAGCACCCGCTGAACCTTGCCCGCCTGCCGCGCCGCCTCTCCGAGTGCGGCGACGTGCGCCGGACTGTCCACAGCGACGATCACGTCGGCGCGCTCGCGCAACGCCATCAGACGCCGCAGCTTGATCGGCCCCACTACCTGGTTGGCGATCAGGATGTCACGTACGCCGGCGTCGGCCAGCACCTCCGCCTCGCCCAGCTTGGCGCATGTGACGCCGATGGCACCAGCCGCCAGCTCCTTGCGGATGATCGCCGGCGTCTTCTGCCCCTTGGTGTGAGGCCGCCACCCCACACCCTGCGCGCGGCAGGTCTCCGCGATGCGGGCGATGTTCGCCTCCATGAGGTCGAGATCGACCAGCAGGGCCGGCGTGTCCACCGCCTCCTTCGATGCACCGATCAGTGGGTCTGCGTTGCTCACCTACCGAGGGTCCTCTGTCTCATGTCGTGCCTCTCCTGCAGCCCGGATCTGTGCGGCGGGGTCATTCCACCCTTGGTACGCCGACCATGGCCTTGGCGGCAAGCAGTCCGGCCTCCTCCTCGACGGGCCGCGCCGGGGCATAGCGGGTCGGTGCGTCGCTGAAGCTGCCGGTGCGGAAGCTCTCCCGTGTCCGCAACAAGACCAGGGAGCTGATGACGGACGCGCCGATGAGGTAGAATGCGGGGACGACCGGCATGCCAGTGGCCGCGATCAGCGTGGCGACCACGAAGGGGGTAAAGCCACCGAATATGGCCAGCGCCAGATTGTAGCCGATTGAGATGCCGCTGACCCGCACATGGGTTGGAAACAGCTCGCAGAACGCGGCGGGGAACGGACCATCATAGGCGGAGTAGAGCAGGATGGCGACGATCTGCACGAACACCGCTGAGTCGAAGCCGGGATAGTGCACAAGCAGCCAGAATAGCGGGTAGGCCGTTATTCCGAGTAGCAATGCGGCCCCCAGCATCAGCGGCTTGCGCCCAATGCGATCGGACAAGGCCCCGGCGGCGGGAATGGCAACCAGCGACACCGCCAGCGAGATGCTGGTCGTCAGCAGCGCGTCGCCCACGTTGAATCCCAGCTCCCGCACCAGGAAGGTCGGCAAGTAAACTTGGTAGGTGAACGCGGTGACAGTGAAGCAGATAGTGATGCCGAAGGTGGTCAGGATTTGCCCCCGATGCTGGCTTAGCATATGCGCCAGCCGGGCAGGGCGCTTCTCCGCCGCCTGCTGGACCTTTCGGAATGCCGGCGTTTCGTCGACACGGGCGCGCAGATACAGGCCGACCGGCCCAATCAGTCCACCGGCGAGGAACGGCAGCCTCCAGCCCCACCCCGACATCTGGTCGGGTGACAGCACGGCGTGCAGCAGAACGCCGGACAGTGTGCCGCACAGCAGGCCGGCGTTGACGCTGGTGGCCTGCAGGCTGCCGTAGAAGCCGCGCTTGCCGGGCGGGGCGTATTCCACCAGGAACGAACTGGCACCGCCCCATTCGCCGCCGGCGGAGAAGCCCTGCATCGAGCGCGCCACCACGATCAGCACCGGCGCGAGCAGACCCAGGGTTGCGTAGTCGGGCACCAACCCCACCATCAGCGTGCCGATCGCCATCAGCATGATAGTCAACACCAGTGCCGGCCGGCGGCCCTTGATGTCGGCATAGGCGCCGATAGCGATCGCACCGACGGGACGCATCAGGAAGCCGACCCCGAACGTCGCGAGCGTCAACAGCAGAGAGGTGAGCGGGTTGGTGGTCGGGAAATACGCCTTGCCGATATAGGTGGCGAAATAGGCGTAGGAGATGAAGTCGAAGAACTCGAGGAAATTGCCAGCGGTCGCCGATAGGACGGCACGCGGCGTGGCTAGTTGATTGGGTTCCATCGCGCCCCCCTGAGCGTGGTTGTTGCAGGCGCCGTCAGCGTTCCCTTGAGGCTCGGCCTGCCTTTCTTGCCGCGATCGTACCAACCGCGGGTTTTGGCCGTCACGCGCCCACCGGACGCATGACAGCGGCAGTCAGTCATCCAGGTCGGTTTTGCGGATCGAGTAGGGGAAGCCCATGTGCTGCGTCATCGTATCGGGCTTCAGCAGGCCGCACACGCCCGCGATCCGCCACCAGGTGTTGTCGGCGTAGCGTACGATGGTGCATTCCAGGCTGCGGACGATCGCGTTGCCTTCCATCGGCGAGTGGGCCATCGCGATATGCGCGATCTCCTCGGGTAGGCCCGCCATAAGGCAGAGATGCATGCCATAGGCGGGATGACGGATGGACGGATAGCCATAGATCGACGGATCGGCGCTCCAGCGCTCGTCGTTGTCGAACTCCCACGGCTTACCGATGTCGTGGCACAGAGCGCCGGCCAGGACGATGTCCTTGTTGATGCGCACCTCCGGCCATGAGGTCTTGAATTCGTTGGCGAAGCCAACAGCGAGATGGGTGACGCCGCGCAAATGGTCGGCCTGGCTGCCGCGCTTGATGACGAAGACCTTCGGATTGCCCCAGGGCGGTACCTCGGAGATCGCGGTGTAGCGGGTCTGCGACAGCGCCAGCGCCCAGGCATCCACCACCTTTTCGCGCAGGTCCGCACTGGAGATATCCGCGATTTCCGGCAGGTCGCGCAAGACCCCAGCCTTCATTTCCGCCTTCGCCGCATCCAATACCATTCAAGCTCTCCTTTTGGCAGGTGGCTGAGCGACACGAGCTGTGGCCGTGCCACCCAGCATGTCGCATTGTTGATTGGCCCAGGTCAGTGATCGGACGCTAAGCGAAGGAATCGCGCGCGACCAATTGGAAAACCTGAAGGTTTCTTGTCATTATCCTATCAATCGGGCCGCGGCGCCTCAGTTCGCCACGCGACCGGTGATAGGCTCCATGGGGCCGCTGCCCGGGATTGCGCCGATGTCGCGAGTGACCATTACCCAGTTGGAAGCGTTTGTATGGATCGCGCGACTTGGCAGTTTTCATGAGGCCGCCACCCGCCTGAACGTCTCGCAACCCACCGTTTCGTTGCGGATGCAACACCTCGAGACCGCGGTGGGCCGGCTGCTCGACCGCAACGGCCACCGATTCACCCTGACCGAGCGCGGCACGCTGATCCTGGAATACGCCGATGGGATCGTCTCTCTCTCGAACCGGATCAATGCGGCGTGCGCAGCGCCCGGTGACTCACGCAGCGTGGTGCGGGTCGGCATGCCGGACAGTATCGCCGCGGCCTGCCTGTCCGCCCTGGTCTCCCGCGTCGCCGAGGTGTGTCCGCTCGTGCAACTCGACATCACTGTCGACCTCAGCAGCACGATCAATCGCCGGTTGAAGGACCTCAGCCTGGACGTGGCGATCCTGGCGGAGCCGGATGCCGGGCCGCCGGTGAAGCTCACCCCGATCGGGCGCAACCCGCTGGCCTGGCTCGCCGCGCCGTCGATTCCGCTGACCGACGCGGTCACGCCGGCCGACTTGGGGCGGCTGCGGATCATCACGACTCCGGAATACACCCACAACTACGACGTCGTGATGGAATGGTTCGCCTCGACGCAGGTGACGCCGGCCCGCGTCAGCACCTGCAACAACCTGGACATGATCGCCCGCCTGATCTGCGACGGGATTGGTGTCGGCGCCCTGCCGTTGGCGATGGTGCAGCGAGAGCTGGGCGCCGGCCGGCTGGTGGCGTTCACCTGCCGGCCGGCGTTGCGCACGCGCCAACTGCAGGCGGCCTATCAGACCGAGCGGCCGGGGGCGCCGATCGGTGCGATCGAATCCGTGGTTCAGGTGGCGCGTGAGGTCCTGGCGTCGAAGGTGCCGCTGCTGCCGATGGATCGGCCGGCCTAGGCCGGTCCGGTTACGTCCTGGCGACTGTTCCGGCGCAGTTTTGCCGTGCGTCATGGCCGTCGCGCGCCCACAGCGCCGCCATCACTTCCTCCAAAATCTGCAGCATCTGATCCGCATCCGCCTCGCTCACCGTCAACGCCGGCACGAAGCGCGATGAATCCGCCCTCGGCGTATTGAGCAGCAACCCACGCGCCCTTGCCGTCTCAACGATCTCCGCCCCCACATCGCACTTCTGATCCAGCGCCCGCAGCAACCCCTTCCCACGCACCTCGCCGCATCTGTACCGCCGCGACACCCTACGCAGCCCCTCCGCCAAGTACTCCCCGACCTGCGTCACCTGCGCGAGGAACGCCGGCTTGGCGATCTCCTCCATCACGGCGACCGACGAGGATCTGCTTGCCGCCGTTCACTTGCAGTGACGCAGACGGGCCGCTTTCGTCGGCCAACACTGGCCATAGCGCGGGCGCATCCCGAGGCCCCCCTTTGGCGCAATGCGGTCATCGGCAGTTATACCAGGCGACTCAAAGATTGACGCATGCCCAAGCACGATGTGCGATTGATTCGATGCGCGCCAGATCAGTGACGAGGAACAGCCATGCCTCCGTGCAGGCGGCGAGGATGGCCTCGTAGCTATCCCAGACACGCTG
>DASRQX010000150.1:0-3743 GCA_035696165.1 Acetobacteraceae bacterium | reverse complement strand
CGCGACGACACGCCGCCGCGCTTGTAGTTCGCCGCCACATCGAGCATCTGCCGCAAGGTCGCGGTGTCGAAGTCCTTCAGGTCGAGAAAGTGGCGCGGGCCGGCCACCGTTTCGGTGGACCGGCCCGACCGCTCGCTCTTTTTACGGAGCGAAGCACTCATTTCGCTGCTTCCTTTGCCGCCGAGGGCAGCACGCGGCGCGTGGCACGGCGCAGCATGTCGACCGCCTCGTCCAGATCGGCATCAGTAACCACCAGCGGCGGCGCCAGGCGCAGCACGTTGTCGCCGGCGGTGATCGCCATCAGCCCTTCGGCGACGCAGGCGGCCTGCACCTCGCTCTGCGGCAGCACGCATTTCAGCCCGAGCAGCAGGCCCATGCCGCGCGCGTCCTCGTAGACCTGCGGGTACTCGCGCGCGATGGCGTCAAGCTGAGCGCGCAGCTTGCGGCCTTTGCGCTGAACCTCCTCCAGGAAGCCTGGCGCCAGCATCACGTCCAGCACCGCGTTGCCGGCGGCGCAGGCCAGCGGGTTGCCACCGAAGGTCGTGCCGTGCGTGCCGGGAACCAGATATTTCGCCACCGACTCCTTCGCCAGCACGGCGCCCAGCGGGAAGCCACCGCCGATGCCCTTCGCCGCGGCAATGACATCCGGCTCGATCCCGGACCATTCATAGGCGAACAGCTTGCCGGTGCGGCCCATGCCGGACTGCACCTCGTCCATCCCTAGCACCAACCCATACTCGTCGCACACCGTGCGCAGGTCGCGGATGAACTGCACGTCGGCCGGTCGCACGCCGCCCTCGCCCTGGATCGGCTCGACGATGATGCCGGCCGTCCCGGGTCCGATCGCGTTGCGCACCGCGTTCATGTTGTTGAACGGCACCTGGTCGAAGCCTTCCAGCGGCGGCCCAAAACCCTTGAGGTATTTCTCGTTGCCCGTGGCGGCCAGCGCGCCGAGCGTGCGGCCGTGGAAGGCGCCCTCAAAGGTAATGATCCGGTAGCTGTCGTGCCGGCCGCCTTCATAGACGGCCTTGCGCATCATCTTGATCATGCCCTCGTTGGCTTCAGTGCCCGAGTTGCAGAAGAAAACGCTGTCCGCGAACGTGTGCTCCACCAGCCGCGCCGCCAACCGCTCGGCCTGCGGGATGCGATACAGGTTGGAAACGTGCATCACCTTGGCCGCCTGCTCGGCGATGGTCTTGACCAGATGCGGGTGGCCATGACCCAGCGAGGTGGTGGCGATGCCCGATCCGAAATCGAGGAATCGTCGCCCGTCCACCGTCCACAGCCAGGCGCCCTCGCCCCGCTCAAAAGCGAGGTCGGCACGTGCGTAGTTCGGCAACAAGGCGGAGATCATGGGGTCATAACCCTCTGTCGTTACATCCCAAAACGGATCTCCCGTCCGCGACCATTCACGGGCGGGTCCAGGGAAGCCGGGGACATTGGCGAGGGTCCGCGGCCATGTCAAACGCGGCAAGGTCAGGGACAACCTACTCCCTCTTCCCTTGAGGGAGAGGGTTGGGGTGAGGGGTTCTACTCCCTCTCCCCTTGAGGGCTTGGGCCGCGAAGCGGCCCATGCCCTCAAGGGGAGAGGGGTTCGACAGCAAGGTGCGTCGCCTAGCCCAACACCGCGCCCCATCTGCCAACACCTCCTTCGGGGGAGAGAACATCGTCCCCCGACCCGACCTTGCCGCGTTTGACACGGCTGCCGTAAGGTTTCTCCACAAGCCGAACCAACGGCCGCCAGGACAGGGAGCGGGAAAATGTCCACATCTCTGCATCTCGACGGGATGATCGACCTGAAGCACGGGACGATCAGCCGCGAGATCTTCGTCTCGCCCGAGTTCCACCGCGCGGAACTGGAAAAATTGTTCACTCGCGCCTGGCTGTTCATCGGGCACGAAAGCCAGATCCCCAACCTTGGGGATTTCTTCGTTTCGCGCATGGGCGAGGAGTCAGTGATCCTGTGCCGCGACGACGTCGGTGCGGTGCATGTGTTCCTGAACTCCTGCCGGCATCGCGGGATGAAGATATGCCGGTATGAGCAGGGCAACACCTCGTTGTTTGTCTGTCCGTATCATTCCTGGAGCTACGCCACCGACGGCAAGCTGCAAGGCGTGCCGCTGTATCGTGTGCTGTACGAAGGCACGCTGGACCGCTCGGCCTGGTCGCTGATCGAAGCGCCAAAGCTGGAAATCTACAAAGGCACCGTGTGGGCATCCTGGGACCCGGAGGCACCGGATCTGACCAGCTACCTGGGCGGCGCGATCGACCATCTGGACCAGGTGTTGGACTGCCGCGACGGGCGGCCCGGCGGTGCAGAAGTGATCGGCGTGCACAAATGGGTTTTCCCGTCGAACTGGAAGTTCGCGGCGGAGAATTTCCTCGGCGACACCTACCACAACCCGTCGCACCGCTCCGTCGACATGATCGGCATCAGCCCGAGCGGACCGCGCGGAGTGAAGGGCCGGCGCGACAACGAATACAACAACGGCCAGCATGTGTGGGTCGGTTTTCCGCAAGGCCACGGCATGCACAGCGTGCTGATGCCGGCAGACATCGAGTACACGCCGACGTATCTCCAGTATCCCGAGGTGGACGAATACTTCCGTCACTGTTTCTACGAACGCAAGCGCCGGCAGGCGGAGAAGGCACGGTTGCTGCCGTTCGTCGGCACGATCTTTCCCAACACGTCCTATCATGGCCGCCAACCGCGCGCCCTGTGCGTCTGGCATCCGCACAGCCCGACCGAGACCGAGGGCTGGCGGTTCTTCCTGGTCGACGCCGACGCGCCGGCCGCGGTGAAGGACGTGCTGCGCCGGTTCTACATGCGCTACTCCGGCCCCGCCGGGATGACCGAACAGGACGACATGGAGAACTGGCTCTATGCCACGCGCGCCAGCACCGGAACGATCGCGCGGCGCTATCCGTTCAACTACCAGATGTCGATGGGGGCGTACAAGACCAACGATCCCGTGCCGGGCGATGTATCGACGCAGATCACCGAACAGACGCCGCGGAATTTCTACCGTGTCTATTCGAATTATCTCCAGGGTGGCGACTGGGCGACACTGCTGGGCATCGATCGCGGCCCGGCGCGCGTGGCGGCGGAGTAGCGGGGATGAGCGCGGTCATCGAGCGGCCTCGGCGCGGCCTGGCATGGTACGAGCTGAAGCAGGAAATCGAGGAATTCCTGTATCACGAGGCCGATCTGCTTGATCAGCGACGGTTTCGCGAGTGGCTCGATCTGCTGGCCGAGGACCTGGTGTATTTCATGCCGGTGCGCCGCAACGTCAAATTCGGTCAGCACAGCGAGCGCGAGAACACCCGCCAGGGCGAGGGCATCTCGTGGTTCGACGAGGACAAGTGGACGCTGGGCAAGCGGGTCGAGCAGATCCTGACGGGCACGCACTACGCCGAGGAACCGCTGTCGCGGGTGACGCACATGGTCAGCAATGTGCGGCTGCTGGATGTGGTGCCCTCGGTCGAGGCGCCGGAGCAGGTCACGGTCGGCTGCCGGTTCCTGGTGTATCAGAACCGCGTAGAATACGAGAATTTCACCTTTGTCGGGCGGCGCACGGATGTGCTTCGGCGGGGCGGTGACGGCTGGCTGATCGCGCGGCGTGAGCTGCTGCTGGAACAGAACGTTCTGCTGGCGAAGAACCTGAGCATCTTCTTTTGACGGGAGCGGCGAATGATCGAGCTGATCGGCATCGAACCCGGCACCAGGCTACGCATCGCCGGCG
>DASRQX010000149.1:0-9005 GCA_035696165.1 Acetobacteraceae bacterium | reverse complement strand
CACTTCGTCAACCTGACGGCGATGGTAAGGATGCCTCCCACGTCCATGTCCTGGCGTTTCTGGTGCGAATTGTGCTTCAATGCGAATCTGCAAATTCGCAGCCCTTTGAATTCGTTGACCTATATCATTCCACATTGCGCTAAGAATGGGCGTTTGCATCAGAGCCGGTGCGCGTATCCGGTGACTGGCCCAGTAGGCGTAAGGCTCGGAATCTTTACCAGTACTTCTCTGTTCGGCCAAAGGCAGCAGTGCTCGAAATTTTTACCCGCTGCCACACGGACAGGGGTCTTCAAGCTTCCACGGTGGACGCGCGGTTTTATGCGCAACCATTAAGTGGTGGCAGTCCCGAATTCGTCTTCGCGCTCACGTTGTAGCTCCGGGTGATGTCGGTCAGCGTCTCGCTGTGGCCGCTGCGCTTGATCGCCGAAGTCCGGGAAACCGACCTTCGTCATAGTGCGCGTCCAGCTCATCTCGCTCGATTCTCGTTCCGTCCGGTCCGATCGCTCTGAGAACTTCGTACGACTGCCGCAACAGTTCGCACGCCATGTGGATCGCCAAATCGCGGGAACGCGCCGCGCGGGAGCAAACCTGTCCGTTCCGCTCTGCGTAGATGACGTGCCAAATCATTTGCTTATGGCTCCCGCGGGCTGTGGGTTTGCGAGTATCGTCAAACCCTGATCCTCTCCACCTCGTCCAAGCTGAGTTCCTCGCGCCGGCGGTCGTAGAGTTGCGTCGTGCGCGTGCTGGCATGGTTCGCCATCTGCGCCGCCTTCTCAAGCGTGCCGCCGTTCTTCAGATACGCCGTGATCCCAGTTGCCCGGAAGCTGTGGATTGCCGAGCTTGGTCGCGATGCCGGCCGCGCCGGCGCGCCGGCGGATCATCTCGTAGGCATTGGCCTGGGGCAGGGGAGTGCGCGTCAACAGACCGGTGCCGCGGCCGATCGTGCGGAACAGTGGTCCCCTCGGATCTTCGGCCAGGCCCGCGCCATCGATGTAGGCGGTGAGGTAGGTCTCAAGGTTGTGGTGGCACGGCATGGCGTGCCCCTTGCCGCCCTTCTCGCGTAGCCGCACCCATAGCCGGCGGTTCTGCGTGAACACGTCCTCGACCTTCATCCCGAGCGCGGCGCCGATCCGCGCGAAGCTGAACACCATCAGCCCGATCAGCGCCCGGTCGCGCAAGCCCACGGGCGTCGTGATATCGATGCTGTCGATCAGTGCGCGCGCCTCCTCCGGCGACAGCACCGGCGTCTTGCCGACTGTCACCGTGTGCGACGAGCCGCGCACCGACCGCGCGGGGTTGACCGGCATAACCTGACCGGTCACCAGCCAATCGAACAGGTGGCGCAGTGCGGCCAGCCTAGCCTTGGCGGTCGGGGCCGCGTGCTCGCGTGTCTGCTGCTCGATCCACGCCGCGACGTGAAACGGCTGCACGGCCTCGACAGACGGCACGCCCTGATCGTCGCACCACGCCAGAAACTCCGCCACAGCGCGGCTGTAGGCCCGCCGCGTGTGCGGGTTGCGGATGTTCGCCGCGAAAAATTTCAGGTAGCGGAGCGACACGCGCTCGCCGGATGCTGCGATCGGCGCCGGCACCATCTGCGCCGCGCGCAAGCTGGCGCGTGGGGCGGCCTCGCGTCAGCCGCGCAATGGCTGCACTGGTCGTCCGGGTCGCGCCCGCTTCGCCTGAAACTCAGGCCGCTGCCATATCTCGCGCGCGATGGCGCTGCGCATCCCGCGGAAACCGGGACGTTGCCACTCCTCCGTGCTGTCCGCGCTCTTACGCTTACTGAACTCTGCGGTTAGAGCGAAGTCCCATCCTCCACCGGTCGTCCTGTTGAAACCGTGCGGTGTGAGCGTTCGATGTTTAGACCTACCGTTGGACTTGAGCTGGCGGACATTACGGCATCGAATGCCTTCAACTAACGGCAAGTTGGTTCGTGGCCTAAAGGTTACTGCTTGGACATCCCAAGATCGCCGATCGCCCGGCGCGTGCGCACCGTATCGGCGGTCGAGCCTCTGCCGCCCCCGCTTCCGGTATCCGCACCGCGTGACGGTGATGTTCGGTCCGATGGTGCTGGTACAGGATGAAGCCAGTCGCCGTGGTCCGTACGCGATGGTGCGCAGCGCTGAGATTTCGCGCTGTATGCCGCGCCGCTTTATAATCTGGGTGTTCCGCGCTGTGGCGCGGCCCATGACCATCAGGGACCCCCCACCCGGCTTTCCGCCCGGTATCGCCAGGGCTATACTGCTGCGCTAACCACAATTATCGCGGCGGACCAACAAGGGGGAACGATGCGCAGCAAGCTGGCGCAGACCGCAGCCGTGATCGCTTTCGGCGCCGCCTCTTTCACGTCGCCCGGTGCACTGGCCGAGAGCGTGCTCCGCCACGTGCCGCAAGCGGACCTGAAGGTGCTCGACCCGGTCACCAACACCGCTTTCATCACCACGCAGTTCGCCTTCATGGTGTACGACCAGTTGTTCTCCGTCGATGAGAATTACGAACCGCATCCACAGATGGTAGAGAGCTACACTGTCAGCGACGACAGGAAGAACTACGGCTTCACGCTCCGGCCTGGCCTGAAATTCCACGACGGTTCGCCAGTGCGCGCGGCCGATGCGGTGGCTTCGATCAGGCGGTGGGTGATGAAGGATCCGGCGGGCGGAAAGATGGCCGCGCTCGGGATGAAGCTGGATGTGGTCGATGACCGCAGCTTCACCCTGTCGCTTAACGAGCCGTTCGGCCCAGTGCTCGACTCGATGGCCAAGCCGAGCTGGGCGCTGTTCGTCATGCCGGAGAAGGAGATCGCCAACCGCCCGGTCAGCGAGGCAGTCACCAGCGCCAACGGTTCCGGTCCGTTCCGGCTGGTCCGATCGGCATGGGTGCCGGGAGCCAAGATCGTGTTCGAGCGCAACCCCGACTATGTGTCGCGCAGCGAACCCGCGCGTTTCTATTCCGGCGGCAAGGTCGTGAAGGTCGATCGGGTCGAATGGGACATCATCCCCGATATGAGCACCGCGGTCTCGGCGCTGACGAAGGGCGAGGTCGACAGCATCGAGAACGTGTCGTTCGATCTGGTGCCAGTACTGAAGCGCGTCAACAACATTGTCGTCGCCATCCACAACAAGTCGGGTGCCCAGGGGTTCCTGCGACCCAATCATCTCTATCCGCCGTTCAACAGCGAGAAGGGGCGGGCGGCGTTGGTGCGCGCAATCGATCAGGAGGACCTGATGCACGCGGCGATCGGCGATCCGGCGTTCTGGCAGGTCTGCTGGGCATGGTTGATGTGCGGCTCGCCGACCGGCAGCGAGACGGGCGCCGAGAGGCTCCGCAAGCCGGACCCGGCGGCGGCACGGCAACTGCTGAAAGAGGCAGGCTATAACGGCGAGAAGATCGTGTTGATGGACCCGACTGGCCTACCCTATGTGCATGAGATGAACGCGGTATTGCAGCAGGAGCTGCGCGCGATCGGCCTCAATCTGGACGTGGTAACCATGGAGTGGTCAACGATGCTGACGCGGCGCGCGAACAGCGAGCCGCCGGACAAGGGCGGCTGGAACCTATACAACGCGTGGGCGCCCGGACTTGACGTCGCCAATCCGCTCGCGAGCTATGAGCTGCAGGCGCCGTGCACCAAGACCTCTTGGGCGGGTTGGGCCTGCGATCAGCGCATGGAGGAGCTGCGCGGCGAATGGGCACGCGAGACGGACCCCGCCATGCGCAAGGCGATCAACGAACAGCTGCAACTGGAAGCTATGAAGATGGTGGGCGTGGTGCCGCTCGGCCAATTCTATATCCCGACGGCCTATCGTGCCGATCTGAAGGGCCTCCTTGCCGTACCCATTCCGGCAATGTGGAACGTGGAGAAGCAGCCATAGCGATCAGGCGAGTGGGAAATACGAGCCGCGTAGGCGGGTGAGCGGCATGCGCTCGATGTTCGAGGTGCAGATACCGGGCGTATCGACATAGTACTGCGCCGCGGCCATGTCGCCGAAGGCGACACGCCAGTTGCTGCCACACTTCAGGCTGATGATGCGCTCATGCTCGGGCAAAATGCCCGCACAGCGGAGGTGCAGTGTGTCGAACGGCATGGCACGTTCGGTGGTCAATACGACCTTGATGCCTCCCATCGTCACCGTTGCGACCAGACCGAGATCGACCCGCTGCCCGGTCATGTACGCGGCGTCACGCCGATAGGCGACTGGGCCAGCGAACGTTACGCGTCCATCGAGCGCGAACGGTGGTCCGTGCAACGGCAGTGTCCTGCCGCCGATCTCGCCGCGAAAGCGGCCGCCGATTCCAGCCGAAGCGGCGGCAGCCGCGGCAGGATCCCAGATCACCACTGCTCCTTCCGCATTCGCCTCGGCCATCGCGGTCAGCAACGTCGTGCCGTCACCTGGTGCCCCGCCGCCGACATTGTCGGCCGGTTCGGTGAGGAACACCGGCCCGTGCGGTTCCGCCATGGCTCGGCTAACCGCCACCGCCGGCGACAGCAAGTACGGACGGAACTGCTCACGCCGCGACCAGATCAGCGTCGCGAGATCGTCGGCCACGGCGTTTGCACCATCGCCATAGGCAAGTACCGCCATCCCAAGATGCGGCACGTCGGTATACGGAAAGCCGGGGGCGACCGACGCGGTGAGGACGTTGCCCTGCTGCTCGAGTCTGTGCAGTTCCGCGATGATTCCGCACATCGGCTCGGACTCGGTACTCTGCATTTGCGGTACTGTCAGCATCGGCAATTTGCGGAACGCCTTGCGTGGCCGCGGAGCGCCATCGAGCAGCCGGCGGAGAATCCGCGTCGCTTCGCGACCGCGCTCGGCCATGTCCACGTGCGGCAACGTGTCATAGCCGACCAGTACATCGGCGGCCTCGACGAGTGCCCGGCTGATGTTGCCGTGCAGGTCGAAGGTGACCACCAGCGGGGTGTCGATGCCGATCGCATCGCGTAGCCGTTGCAGCACATACGCATCGGCTTCCTCGACGCCGTCAGCAACCATCGCGCCGTGGATGGCGAACAGCACGCCGTCGACGTCGGGTTGCCGGGCACACGCGATCGTAGCCTCCGTCAGGTGGTTAAGCGCCGCGCGATCGACCAGACCGGAGGGGACCGCACCGGCGAACAGCGTGGGAACCAGCTCAAGGTCCTGACGGCTGGCCTCAGCGACGAAGCCGCCGATCTCGGTGTTGGTGTCCTGATATGCGGTGAGCAGCGCATCGCCTTCGACCAAAGCGAAGCGGCGGAAGGCGTCGAGATCGGTGCGGACCGGGCAGAAGCTGTTGGTCTCGTGCCAGATACCGCCGAACAAGACTCGCCGGCGCATCGCTTCACCGCAGGCCCGCTATGCCGGCGCGGAACGCCGAAATGAGCAGGATCACGTCGGTGGAGAAGATGATGAACCGGTAGCCCTTCGCCATCCATTGCCGTGCGGCATCCGGTGTGGTGACCAGGCAGGCGCCGGTCTTGCCGTGCCGCCTTGCCGCCGAGATCACCTTGTCGACGCAGTCGAGAAAGCGCGGCGTGTCATAGCGACCCGGCGTACCCAACGACACCGACAGGTCCATGTGGCCGACGAAGGCAATATCGATACCGGGGACCGAGATAATCTCCTCGACATTCTCCACGCCTTTCGCGGTCTCGATCTTCACCGCGATCAGTGTGCGTTCGTCGGCGATGCGGATCGCTTCGTCGAGGTCGGTGCCGGTATAGTCGTCATGGGCGATGCCGAAAGCCGCGCCGCGCATGCCTTTGGGTGGATAATGGGTGACGCGCGCGATCGCCTCCGCCTCCGCCCGGCTCTGCACCACTGGCACCAGCAACCCCATGGCGCCGCAATCGAGCGGTCGGGCCAGCAGGTGGTAATCGTGCCACGCGGTATTCACCATCGGCACGATGCCGAGGCCGCGCGTCAATGCGATCTGCGTCTTTATCGTCGCATCGTCGAGGCAGCCGGCCTCCTGATCATACATGATGAAGTCGGCACCGGCCATGGCGAAGATCTGCGGCAGGCCCGGGCTGGCAAGTTCCAAGATCAGCGGGCCAAATACCGGCTCGTCGCTCTGCAGCTTGGAGCGAAGCGGATTTCCGCGCATGCGCACCCCCACAAAGTAGGTTTGACAGTGTGGGGCAGCAGGGTGGAAGCTGCAACACTGCGCGACGGCAACGAAGGGCGAAGGGGAAATGCCGACGCCAATGCTGGAGATGTTCTCGCTCAAAGGGCGAGTGGCTCTCGTCACCGGGTCGTCGCGTGGGCTCGGATGGGCCATGGCGCAGGCACTGTCCGGCGCGGGCGCGCACATCGTGGTGAACAGCCGCGATCCCGCCACGCTGAAGCCGCGTGTCGCTGAGCTGGAACAGGCGGGCGGCAGCGCGACAATCGCCGCGTTTGACGTCACCGATCTCCCAGCGGTCCGCGCGGCGGTGGAAGCGATCGACAAAGAGCTCGGCCGGCTCGACATTCTGGTGAACAACGCCGGCCTGGTTACGCGCAATTTGTTGCACGACCTGACCGAAACGGATTGGCAATCGGTGATTGACACGGACCTGACCGCGTGCTTCCGGCTCGCACGCGAGGCCTCACGGCCGATGGTCCGCAACGGCTGGGGACGGATCATCAACATCTCATCGGTGATGGGCCAGATCGCGCGTACCAGCATCGCCCCATACATTGCCGCCAAGAGCGGCCTGCACGGCCTGACCCGCGCGCTGGCGGTCGAGCTAGGTCCGAAGGGCGTCAACGTCAACTGCATCGGCCCCGGCTTCTATCCGGGCGTGCAGAACCAGGTGGTTCGCCGTGACAAGCAGTTCTATGACTGGATCGCCGGTCGCTCGCCGCTGGGACGATGGGGTGATCCGTCGGAGCTTGGGGGTGCCGTAATCTATTTCGCGTCGCCGGCCTCGTCGTTCTGCAACGGCCAGGTGCTGATGGTCGATGGCGGCATGACCATAGCGCTGTGATGGCCGAAGCGAAGTTTCGCGTCGGCCTGTCACGCGACCTGCTGGACCAGGATGGCGGCATCACCTTCGATCCGTCGGCACTTGCCGTGCTGGACCGAGATCCGCTGATCGACTGGCAATGGTTCCCCGAACAGCCGGTCAACGTGACCGCCGATCATCTGGCTGCTTATGACGCGATCTGCCTCGGAGCCCCCGGCGTTCCCGCGTCAGCATTGGGACGGGTCGACCGGCGCACGCGTATCGTGGCGCGTTTCGGAGTCGGTTACGACAACTGCGATGTGGCGGCGATGACCGCGGCCGGCGTGCTGCTGGCGATCAATCCCGCGGGCGTCCGTCGACCTGTCGCCGGCAGCATCCTCGCCTTCATTCTTGCCCTGGCTCATCGCATTCCGGTTATGGATCGGATCACGCGCGCAGGCCGCTGGCACGAAAAGATGCAATACGTCGGCATCGGCCTCACCGGGCGGACATTGGGATCGATTGGCGTCGGAAACATCGGCCGCGAGCTGTTTTACCTGGCGCGTCCATTCGAAATGCGCCAGATCGCCTATGATCCTTATGTCGATGCGCGAGAGCTCGAACAGCTCGAGGTGATACCGTGCGATCTACACACCGTGCTCGCCGAAGCGGACTTTCTGGTCGTCAACTGCCCGCTGAACGAGACCACGCGCGGCCTGATCAGCCACAGCGCACTCGCGCTGATGAAGCCGACGGCGTTTCTCATCAACACGGCACGTGGCCACATCGTGGATGAAGGGGCGCTGTATGAGGCGCTGAGGGATCGCCGCATCGCCGGCGCCGCGCTGGATGCGTTTGCGCAGGAGCCCATATCGCCAACTAACCCGCTGCTCACACTCGACAACATCATCGTCTCGCCGCATGCCATCTGCTACACGGACGAGTGTCTTCGGCTCCTCGCCGAGGGCGCCTTCTTGGCGGCGCGTGCATTTCTGCGTCACGAAGTGCCGCGGCACGTGGTGAATCCGGCGGTGCTCGACCAACCGCGGATGCGCGCCTGGTTTGCCGGCTGCTGACGGGCTGCCGCCGCTCAGGTCAGACCACGAGCAACCACGTCATGAATACGGCGGGCTAACTCTCATCTGAATCAGGCCAGGTGGCACGCGACGTGGCTGTCGCCGAGGTGGCGCCAGATGTCGGTGGCGATTGGGCACCGTGTGCGGAAACGGCGCATCTCTCGGCGAATCCTCGGCGTCTCGGCAATCCGCCGCAATCCGTGTGATGCTTGCCCCGGCCCTCGGCGCAGCGCAGAGAGCGATGCGCGCGGCCTTTAGCCCGTCTTCGCGGATTGGGGTTGTTTTGGAGGGTGTGCCCATTGTTGATCAATGGGTTAGCTGAAAAGGTCTTCACTACACAGGGTTACTGGGCGGGAAGAAGATCCAGGGCGTCAAGATCCATGTTGCCGTAGACAAATACGGCGTCCCTCTGGCGATCGATGTCTCGCCCGCGAACCAGCATGACACCAAAGGTATCGTGCCGGTTGTGCACTCGCTCGCCGATGGCGGCTTCCAGGGTCCGGCGCTGGGCGATCTCGGCTACCGAGGTGAGCGACTGGCCAAGGCCGGTGAGACACTCGGCACCACCGTCGAGGCGATTGCCCGCGGTCGGGACGGGCGGCTCGTCCCCGCCGGCATCTGCTGGGTGGTCGAACGGTCCTTCGCCTGGCTGGACCGCTACTGCGGTTGAACACCATCTTCGAGCGCTCGAAGCACCACCTTGTCGCGTTCGTTGCGATTGCCTTCATCTCAATCCTCGCTCGGCGCCTGAAGCGCATCGTCCCCGAGGACTTCAGCGCGTGACATCTACAAACAGACACTTAGTAACCTCCCGGATTCGCACCGTCGCCGAATCACGCAAAGCATCCCGGCACGCACCGGTGTTAGTCAGGGGCGCGCGCCGGGATCCGAAGTCGTGGAGTCGCCGCGAGGCCGGACGCTGCGCGCCGTTCAGTTGGCGATCGAAATCTTCACTCCCGCGGCCGCGAGGGTGAGGCTCAGGCCGGCAGTGGTGGATGTCATCTGGATCACAACAC
>DASRQX010000148.1:0-1962 GCA_035696165.1 Acetobacteraceae bacterium | reverse complement strand
CCCGCGGCTGGAAACCCTCCGCTTGCCCGGCACGCGCACCAGTGCCGCCGACGGCGTCGCCCCGGGGCTGCGCAGATCGGCGATGGTGGTCAAATCCCGCACCCCCGGGCAGCTGGCCGGAACGCTGTGCCCCAACCCGGTACTGCGCGATGGCCTGCGCGTCGATCAAGTCGTTGGGAACCGATTTGCGCTGGTCACCTCGTCTCCGCTCACCGATGCGCAACGGAGCCAGGTCAGCAGCCGCGGAGCCGTCGTCGTCTCCGTCGCTCCCGCAAGCGAACCCGGCCGCTGGCTGAAACAAGGCCGGGCGACCGCCGCGATCGTCAGGCCCGACGGCGCGGTCATGCAGGCGGGCCGAAACGTTGCGGCGATCTGCGACGCCGTGCCCTCATTCTCCGTGGGCGACACCGCCGGGGCTGACAGCGAAATGCCACACCGATGACTGAGCTGCTGGTCCTCAACGATGGCAAACAGGAGCTGCAGGCGGTGTCCTTGGACGGCACCCGGGTACGCACCCTTATTACCGGGCTCGACGAAAGACCCGACGGCATCGTGGTCGACCAATCTCGTGGCCACATCTACTGGACGAACATGGGCGCCCCCGATCCAGGCGCGGGCCCACGCGCTGAAGTGGCCTTCGCCCGCAACGGATCGCTGGAACGTGCCGATCTCGACGGCACGAATCGCGTCACCATCGTTCCGCGCGGGGCGTTCACGACCGGCAAACAGCTCGCCGCCGATTTCGAGGCGGGCGTGCTGTACTGGTGCGATCGGGAGGGCATGCAGATGCTGTCCTGCAATCTCGACGGTAGTGGGCTCCGCCCACTGGTGGTGCCCGCGGTTGGCGACCAGGCCGCCCGCACGATCAGCAATCACCCTGTCGGCATCGCTATCGATTTGGATCGGCGCCTGCTGTATTGGACGCAGAAGGGTGCACCGAAAGCCGGCGAGGGCCGGATCTTTCGCGCCCCCA
This sequence comes from Acetobacteraceae bacterium, assembly GCA_035696165.1. Classification (GTDB taxonomy): domain Bacteria; phylum Pseudomonadota; class Alphaproteobacteria; order Acetobacterales; family Acetobacteraceae; genus Palsa-883. The sequence goes on along the minus strand of DASRQX010000148.1, from coordinate 989 downwards.
TCGATCTGCCGCCAGGCGTCAGCCCGCAGCACCGCGACGATATCGAACTGCTGTGGAAGGATCTGCCCGAGCCGATCGATTTGCATCTGTTCGGTGGGGCCACGCTGGTGTGGACTGACCGGGGCGCAGAACCCGAGGGCAACACGCTCAACCGCGCGATCGTGCAGCCGACAGTCGGTACACCGGAGATCCTGTCCCGCGGATACCAAGAGGCGATCGGCGTCGCCGCCGGCTCCGAATCGCGGTTCTACGTCGGCGATCTCGGCGGCAGCATCCGCCACGTCAACCTCGACGCCGGCGTCGACACGGAGCTGGTGCACCTCGGCCCGGGGCTCACCGGCGTCGCGCTTGCCGAACTGTGAGCAGCGGAAGTGGTTGGTAGGCACCGGACCTGGGTGTCGTTGGGTCAGAATCTGCCCGACGCGCCGCTGTCCGGCGCCGCTCAATTTTGATCGTGAACGCACCGCGAAGGCACTGGATAGGTAGAGATGAGCGGGTGGTTTGACATCTGGCACAACCTGACTGGCGGACAGGGCACGGTCCTCGGCGGCGCGTTTGTCCTGGTGGCGGGAGTCATCTCGTTCGGCACCGGATCACTCGACCGCAGATCACAGCACAAACGCTTTCACTACGAGGAGATGAAAACGCTTTACGCCGAGGCATTGAGAGTCGGCAGAGACTTGGAGGTCCTCAAGGCCCTTCCCCCAGAAATTCGCCGAGAAGTGCTAACTGAAAAGGCCGATGCAGTCGATAGGGTGATTAGCGAGCTCGCGCTCACCGGCAATTACCAAACCGCGGATCTTGCCATCGCTTATACCTACCAACAGTCAGTGCAATTAGGCGAATGGGTAAAACGGGTCGAAGTTGACAACGGGTTCGCGGACCGCATTGATAAGTGGTTAGACAACATGCCTGAACAACAACGCGCCGCATTGCGGAAATACGAGCACGCGGCAGTCGATCGTCGCGACGTGGTTCAGGCCGCACGC
>DASRQX010000147.1:0-1995 GCA_035696165.1 Acetobacteraceae bacterium | reverse complement strand
GCCATTGGTGATGTTGAAGATCTCGTTGCGGGCGCTGGCCGCCTCGCCGGCCCAGGCGATGACGCGGGCCAGGAGGTCGGCGTCGATCGCTTGCGCCACCCGCGGCGCGCCGCCGGGGAAGGGCAGGTCCAGTCCTGCCTCCCGCCGCAGGGCGGCGTAGACGCCAAGCGCGGGAATCACGTTCATGGCGCTGCCGGTGGAATAGCCGACGATCAGCACCGGACGCAGGATCGACCAGGTCCAGTCCTTGCCCCGTTGCAGGGCGCGCAAGTGGTTTTCCTGATTCCAGTAGAAGTTCGGTTGCTCGTGCATCTCCGAGCGATTTTCCCGCGCCGGCACCGCCAGCGGACGGACATGCACGCCATAGGCCTTGGTGCCCTGCAGCAGCGTGACATGGCGCAGATTCTTCGCGTGCCGTTGCAAGGGATCGAACAGGTTGCGAAACATCCGGTCGTTGGTCTCGATCTGCTCGCGTTCCCGCCAGCCGGCCACCAGTCCGGGGCGTTCATACAGGGCGGCGTAGACCAGATGCGTGACGCCGGGCAGGTCAGCGGCAAGCTGCTCGCAGGCGATAGCGTCAGTCAGGTCCAGGGGGAGGAAACGCGCGCCATGCGTGTTGTCGGGCGCGCGCCGCGACAGAGCGATGACGTCGCAATCGGGATCGGCGCCGAAATGCCTGATCGCCGCGTAGCCCACGAGCCCGCTGGCGCCCGCGATCAGGATCTGCTTGCGCGGCATGGCTCAGGCCTCGTGCGGATGCGTTGGAGTGGAAGGCATTGGTTCTACGCGCCGGTGACGCGCCAGATCGCATTGCCGACATCGTCGGCGACCAGAAGCGAACCGTCGGGACCGCGCGCGACCCCGACCGGCCGTCCATAGGACGCGCTTTCGTCGGGAGCGAGGAATCCGGACAGAATATCCCGCGGCGGCCCGGCCGGAAGCCCGTTCGCGAACGGCACGAACACGACCTTGTAGCCGCTCAGCGTGCTGCGATTCCAGGAACCGTGCTGCCCGATCACCATGCCGTCGGGAAAGCCCGGCAGCGTGCCGGCCGGCAGCCAGCACAGGCCCAGCGACGCAGTGTGGCCGCCCAGCGCATAGTCCGGCCTGATAGCCTTGGCGACCGCGGCCGCATCCTGCGGCACCCGATCGTCCACCGTCTGTCCCCAGTAGCAATAGGGCCAGCCGTAGAAGCCGCCGTCGCGCACCGAAGTCAGGTAGTCCGGAGGCGTCTCGTCGCCGAGACCGTCGCGCTCGTTGACCACCGTCCAGAGCACGCTTGTCCGCGGCTCCCAGGCGAGGCCGACCGGATTGCGCAGGCCGCCGGCAAAGATGCGGCTATTGCCGTTGGCCAGATCGAGTTCATAGATCGCCGCCCGGCCTTGCTCCACCGCCATGCCGCTGTCGGCGATATTGCTCAGCGAGCCGACCCCGACATAGAGTTTCTTGCCGTCGGGGCTCGCCAGCAGGCTCCGGGTCCAGTGCCCGCCAGGCTTGAAGGTGGTGAGCTTCCTTGGCGGCGCGGTAATGCGATCCGCGCCCGCAGCATAGGGGAATGAAACCACGCCATCGGTGTTGCCGACATAAAACGTGTCGCCTACCAGCGCCATGCCGAACGGCTGGTTCAGGTTCTCGATAAACGTTTCGCGCTTTTCGGCGGCGCCGTCGCGATCGCTGTCGCGGAACAGTGTGATGCGGTTGGCGCTGACGCCAAGCGCATCGGCGCGCCGCATGGTGGCCTGCATCGCGTAGCCGAACACGCTCCTGACCGGCTCGGCAACCTGCTGCGCCTCGGCAACGAGGACGCCGCCATCGGGCAGCACATGGATCCAGCGCGGATGTTTCAGGCCGGTCGCAAACGCATTGACCTTGAGCCCCGACGCCGCCACCGGCATCTGTCCGTCGCTCCAGCCCTGGGCCGTCGGCATCTTCAGCGTCGGCAGGCTGCCTTGCGGCTTCGCCACCGGGACCACCGGCGCGCTGCCCCAGGCCGGT
>DASRQX010000146.1:0-5400 GCA_035696165.1 Acetobacteraceae bacterium | reverse complement strand
ATTAAACCAGCTTAAAACCGGCGGTGTCTCGAAGCGTCCCATTTGGCTCGGAGATGCCGCTGCCCCCAAAGCCGCTTCGCCGCCAACGATCCAGCGCATCCCGGGATCATGGCGCAGACGTTCGGCGTCGTGCTGACCTATGTCTTGTAATCATATATTTATGATATAAAATGAATTGCGCTATTAGTAAACAATTTTGGATTTCGGCTGGCGTTGTCGCCGCCGCGATCTTGGATTCTGGGAGACATTTGTGAAACATATTTCGACCTTGATCGGCGGCGCTTGCGCGCTGCTTGCCTCGCTGGCAATTGTCAGGCCCTGCTCGCAGGCGCAGGGCGCCGAGCTTCCGGCCTACTTCAAGGAGATCGTCGGCACCTCGGCGCCGAGCCCGGCCGACATCGGGACCAAGAATGTCCTGCAGCTCAACACGACCATGTTCGAGCTCTACGGCGATGCAGCGCAAGTGTTCAAAAAGAGCATCCTGTCGCAGCACCCGCTCGTCCTCGGGTTATTCTCAGGGGCCGGCGGACGATTCATCCTCTATCGCCCCGGCATAGCGCCGATCGACGCGCCGCCGGTGCCGATCGTCTATCAATTGCTCAAATCCGTCGGCCACAGCTCCATGGCGTTGGCCGAAGTGGTCGTTCCCTATCTGAACAGTCCCAACGACTTGACTTGGCGCGGCTCGCTGGCGGCGTACCGCAACCGCATGCAATCCGCGCTCGACGGCCTTGACGCGACCGCCATGCAGGACGACTGGCGGCCAACCAACCGCAGCATTCTGCAGAACAACATCGCGTTCATGGACGAGTGTCTGAAGAACAACGTGATCTCGGCGGACGCGCTGCAGGAATTTGCCAAGAAACAGTCGCCGTTGCTGAAGAAGGACATCGCCTGGGCGGCGCAGACCCAGGTCGCTCACTGGATGGACGTGATCGGCGGTTGGAAACAGATGCTCGGCGCCGATTGGGACAAGACCTACGCGGCCAGCAACACGATCTACGTCGCCCGCCAGAACAACGTCCTGTTCAGTGTGCTGGCGCAGTTTTTCGGGCCAGAGGCCATCAACGACCGACTGATCTTGATCGAGACGGTCTCGTTCACCACGACGCCGGACGACATGCTGGACTCGCTGACCCGAATCATCGCCGATCGGGCCGTCGGTGCCGCGTTCTTCGGCAACTACCATCTTATGGACTATGAATTGATGGGCGGCGACGCGCGTCAAGCAATCATCGACGAAGACACCAAGCGCAAGATCAACGCGACCTTGCCGCCGCAAGTGCCGTGGGGCTCGCATCAATGGCCGATGCTGATCACGCCCGGTCCCGGTGCCAAGACCTTGGCGGACCTTCCATGAACCTGAACACGGTGGTCGAGGTCAGACGTCCAGCCTCGGCGGATGAGATCACCCAGTGGCGCGACGGCTACGCTTGGCTGGCCGGCGGAACCTGGCTGTTCTCGGAACCGCAATGGACGACCGACACACTGATCGATCTCGATCAGCTGCGCTGGCCGGCGCTTGCGACGTCGCCTGCCGGGCTCGATATCGCCGCGACCTGCCACATCGCCGAGCTTTATCGCTTCGTCGCGCCTGAGGAATGGACTGCCGCCCCGCTGCTGCGCGAGTGCTGCAACGCGTTCCTGGCCTCGTTCAAGATCTGGAACGCGGCGACGGTCGGCGGAAACATCTGCATGTCGCTGCCGGCCGGGCCGATGATCTCGTTGACCGTGGCGCTGGAGGCGACTTATACGCTGTGGCCGCGCGGCGCGGCGCCGCGCGAAATGCCGGGAATCGCGTTCGTCACCGGTAACCATGCCAATGTGTTGCAGCCGGGAGAATTGCTGCGCAGCATCCACCTCCCGGTCGCGGCGCTGTCGAAGCGTGCCGCGTTTCGCCATGCATCCCTCACCAAGCTTGGCCGCTCCGCCGCACTGATCATCGGAACGCAGACGCCGGAGTTCGGCGACCTGCTGATCACTATCACGGCGGCGACGCCTCGGCCGGTGCAGCTGCGGTTCGCGCAGCCGCCATCTGCTGCGGAACTGCGCCACGCCATCGATGCCCATATTCCCGCCGACGGGTATTTCGACGACGTGCACGGCAGCGCTGCATACAAGCGCCACCTGACTTATCACTTCGCTGAACAGATCCGCGCCGAGTTGGCGTGAACCGGAGCGCGGCCATGACCGACATCGCAATTGCACCACAGGCGAACCACGCCGCCGCCACGCTCGGCTTCAGCGTCAACCATCGCCCCTTCGCCGCAACGCCCGAGCCGGGCCAGTGCCTGCGCACCTTCCTGCGCCAGCACGGCTGTCTCGGCGTCAAGAAGGGCTGCGATGCCGGCGACTGCGGCGCCTGCACCGTCTGGCTGGACGGCACTCCCGTGCATTCCTGCCTGATGCCCGCCTTCCGGGCCGCCGGACGCGAGGTGACTACCATCGAGGGCCTCGCGGAGAACGGCGAGCTGCATCCGACGCAGCAGGCGTTCCTGGATGCGCAGGCGTTCCAGTGCGGCTTCTGCGCCGCCGGCATGATGATGACCGTCACGGCGCTGAGTGCCGAGCAGCGGGCCGATCTACCGCATGCGCTCAAGGGCAATCTCTGTCGTTGTACGGGCTATCGCTCCATCGCCGACGCGATCCACGGCGTAGCATCGGCCGAGGACGACGTGGCCGGCAAAGCCTGCGGGGCGAGCCTCGCCAATCCGTTCAGTGAGCCCATCGTGACCGGCCGCGCCCACTACACGATGGATGTCGCGATTGAGGGGCTGTTGCACCTCAAGGTGCTGCGCTCGCCGCACGCGCATGCGCGGATTCTGCATATCGGGCGCGAGCGGGCGGCCGCTGTGCCCGGCGTGGCCGCCATCTTCACCTGGGAGGACGTGCCGCGGCGCCTCTACGCCACCGCGACTCACGAGGACCATCTGGTCGATCCGGACGACAACTACATGCTCGACAACGTCGTCCGGTTCGTGGGGCAGCGCGTGGCGGCGGTGGTTGCCGAAACCGAGGCCGCGGCGGAAGCGGCGTGCCGGCTGCTCGACGTGCAATACGAGATCCTGCCGGCGGTGTTCGACCCGGAGGCGGCGATGCTGCCGGACGCGCCGTTGCTGCACGACAAGGGGATTAACGCGTACGGGAATGTCTATGTCGACATCCACGGCGAGGTCGGCAGCACGGCGGACGGATTTGCCGCCGCCGACGTTGTGCATGAGGGAACCTATTCGACCTCGCGCGTGCAGCATGTGCATCTCGAGACGAGCGGTTCCATCGCATGGACTGACAAGGACGGGCGCGTCCACGTCCGCACCAGTTCGCAGGCGCCGTTCGTCGCGAAGCAGAAGATCTGCCACCTGTTCGGGCTGCGCGCGGGTGATGTTCACGTGTTCACCGAGCGGGTGGGCGGCGGATTCGGCGGCAAGCAGGAGATGCTTTCCGAGGATCTCTGCGTCCTTGGTACGCTGAAGATCGGGCGACCGGTGCAATGGGAGTTTACGCGCGAGGAGCAGTTCATCGGCGCGACGACCAGGCACCAGATGACCACTCAAATCCGGCTCGGCGCGCGTCGCGACGGCACGCTCACCGCGATCCAGTTGCGCGTCGTCTCCAACACCGGCGCCTATGGCGGCCATGCCGGCGAGACGCTCGCAGCGGCGCTTTCCAGCCCGGTGGCGGCCTACCGCTGCCCGAACAAGAAGGCTGACGGTTACGCCGTCTACACCAACCTGCTGCCGGGCGGCGGATTCCGCGGCTACGGCTCCTCGCAGACCACCTTCGCCATTGAGAGCGCGATCGACGATCTCGCAAAAAAGCTCGGGCTCGATCCGTTCGAGATCCGTCGCCGCAACATGATCCGCCCCGACGACTGGATCGAGTCGATATGGGGCGAGCCGTCGGACGTGGATTTCGGCAGTTACGGCCTCGACCAGTGCATGGACCTCGTTGAACAGGCGCTGGCGAGTGGGCGCGGCGCGGGGAAGCCAGAAGGCGACGAGTGGGCGGAAGGGACCGGTTGCGCGCTCGCGATGCTGGAATCCGGGCCTCCGACAGAGCACCGCTCGGGCGCGGAGATGCGGCTGCTGGCCGACGGAAGCTATCACCTCGCGGTCGGATCGACCGAAATGGGCAACGGCTCCGTCACGTCGCACCGCCAGATCGCCGCTGAGGTACTGGGGACGCGGGCTGGGCAGATCGACATCATCAATGCCGATACCGACTTGACGCCTTTCGACACCGGCACGTTCGCGAGCACCGGGACCGTCGTCGCCGGCCAGGCGGTGGCGCTGACCGCGGTGGCGCTGCGCGAGAACATCCTGGATTATGCGAACCGCCACGCCGGCGTGGCGATCGAGGATTGCCGCTTGGCGGATGATGCTGTGATGTGCGGCGAGCGGCGCATTCCGCTCGCTGACCTGTACGCCGCGGGCGTGGGCGAGAGGCATCGGTTCGAAGCCCGGCGACGGGCGTATCTGTCGCCCCGCACAGTCGGCTTCAACGTGCACGGGGTTCGCGTGGCGGTGAATCGCGTGACCGCGGAGATCCGCATCCTGCACAGCGTGCATGCCGCCGATATCGGGCGGCTGATCAATCCGATGCAGTGCCGCGGGCAAATCGACGGGTCGATCGGCATGGGCATCGGCTGGGCGCTTACCGAGCACATGGTGCACGATGCGAACGGTGCGATGGTGAACCCGGCCTTGCGCAATTACCGCATCCCGGCCTTCGCCGACGTGCCGCCGAGCGAGGTGTTCTTCGCCGACACCCATGACCGGATCGGGCCGCTGGGCGCCAAGGCTCAGGGCGAGTGCGCGATCAACCCGATCGCACCGGCCATTGCCAACGCCGTCGCCAACGCTACCGGCGTTCGCTTCGCGCACCTGCCGTTGACACCGGATCGCATCTTCAGCAAACTCAGCGTCCAAACGTGAGCGAGCAGATCACGCTGAGTGACCGGACATCGGCGCAAGCCGGCCCGGTCTCCCTCGTCACCCAGACGCGCGTGCGCGACGGCATGGCGGATGAATTCGGGCGCTGGCAAAGCACGATCAGCGCCGTGGCGGCGGAATTTCCCGGCTTCGTCGAGCAGATCGTCATGCCGCCAAGCCCGCCCGTACAGGTGGACTGGGTGATTGTGCAGCGCTTTGCCAGTGCCGAGGCCGCTTCCGCCTGGCTGCGCTCCGACCGCCGAACCCGGCTTTTGGACAGCGTCCAGCCGATGCTGGTCGGGCCGGACGATGTGCATGTGGTGCGGGACGATGCCGCGGGTGTGCGGCCCGCGCCGGTTTCCGCCGTGATCTCGACCCGCGTCAGGCCCGGCCAGGAGGCCGCGTACCGCGCCTGGGAGCAGCGCATCGCCGTTGCACAGGCCAAGTTCGCCGGTTTCCGCGGCTATCG
>DASRQX010000145.1:0-17368 GCA_035696165.1 Acetobacteraceae bacterium | reverse complement strand
CTGCTGATCCTGTGGACCCATGGCTGCCTTGGCCTCGCGATGTGGCTGCGCCCGAAGCCGTGGTACCCGCGATGGGCGCCGATTCTCGCCGTCGCCACCACGCTGCTGCCGGTGCTCGCCGTCCTCGGCATCGCGGAGGCCGGGTGGCAGGCGATGGATGCGGCGGCGGTCGAGCCGCAACTGTTTCGCGACTACGCCCTGGCGGGAACACCCATCGGGGCAAGCCTGGCCGAACTCCGGGACTCGACCTTGTACCTATATGCCGCGCTGGTCCTCGGCGTGCTCGGGTTGCGGGCGCTACGCCAGCGGCGCGAGCGGCGGGATCGGCCTGTCGTTATTACCTATCCCGCAGGACGGGCGGTGACGGTGCCGCACGGGTTCTCGGTCCTCGAAGCAAGCCGTTGGGCCGGGATTGACCACGCGTCAATCTGTGGCGGACGCGGCCGCTGCTCCACCTGCCGCGTGCTGGTCACGGCGGGTCTGGAGGAACTGCCGCCGGCCAGCGCGCTGGAACGTGCGACGCTGGACCGGATCGGAGCACCCGGGCGGGTCCGCCTCGCCTGCCAACTACGGCCGGGTCGCGCGCTGGCGGTGATCCCCCTGCTGACAACCGACGGCACCCACCCGCACGCCGTGATCGCCGCATCGCATGAGCGGGAGATCGCCGCCATCTTCGTCGATCTTCGCGATTCGACCCGGTTGGCGGACGGACGGCTGCCATATGACGCGCTGTATATCGTCGACCGCTATGTCACCGCGGTCAGCCGTGCGGTCGAAACGCATGGCGGCCAGGTCACCAGCGTTGCCGGCGACGGCATCACGGCATTCTTCGGCGCCGATTGCACGCCGGCGGAGGCGTGCCGGCAGGCGTTGCGCGCGATCGAGGCCCTGTGGCGGGCGCTCGACGCGCTGGGCCATGAGATCCTGGCGGAGTTCCACCATGCGCTGCGGTTCGGCGTCGGCTGCCATGTCGGCCTCGCCGTGATCGGCGAGTTGTCGCATCAGCACACGGTGCAATTCCTGGGTGAGGTCGGCAACATCGCGGCGCGGTTGGAGGGAATGACCAAGGAGTTGGACTGCGTCGCCGTACTGTCGCGCGACATCGTCGAGCGCGCCGGCTTCGCCATGCCGACACCACCAACGCACCGGGTGCGGATCACCAGCGTGACCGCGGACGTCGAGACGATCACGATCCGCGCGGCCGAAACGCTCGCGGAATGGCTAACGGAGCCCGCCACGCCGAGCGGCTCCGGAGTTCGCCGCCTACACGCGCCGTAGGGTGGGTAAGCTCTTGCGCCACCACCACGGTTACCCCAAGCCGCCGTTATCCCCCGGAACCCGGCGCGTTGCGCAAGAGCTTACCCACCCGGCAACCGAAGCGGTAATCCCCGTCGTCAGCAGAGCCTGACCCGCATCGTCAGGACACGCCGATCACCGGGCGGGATCAGCATAAGGCCCGGCTTGTCGTGGAACTCGCCGTCGAAATCGGCTGGGCTAGCGGTGCCATACCACGGCTCGATGCACAGGAAGTCCCCGCCGGGGCGCATCCAGATGCCGAGCTCGCGGAACCCTTCCCACGCCACTTCGATCGCCTCGGCACCCGGCGCGGTGAACCGCACCGAGGAGCTGGCAAGCTGGTCCAGGATGATCGCGTCGGCCTCGAACAACGCCGGGTCGAGCGCCAGTGTCGCCCCCGCGATGGGTGTCGGCTCCGACGCGCCCAGCAGCCCTCCGGCGAGGCGGCGGATCGGTGCCGGCTCCGGCCGGTCGAACTCCAGCACATGCGCCGACTTGTCGATCTCCTCGCGCACCGGCCAGCGGAACGCCGGGTGGGCGCCCACCGACGCCGGCAGCATTTCGCGCCCGGTGTTGATCACGGTGAAGGTGTTGATGAGCGCGTCGTCTTCCAGCGCGAAGGCGACCTCGAAGCGGAACGCGAACGGGTAGACGGCGCGGGTCGCCGCATCGTCGTGCAGCACGAGCCGGCAGGACGTCGCGGTGCGGTTCAGCCAGGCGAAGCGGTGGTCCCGCGCGAAACCGTGCTGCGTCATGCGGTAGGTACGGCCGTTGTGGCGCAGTTCATCGTCCCTCAGCCGCCCGACGATCGGGAACAGGACCGGCGCGTGGCGCGGCCAGACCGGCAGGGCCTGCCACAGCATGTCCTCGCCGGTGGCATCGCACAGCGAGCACAGCTCGGCGCCGTCCGCCTTGATCGTGGCGGTCAGGTAGCCGCTCTGGATGAGGTGCGTATCCTGCATCGCAACATGATACAGACAGGCTGGCGGCAAACACCAGCCCAGTCTCTATGGCTCCCGTTTTGACGGCGTTGTGCGACCATCGGCATGGTCGGCCGACCTCCATAGCACCGTGTCTCGGCCACCCCCGCCGGCAAAATGCCGCGATGCATGGCGGGGAAAAGCCCGGCCATGACACCACAGCAACGTCGGTGTGACGCTGAGTGGACCTGGTGCCTGGCGGCGCACCACCTCGACCGGAGGCATCGAGCCTCAGCCCAACGCCAGCAACCGCCGCGTCTGCTCGACCGTCGACCGCGCCATATCGGCCAACCCGTCGTCCGTCGCACTGCTGACCGGATGCGAGATCACGGCGAACGCATAACCGGGCATGCCCAACACACGGCTCATCAACTCAGCCGCACTCACGAACCGTGTGGTCATCACGGCAACGGCGGGAACGCCCAGGCGTTCGGCGACGACGGAGTCATGCAAACTGCACGATGAGCAGCTTCCTCAGTCGCCGATGCCGGTCACGATCGCGTCCCAGTTCGCGATCTCGCCCACGATATACCCGTCCGCCGGCGCGCTGTAGTTCGACTTCACCCGGCGGACGACGTTGGCGACACCGAACTCCTGTCGCAGCATCCGGTCAAGGTGGGCGAAGAAACCCTTCGTCCCCTCCTTGCCGTTCGAGATGAAGCCGACGGCCTTGCCGCGCAACGACACCGGCCGCGGCGCGAGCCGCCCCAGAGGTGGCGCCGCCTCGTTCGTCGGATCGAAAACCTGGAAAGCCATCACCCGCGCCCTTCCTTGCGGTAGCCGACTTCAACCTTTCGGCGGTTCGCAGTCAACGCAAGCCCCGATCGCCATCGTGACCGCCCGGCTCTTGCTCCCGAGCCACGGTGGAATGACCGCGCCGAACCCGCCAGCCGGCCCGCCCGCGGCGACGACCAGCAGGTGGTCGGGCGATTCCAACGCCGGATAGATGCTGTCGCCCCGATCCCGCACCACCGCCCGCTTCCCGACATCCGCCCATTCGCGCCGCGCGATGCGTGCCCGCTCATGAATGAACCTCGCGATGTCGGTCTTGCTCCAGCCTGCCGCCTGGATGTGCTGGCGCAATTGTTTCGGAATGATCAGCGCGTAATTTCCGGCATGCAACGAATAATGCCGCAGATTCGCCCGCATCTCGGCGGCGAAGGTTTCCAGGATTTCTTCCGGCTGCGTCGTCCATTCGTTCATGATTTGCCGTGGCGCGCCGGCAGCCATGACGGTCACGGCGGAAACCTCCTTCGGCACGCCGCGCTGTTCGGCGAGCGAAAACCAGGTCGTGTCTTCCTCATCCTCGGCAACGCAATAGGTGAACTTGCCAGGGTGACCGAGAGTGGAACGATCGATCCCCCCAGGCCGCACCTCCATGATGTTGATCAGCGCCAGGCGCAGCGCCCGGCCGATCACAGCCGTTGCGCGGTCCGAATTACCCAGCGCGTTGAAGCCGCCGCCGGCCCCTAGCTCGCGGCGGATGGGGCCGTTCAGAACGACGAATATCGCGCAGCCCCCGGTGCTGGCGGTGGCGCCGTGCAGCAGGAATTCGGCTTGCAGCATCGCGGTGAAGGCGGTGACCACGACCGGGAAATGCATCGGCAGACAACCCGCCATCACCGCGTTGATGGCAAGCTTCTCGGCGGTGACCGCCTGCGCACGAACCGGCTCGATGCCCAGAAGCTGGTCCGGCGACGTCATCGCCCATTCCAGACACGCCTCGACGGCGTCCCGCGTGGGCGGCACGATCGGCAACCCATCGGTCCAGCCGTTGGCGTGGTAGAGTTCCTGGACCGCCGCGATATCGTCGGCCTGATAGGATTTGGACGCGAGTTGCACCTGGATGGTCCGTTTGGCCTGCCGCCGCCTGGGCTTCGGCCGGAAGCCAACCACAGTTCCGGGGGAGTGTCACCGGCCGAAGCGATACGGCCGCGGCAACCAGCGGCCTCACCATACCGAGGTACTACCCTTCGCCCAGCAGCGTATCACGCAGCGCCTGCCAGCTTGCCTTGTCAGGCGCCACGATCAGTCCGCCAGCGGTTCCGGTCGCTCGATACGGACTGCCATCAAACGCAGCCGCGTATCCACCGGCCTCCCGATGCAGCAGCCAGCCCGGCGCGTGGTCCCAGGGATACAGCCGGTTGAACAACAAAAAATGCACCCGACCCGCCGCGGCCATGCGGTACTCATGCGCGGCGCAGCGAAATCCCCAGGCCGCCGCGACGCGCGGCAGGTTGGCGCACACCACGGCGCGCTGCGCCGGCGGCAGGAAGCGCCATGACACACTGCCGATCATGCTTTCGACCGGCGCCGGCGCGGCGACCCGCAGTGTATCCCGCCGGCCGTCCGGTGTCTCGCGCCAAGCCCCCTCGCCGCGCAACGCCAACGCCCAGTCGTCGCCGACCGGGTCGTGGATCGCGGCCGCAACCACCTCGCCACGGATGAGCGCCCCCGCCATGACGCCAAACAGCGGCAATCCATCGGCGAAGTTTGCCGTGCCGTCGACCGGGTCGACCACGAAGGCAAGGTCGGCATCGCCCAGGCGCCCGAGCAGCGACGGGTCGGCGGCGGTCGCCTCCTCGCCCACCACGACCGCGCCGGGAAACCGGCGCAGCAGCCCAGCGGTGATCATCGCCTCGGCCGCCCCGTCGGCATCCGTCACCAGGTCCAGCGCGTCAGTCTTGCTGCGCACCGCGCCCGGCCGGAGGTTGCGAAACCGCGGCATCACCTCTGCCCGCCCCGCCTCGCGCAGCAACACCGCGAGATCGGTAAGGTCTCGATGGTTGAAGATCATGCGGCGACTCGCGGCTGGATGCGGCCTGTATACCTACCTCTCCTGCTCTTCGCAGGAGAGGTGAATGAATGTCCCGCCGCTCGAATCTGCATTAATGCAGCCGCTCGAACCGCGCCCGATCGGCCGGCAGCAGGCGCACCTTGACGCGTACCGCCTCGTCGGCGTCCTCGCGGTCCAACACCTCGCCGTGCTGATACAGCCACGCCAGCCTGGCACCGTCGGCGTGGGCGATGGCGTAGTCCGTCTCCTCCATTCCGCCGGCGATCCTTGCATCGATCGCCTCGGCGAGCGCTGCCAGCCCTTCGCCGGTGATCGCCGAAACCGCAACGGCCCCAGCGCGCCCAACCGCGATACCGCCCGCGCGCCCCGGCGCAACTGGCCCCGCGTGCCCCGCCACGTTCGCGACGCCGCCGAGCAGATCGGCCTTGTTCAGCACCTCGATGCAGCGCGAGGTCCAATCGGCGTCGAGCGTGAAATCGGCCACCATCTCATCCAGCACTTCAACCACGTCAGCGCGCTGCGCCGCGGTGTCAGGATGCGCCACATCGCGGACATGCAGGATCACGTCCGCCTCGGCCACCTCCTCGAGCGTGGCGCGGAACGCGGCGATCAACTCGTGCGGCAGGTCGCTGATGAAGCCGACCGTGTCGGACAGGATCACCCGCCGCCCGGACGGCAACCGCATCCCGCGCATGGTCGGATCGAGCGTGGCGAAAAGCTGGTCGCGCGCGGTCACGTCAGCTCCGGTCAACGCGTTGAACAGCGTTGATTTTCCAGCATTCGTGTAGCCCACGAGAGCGATCACCGGAAACGGCACCCGGCGGCGCGCCGTGCGGTGCAGGCCGCGCGTGCGCCGCACCTGCTCCAACTCCTTCTTCAGCCGCACGATGCGGTCGCCGATCAGGCGCCGGTCGGCCTCGATCTGCGTCTCGCCGGGACCACCCAGGAAGCCGAAGCCGCCGCGCTGGCGTTCCAAATGGGTCCAGGACCGTACCAGGCGCGAGCGCTGGTAGTCCAGATGTGCCAGCTCGACCTGCAGCGTGCCCTCGCGCGTCGCCGCCCGTTCCCCGAAGATGTCCAGGATCAACCCGGTCCGGTCGATCACCTTGCAGTGCCATGCGCGTTCCAGGTTGCGCTGCTGCACCGGCGACAGCGTGGCATCGACGATCGCCACGGTCACGTCCTGCTCGGCGATCACCTCGCCCTGGGCCGCAAGCTGCCCGGTGCCGAGCAACGTCGCCGGCCGGCGGGCGCGCAGCGGCAGGATGGCCGTATGCGCGACAACCAACCCGATCGACGCAGCCAGCCCGACCGCCTCGGCCAGGCGCGCGTCGGCCGCGCGGGCATGATCGGCCGCACCCGCCGCATGTTCCCAGGGAAGGATGACCGCGGCACGGGTCGGACCCGCGCCGTTCAAGGCGCCGTTTGGGCGCGCGGCGTCATTCCCCAGTGACAGTGCTCAACTCCCGCGCCGGTTCACGCGCGAGCGTGACCGTGCCCTCGGTCTTCGCGGCATCGAACAACTGGATCGGAGCCCCCGGCATCACAGTGCTGATGGCATGTTTGTAGACGAGCTGGGTGTGCCCGTCGCGCCGCAGCAGGACCGAGAAGTTGTCGAACCAGGTGATGATCCCCTGGAGCTTCACGCCGTTGACCAGGAAGACGGTCACCGGGGTCTTGTTCTTGCGCACATGGTTCAGGAACACGTCCTGCACATTCTGCGATTTTTCAGTGGCCACAGCAGGATCCTTCTTGTTGTCTTTGCTGTTTTTTATGGGCTGTCGTCGTCAGTCAGGTTACCCGGCGGCCGTGGCACGACCGCCTAGCGCCCGCAGTTTAGCAGCACAGGGTTACTTAATTGCAAGCAAACCGAGATGCGCCGCCAGCGCGTGGGCCGAGGGAAAGTGGATATCGGGGGCCGCGTGGTCAACGCCCAGGTCGTGCGATGCATCGCCGATCAGCACCGCGGTAACACAAGCTGCGCGCGCGGTCTGCATGTCCAGTGCGGTATCTCCCAGGTACCACACCGAGCGATCGGCCGTGGCGCCAAGCTGGCCGAGTGCCAGGTGGATCGGCGCGGCGTTCGGCTTGTCGGCCGCCGCGTCGCCGGCGCCGACCACCGCGCCGAAGCATTGCCCCCAGCCGAGATGGGCCACCTCGGCGCGTAGGAATTTTCCGGTTTTGTTGGACACCACCCCCTGTGGCCAGGCACCGCCCGCCGCCAGCGCCTCGACGGCACCCGGCATCGGACGGACGTGTTCAAGGTGATGGTCGGCCAGGGCGGCATAGAAGATGTCGCGCGCCTCGGTCCAGCGGTCGCCGAACATGCCGGGGAAGCTATCCCCAAGCGACACGCGAACGCGGGCCCTGGTGTCCTCGGCGGTCCAACGGGGCATCGCGAAGACGGTGAACACGGCGTTCAGCGCGGCGGCGATGCCGGCCCAGCCATCAACCAGGGTGTTGTCCCAGTCATACAGCAGGATCGTCGGCGGCGGGTTGGGCGCGCGCATGTGCGACAGACCGGGGTTTCCTACGCTCGGCAGACGCGGCTACGCCACCACGACCCTACGCAGATCATCGCCGGTCAGCGACAGCTTGCCGCTCGCGGTCAACAATCCTTCGATCGACCGGTACAGCCGCTGATCCTCTCTCGTGATGCTGTTGAGGTGCCCGACGTCGTCGGTCGGAAGTTCTTGCAAGGAGACGAATTTCTTCGACTTGTTCCACCTGGTCTGGGCGTCGATCTTCCAGGCCGCGCGCAGCCAGGGATTGTAGCGCGCCACGTCGGTGACCTCGACATCGTAGGTCGCCAGGCGATCGACAACGGCTTGGGCGCCGCCGGCACCCAGCCACAGACACAGCGAGTTCGGTACAATCATGTCCTCGTTGCGCAGCGCCGCGCTGGTGACGCGCTTGACGAACGCGGCGGAGACCACTGTCGGGGCGGTGCCCAGATCCAGCGCGCGCGACCATTCGGCGGTATCCGGCCGCAACTGGCCGGACGCGATATCCTCGTCGAAACGGGTTAGGACGTAGTTGATCTGGGAAATCGCCGCCATGACCGGATCGCGAATGACCGTGAAGACCCGATCGGTCGGACGGATGACATCGGCGGCAATATGGTCGGCCAGGTTGATATGGCCGTGCACGAAGATGCTGTCGGACGTGCGCACATGCGCCACCACACGGGCGATCCGGCGCAACATGTCCGGCTTGGAGGTCCATGCCGGATCGGTCAGATAGCGGTCGATTGACGCGTGGCGTGCCCGGAAATGGAACGACAGATCGGTCCCCGCGCATTTAGGGATATGTACGAATATCAATCGCCGCTTTTCCGGAAATGCACGCAGGAACAGCGGGACCAATCCGACCTGGAAGGCTTCGGACAGCAGCATCTCACTCAGGTGGTCGCGCGGGTAGTACCTGCCCCAGCGCAGCACATCATCGAGCGTTTGCGGGTGCGTCCCAAAGACCGCGTAGTGAATCTGTTCCGGACGCTCGTTGGCGAATTCCAGCCGGCTCAGCAACTGCGCCAGCCCACCTTGCTCGTCGTACAATCCCAGCCATTCGAACAAGCCACGCGGGTTGGACGGTGGCGCCAGCAGCCTGGGCTCATCCTCCGCCAATGCGGCCGCCGCTTCCACGCGCTGCACCTTGCCGTTGACGAACCGGACATCTCCCTTGATCACCGGCAGGCCGGTGCTGGCATGGACGACAGTCACCCGCGTCTCGCCGTTGGCGGACAATGGCGGATCGAACCTGTACGTGAAGCCACGCGCGCCGTCCCCATGCAGGCCAGACGCGGCGAGGTCCTCGCGCGGCTTGTCGCAGGTCACCTGGGCGATCTTGCGATCGTTGACGAAGACCGAGACATCCAGCACCTCATTCGGATCTGTCTCGGACGCGGCCCAGCCTTTCAGACCGTTGCGGGCGCACTCATCGAGGTGGCCCGCCAGCACCCGACCAACCAGAGCACCGGAGCCGCCGCTCGCCAGCGGGGCGGGGGACGAGGGCAGGGCGTCCGGCATTTCGACGGCCGGCGCGACAGGCTTGGGATGGGACGGCGGCACCTCCGACTCGCGAGCGACGCGCCACTGGCCCAGCAGTCGGCCACCCTCGGCGAACCGTACCACCACATCATGGTCTTGCAAGACCGACAACGGCGGGTCGAACTTGTAGTGGATCCCGTGCACGCCGGAGCCGAGGGTGGCGGGGTCCTTCAGATCATCCCGCGCTTGATCCGCCCGCGCCAGGCCGATTACCTGCCCATCAACGAATACCGCGACTTCGACCGTGCCGTATGGACGATCGGTGTCGGCGGCCCAGCCGCGCACGGTGTAGCGGTCGACCAGGTCGATATGACCAAGCAACATCAGATGCTCATCCCCATCGCGGACGATGGCTTCCTGTGCTCGGCCCCACATCCCCAGCGCCGGAAACAATGACCGATAATGCCGCGGTACAAAATATCCAACTCGGTCACTAAACTGCGAGAATGCCACCAACCCGCAACACTCGATGTTGCGGCGCGAAATAACCCTGCGCTACGCCTGACTGTCGGCCGCCGCTACGGTTGCATCCCACCAGGGACAAACGCCCGACAGGCGCCGAAAATTCCCTTCGATCACGTGCAATGGCCGCCTTTCGCCCTGCTGCGCCATGCGCAGCCGCATCGCCCGCGCTTCCTCCCGCTTCTCGGGCGACAGCCAGGATCGCTCGTGACCCCACAGGCTCGGCCCCTGAGTAACCTCGCGCGGCTGCCAGGTCGCGGTATCGACCTCCACACCACCCCAGCCATACTCCAACATGAAGCCGGCGGGCGAGCGCAGATAGTAAGACGTCACGCAGTCGTTCGGGTGGCGGCCCAGCGTGGTGGCGATCCGTTCCGGCTCGCCCAGCGCGATGTCGTAGCCCTGGCCGACATCGTCGAGCGAAAACAGTTCCACCATGAGGTGGTGGATGCCGTTCCGCCCAGTCTCGATCAGCGCCAGGCTGTGGTGGCGCGGGTTGATGTGCATGAAGTAGGCGGTGATCGGCGTCAGGATGTAGTCCGTCAGGTGGAACCCGAGCACATCCCGATAGAAGCCCAGCAGGTCGTCCACCCGCTCGACGGTCAGCACGATATGGCCCATTCCGAGCGCCCCGGTCCGGAAGCCCGAGATCGTCCGTCCCGGCTGGAACGGCTCGCTGTCAACCGCCGCGCCGTGGAACGCCTCCAGCCGATTGCCGACCGGATCGGCAAAGGAAATCAGCCCGCTCACGCAGCGTTGGTCCGCCAGCGCCGC
The DNA here is from genome assembly GCA_035696165.1 of Acetobacteraceae bacterium. GTDB lineage: Bacteria > Pseudomonadota > Alphaproteobacteria > Acetobacterales > Acetobacteraceae > Palsa-883. Next base: position 7,010 of record DASRQX010000145.1, on the reverse strand, counting down.
CGGTTCGCGCCGCACCGTCACGCCGTTGGCCTCCAGCCGCGCCGCCAGCGCGTCCAGCGCCGCCGCGTCGGTCACTTCCCAACCAAAATAGTGGGCGCCGTCGCCAAGCGCGCGATCGACAATCAGGCGCTGCTTGCGATCGTCCATGCGGAACGCGCGGCACGCGGCACTTTTGTCCAGCATCTGCATGCCGAGCCAATCGGTAGCAAAGTGCGACCAGTCGCCAAGATCGCTCGCGCCCACGCCGACATAGCCAAGTGACTGTAGCGTCATCGTTGATTCCTCCCGGGCCTGCCGGCCGTCGTCGACACATATAGCGCCTTGCGTCGTGGTTCGAAATTGGACCCCATTTGGGATTGGCCCTGATCCGGCATTAGATCCTGCCCGGAGTTGGCCCCCTGGAATGCCCCCCTCGGCCATTGGACCCCCGGGGAATTGGACCCTTGCCAAGTCGTTGTCAAAACAGCAGAACCCGGCGCCAGCGACCGCCACAGGCAATGCGAGGCTGGCGACGGCGCGAAACGGAGACTTATCCTATGCTGGACGGCCGTGTCGATGGCTTTGACCGCCTCGCGATCTTCGGGTGGGCGGCAGACGCGGAGCGGCCGAGCGATCGTGTTGATATCGTGGTGTTGGTGAACGGCCACGTCCGAGGCGGAGCGCGCGCCGACCGCCCGCGGGACGATCTGCAATCGCTGGGAATGCTGGGGGATGGTGCGCACGGCTTCGGCTATGCGTTCGAGCCCCCGCTGTCTCCACTGCGATCGTACGAGATCAGCGTACGTCACGCCGCCACCCACGAACCCCTGCGGCTTGGCCAATTCACCATCGCCGCGGAGCTCAGCGACGCGGTTCAGCACATCCGGCCAATCCTGGTCACCGGATCCGGCCAGCCCGGGTTGCTGGACCTGATGCGGGGCCTGGCCGGCGATCCCGGCATCGTCGTCGCCGATAGCCACGAATACGGCGTCAAGCTGATGGCATACTACGCGCACGCGCTCGCCGTGCTGGTGGTGCCTGGCAACCCTGCGCCGGCCCTCGGCGTCGTGGCCGATGCCGACCGAGACCACATACTGGCGCCGAACCCGTTCCACGCGCCCGAGTACGAGCACCTGTTCCCGCAGGCACGGCTGCTCTACGACTTCTTCCAGAACCAGTCCGAGGCGAAGATCCGGGGCGCCTTCAAGGACGTGGTGACGGAATTCTATCGGACGCTGGCGGCGCACCACGGCAAGCCGATGGCCAGCTATTTCGTCGAGCAATGCGGCCTGTTCGACGCGGCACGCGGTTTCGCCCGCCTCGCGTTCCCCGACATGCGCGAGATCGTCTTGCTGCAAGATCCGCGGGATGCGTTTTGCGACTATCGGACGTTGTGGTTCAACGCGCCGGCACAGACGATGGAGGCCTTGCACCGCGTGTGTGACCGGACGATCGCGCTGCGGCACGAAAACCGCGACGACACGATGTTCGTGCGCTGCGAAGACCTGCGGTTGCGGCCGGAAAGCACATCGCTCGAGATCGCCGGTTTCCTGTCGCTCGATCATACCGCCATCGCGGATCCCGAGATGCTGCGGGCCGCTTCCGCCGCGGTCGATGACCCATCGATGCTGGGGATCACGCAATGGAGGCGCGAGTTGAACAGCAACGAGATTGCCATGTTCGAACGCGAGTTCGGCGAATATCTGGAACTATTCGGGTATGATGTTTCCGTGCGCGAGTCAACGTAACGATCCCGCCATCGGATGCATCGCCGGTCGCACCCACCTCGTCATGCCGGCGCATGCCGGCATCCACGGCTTGGCTTTGTCGCAGCAAAGAAAGTCGTAGATACCGGGATGCGCCGGCATGACGAGGTGGGTGTCGCCGAAGAGTCGATCATTCGGACGCCTGGTATTACTCCTTGGTGGTCCTTCGTATCTCTCCCTGCCTCTTTGTAGTAAAGCCTTGCTTGCTTGCCATGGACCCAACCTGGGTTATTCCCGTCGGCCACACGCGGTCGATATCAGAGGAAATCAACGGTCACCAGCGTTCCGATGACGATTCGAGTCGGACTCTATGCGGGAAGCCGAAGCCGAAACACGCGACTGCTCAAATCTTCGCGCTTTCGCAATCGTCCGGGAGAACAACATGCACGGCATAAAGCGGCGCGGGTCTATTGCGGTGTTGTTCGCAGCGATCTGCTTCCTCGCGCCCACGCGGGTGCCAGCGCAAGACATGCCGGCACAGAACACGCCAGCGCAAGCCATGCCAAAGGGAGATATGGTTGTAGGCGTGAACGTGGTCAATCCCATGCGCGCCAGCGTGGCCGATCAGAATGTTCTCCTCAGCCAGCTCAAGGCCGCGCAGGTGCGCGTCATCCGTTGCGGCCTCTCGAACGACGACAAGGGGATCGATTTCGCCAAGCGCGCCGCCGCGCAGGGCATTCGCATCCAGTTGATCGTTGGCGCAACGTACCCGCCCAACGCGCCCGCACGGCCTTACCAGCCCAACGAGTTCCCCGCCATGTGGGGCGGGCACTCGCTCTCTTTTGCCGACCCCGCGCTCTCCAAAACAGCATTTCAGCATCTGTTCGACGGCCTGGACGCGAACGGCATCGCGCTGGCGGGCGTCGAATTCGGCAACGAGATTAATTGGGCCGCTTTCAATGCGGAATTCCCGCTGCCCGGCGAGGGCAAGATTCTCAGCCTCCAGGATCTCGCCCACGATCCCGAGGGCACGCAGATCGCGAAAGGCTTTCTTCAGTACATCAAGGTTCTGACGGTCCTCAAAGATATCCGCGACCATTCCCGCCTGAACCGCACCGCGCCCATCATCTCGGCCGGCCTCGTCACCGCCAAGGACGGCGAGAAGTTGTACAACAACAAAAAAGAGGACATGGTCAGCCTGGCGGCAACCATCGGGTTTCTCCGCGCCCACGGCCTCGATTCGCTCGTCGATGCCTATGGGGTGCACAGCTATCCCTCTCCTGGGCAGCCCGGCAACCCGACCGCCGCGGCGGCACGCGAGGCCCGCCTCAACAGCGTCGATCTCGCCGAGTGCCGCGCAGCAGGAACCAGGGGCGGAAAACCCTGCTGGATCACCGAATGGGGATTCGCGAACGCGGACCTGTCGTGCCCGGCGAAGGAAGCCGGCCGCACGCTGCTCGTCGAGGAGCTGCGCAGCGATTTTGCCGCGGCTGCCGCCGAACACCGCCTCGCGGGCATCGACTACTTCGCCTGGGACTCCGATCCATGGGCCAAGCAGACCGATCCCGACAGCGTCTACCGTTGCGGTGCGCTGACGGAGAGCGGCCGCGAGGCCATTGCACCCGCCGGCCAGGAGAAGGCTCCCGACCTGGGCGCTTCGATCCGCGTCCGGGTCGGCGTTCCGCTCGTCGCCCGCGGACCGGCCCCGAACATCGCCGACGCCGCATTCACCGAGATTGAGCTTGCCGGCGGCCGTTTCCGCGGCTTCACCGCCGCGGGAACAACCTTCGCCATTGACGGGAAACAGCCCTACGACATGGGCGGCAAGGCTGCGACGGTCTTGAAACCGGGACCACCCGGCAGCCCGTCCTCGTGCGGTGAATGGATCGTGCACGTCGAGCCTGAAGGCAAGACGCTGTTCGGCTGGGTCCACAATGAAACCGCGTGCGACTACGCGAAATACGGCCAGACCCACGCTTCCATGACCATCGCCGCGTCCACCGACTACGGGCTCACCTGGAAGATCGAAGGCCCGATCATCGTTGGCACCGATCCACCAGCGGCGAACAAGGAGACAGGCGACAGTTGCGCCTCGGTGGTGCGCGGCCAGGACGGCTACGACTACGCCTATTGCCTGCACAACGGTGGTCATTCCTGGGATGGGGGCTATTCGTTCGTCGCACGCGCGCCTGTTGCCGATCCGGGGCCGGGCACGTGGAAGAAATACTTCAACGGCGCATGGAGCGAACCCGGCGTTGACGGCAAGTCGAGTCCGATCGACGGATTGGGCGACGCCTACTGGACCACCATCCGCGAGACCATCGCCCTCAACTGGGTCAAAGGCGGCATCGGCCTGCTGGCGTCCGCGGACCGCGTACATTTCACACCCGTATTGTCGCAACCTCTCATGCTGGCCGAGCCGGGTGACTGGTCGCGCAAGAACGGCCTCGAACTGGTATCGTATACCGACGCGATCGACGCCCACACCGGTGCGAACCAGCTCAGCGACAATTGGCTGCTCGCATATATGTATCTGAACCCAGGCGAGAATTTCGGCAAACGCTATCTCATCTTTCGCCAAGTTACTATTTCCTGGTCGCGCGCCGCCGGCGAACCGCAGGTGGGCGAAATGCTGACCCATTGGTACAACGCCGCCCAGCACGATCACTGGGTCACGACCGCGCCCGTCCCGGGCAACTATGCCACGTACAAATTGGTCGCTCAGCTCGGATATACAATGACGGCGCCCGACCCCAAGGAGGCTTCCATCGAACTGGAAGAATGCATCAGCAAATGGCCCGGCCACCCGGACCGCATCCTTATTCAAAAGGGTGTCTGCGAAACCCAAGACTACAAGCGTCTCCGCAGCGCTGGATTCGTCTTCTCAACCGCCCAGCCCAATACACAACCGTTATACCGTTGCTACTCCGACGCGGAGAAGTCCCACTTCGCCGCCAATCGAGATGACTGTAACGGCATGGGAAAGCGGGAAGCCCTTCTAGGCTACGATCTCAAGCAATAGCCGGCACAACAGAGTGGATGCCGCGAGCCGGCGCCCGCGGCAATGTGGGAAATGTCAGCTAGACGCGCCGCGCCAAGCGCCCCAGGCCGCCATATAGATCCAGCGCCCGATCCTGCCACGCCAGCACCGGATCATCCGGCGCCAGCACCTCGAACCGGCTGACGCAGCGCGGCCATTGCAGCGTGCCGAACAGGATGTAGTCGGCATAGCTCGGCGCCGCCCCGCCCAGCCAGGGCTGCGCGCGCAGCACCAGCCGCGCCGGCGTCAGGCTGTCGCGAAATGCCGCCAGACGGTTGGCCCGCCCGTCGTCCTGCACCGCCTCAAGCGTCGCGCCGAAACGCTGCTCGCGGCTGGAGCGGAAATAATCCCGGTCCTTCGGATCGATCGCGTCGAAGACGTCGCGCACCACCAGGCGCGCCGCGGCGCCAGCCACCATGGCGTCCGCCCAGGCGTTGATCAGCCTGGCATGCGCCTGCCCGGCCGCCCCACCGAACAGGCTCGGCCGCTCCGGATAGTGCGCTTCCAGATAGCAGGCGATCGCCCAACTGTCCGACACCACCGTCTCGTTGTCGCGGATCACCGGCACCCGCCCCTGGTCGGAGAAGGCGATCATGTCCTTGTCGGTGAACCGCCAGGGCACCGTCTCGACGTCCAGCCCCTTGTGCGCCAACGCCATCCGCGTGCGCCAGCAATACGGGCTGAACCGCAATGCCGGGTCGGCCCCGGCCAGATCATACACCACGATTGGCATCCGATCCTCCCCACATGCAACCGCCGCCAGCAACCTGTGCTTGCCCTGGCCGCCTTACCGACCGATGATACATTAGTGACGTCCAAGCAAGGCGGCCGGTAACACACGCCGTGAACATCCTCGCCCCACCAAAGGCCCGACTGAGCGTCGAGATCGTGCACGATCTCGTCTGCCCCTGGTGCTTCCTGGGCGTGCGGCGCCTGCTGCGCACGCTGCGCCGCCGGCCCGATCTGCTGTTCGATCTGACGTGGCGCCCGTTCCTGTTGAATCCGGACATGCCGCGCGCCGGCATGGCACGGCCGGACTATGTCGTCCGCAAGTTCGGCGGCGAGGACCGCGCCCGACGCCTGTATGCCTCGATCGCCGAAATCGGCCGCGCCGAGGGCGTGTCCTTCCGCTTCGATCGCATCAGCCGCACACCCTGCAGCGTCGATGCCCACCGCCTGGTGCGCCACGCTTCGCGGCACGGCTGCGCCGATGCGATGGTGGAGGCGCTGTTCTCCACCTACTTCACCGACGGCCACGACATCGGCGATATCAGCGTGCTGGCGGCCGTGGCCGGAAGCTGCGGCCTGGACAGTGTTGCCGTGCGCCGCTTCCTGCAGGGCGACGACGACACCGACCTCGTGCATGCCGACAATCTGCGGGCGCATCGGCTGGGGATCAACGGCGTGCCGTGCTTCGTCGTCGCCGGCCGTCACGCGATCGCCGGCGCGCAAGAGCCCGAGGTAATCGAGCGGCTGCTGGACGTCGCGGCGGTGGAGGCGACGGAGTACTGAAGCAATCGCCGGATGGCACGGCGGATGCCATCCCGGGCACATCAGCGTGGTCCCAACGAACCAAGGAGCCATGTGATGGATTTCCGCATTTCCGGCCTGCCGGCCGAGCCGTTCCAGTCCTACTTCACCATGACCGACGACGACCTGCAGGCGCACGGCGCCCGCCGCGTGGTCGCGACCGAGGCCCATCTTGGGTTGATGCCGCCCTGCCGTGTCAGCCTGCGCGACGCGACGGTCGGCGAGACCTCGATCCTGCTGCACTACCCGCACCACACCGCCGCGACTTCTCCGTATCGCGCCAGCGGGCCGATCTTTGTGCGCGAGGGCGTCACGGAGACCGCCAGCTTCGTGAACCACGTGCCGGCACAGCAGCGCACGCGGCTGCTGTCGGTGCGCGCTTACGACGCGGACGGCATCATGGTCGATGCCGAGGTGGCGCAGGGCGAGGAGCTTGAAAGCTTGATCGGACGGTTCTTTGCCCGCGACGATGTGGGGTTTCTGCACGCGCACAATGCGCGCCGCGGTTGCTATTCGTGCCGTATCGATCGGGTGTGATACCAGCCGACGTAAGGATTGACCCGCCGGCGCTACACCCACGTCATGCCGGCGAAGCATGCCCCGGCGGAGGCCGTGGGCCGGTATCCACGACTCATATGAGGTGTCCCCCGTCAAGTGGAAATTCGCTCATCTCGCCACCTTCCCTTCCGTGTTCAGTTGCTGCGATTGAGTGCTTAAACGGCACCACTGCATCCGGCTTGGGTGACGGTGCCGGG
>DASRQX010000144.1:0-52511 GCA_035696165.1 Acetobacteraceae bacterium | reverse complement strand
GGCGGTAACGTGGGTGTCCTGGAACGCCGTATAGGGTGCTTGCTCGAAGCGGATTGCGATCTCGGTCATGCGCCGTGACATGTGCTTGCCGGTGCGGATGTAGAATGGCACGCCGGCCCAGCGCCAGTTGTCGATTTCCAGCTGCAGGGCGACATAGGTCTCGGTGTTCGAGTCCGACGCCACGTCGGGTTCGTTCCGGTAGGCGTTGACCGGCTTGTCCAGCACCGTGCCGGTGCCGTATTGACCGCGCACCGCCCGTGCCGGCGTGACGGCGGGCATTGCCGCAAACACTTCGGCCTTCTTCGAGCGGATCGCAGCGGCGTCGAAACCCGAGGGCGGCTCCATGGCCACCATCGACAACAGCGTGAAGACGTGGTTCGGGACCATGTCGCGCAAGGCGCCGGTCACCTCGTAGAATTTGCCGCGCCGCTCCACGCCGACCGTTTCGGCGACGGTGATCTGCACATGGTCGATCCGGTCGCGGTTCCAGATCGGCTCGAACAGGCCGTTGGCGAAACGGAACGCCATGATGCTCTGGACCGTGTCCTTGCCCAGGAAGTGATCGATCCGGAAGATCTGGTCCTCGTGCAGCGTGCGTAGGATACGCGCGTTCAGCTCGCGCGCTGATTCCAGGCTGTGACCGAACGGCTTTTCGATTACCACGCGGCGCCAGAATTTGTGCTTGCCGCTCTGGTCCGCTTCCTGGTCGGTGAGTTTGGCGGTGCCGAGTTGTTCCACCACGGTGCCGAAGAACCGGTCGGCGATGGCAAGGTAGAAGATGGCGTTGCCCTGCGTGCCATGCGTCTTTTCGGCATTGCCCAGTTCGTCGCGGATCTTTTCGTACAGCGCGGGCTTGGTCAGATCGCCCTGGACGTAGGACAATTTCGCGGCAAGCCGCTGCCAGACCGCGTCGTCGATGTGATCGACGTTGAACTCCGCCGCGGGGTTCCCGACGAAGCTTTTCAGCATGTCGTAAAGATGGTCTCGCCAGCTTTCGGCCGTGCCTGGCGCGAGATCAACGCCGATCAAGGCGAAGTTTTCCGGCAGCAGTTTGGTGCGTTCAAGGTTGTAGAGCGATGGCATCACCAGACGCTTGGTCAGATCACCGCCGGCACCGAAGATGACCATGGCGCAGGGGTCAGCCGGGCGCGCCTGGCGCCGCGGTGGCTGCTCGATTACCTGCGCGGCCGGCGGCGTCCGAAGCGGCTGGGTACCCGACATCATTCTACTCCCGTTGCAATTTGTGTGGCCGCGTTGCGTCCGATTGTTCCGGATAGGTCTCGAGGTCAATGGGCTCGTTCCCCTCGGCGTTCCCGTCGGAGCGTAGGCGCATCGGCGTGGGCGTCGGTTCGCCAGGCCTATGCTCCCGGGGCGAAGGCGCGGACGGTTCGTGACGACTGTCATCGTCAATTGGTGCGTCAGAACCTGAGAGCAACGGCGGCACTACCCCGAATGGTCAATGAACAATGCACCCTGATTGATCGGGATCAAGTGCCGCATCGGCCGTCGCGATAAGGTGATTTTGAGGATGGCCGGGTCACGCCCCATGGACGTCAGGATAAGGGCCTGGTCGAGGTAGACTCCCCCCTCCTCTTGAGGGAGGGGGCTGGGGAGAGGGGTTGGTGCCGCACGGACCCACCGTGCGATACTGGCGCGAACCCCACCCCCCACCTCCCTCCCTCAAGGGGAGGGGGAGAGTCTTCCTCGCCACGCGCTATCCGTTAACGACCTGCTGCAGGAACTCGCGCACCTGGCCGCGTAGCTGATCGGAACCGCGGGCCAGGTCGCCGGCGGCGGACAGCACCGCGTCGGCGGCGTCCCCGGTCTTTCGGGCCGCGTCCGAGACGTGGCCAATGCTCGCTGACGCCTCCGCCGTGCCGGAAGCCGCCTCCTGGATGTCGCGGGCGATCGCGCTGGCCGCCAGGCCCTGCTGATCCACCGCCTGGGAGATCGTCGTGGTGATCGCGCCCATTTCGTCGATAATGCGGGCAAAGCCCTCGATGGCGCTCGCCGATTCCCGGGTCGCCTGCTGCATCCCGCCGATCTGCACGGCGATTTCGCCTGTCGCCTTGGCGGTTTGGGCGGCCAACTGCTTCACCTCGGATGCCACCACGGCGAAACCGGACCCAGCCGCGCCCGCGCGCGCCGCCTCGATCGTGGCGTTCAGCGCCAGCAGGTTGGTCCGCCCGGCAATCTCGCGGATCAACGCGACCACTGTCTCGATCCGCACCGCGGCCTGGCTCAATTCCGTCTTGCGGGTGCTGGTGTGGTTTGAGTTTTCGACCGCACGCGCCGCCACCGCGACCGACGACTCGGTCTGGCGGCTGATCTCGGCGATCGACACCGACAGTTCCTCGGCGGCCGCCACTACCTGGACGTTCGCCAGCGCCATGTCCGAGGCGCCGGACGCCGGCGTCGCCTGACGGGTGGCTTCCTCGGCGCTGGCGGTCAGCCCGCACGCGGTGGATTGCAAGCCATGGGCCGCCGCGCCAATCGAGTCGATGACCGAGCTGACCGTGCTGTCGAGGCTGTTGGCCAGCCTCAGCACAGCCTGGCGCTTCTCGGCGTCCGCCCGGCTTTCGGCTTCCTGGCGTTCGACGGCCATCCGGTCCATGGCGATCATATTGTCCCGGAAGACAGCGACCGCGGCCGCCACCTGGCGCAACTCGTCACGTCGGTCGCGGCCCGGGATATTGACGCTTTTGTCGCCGCCCGCCAGCCGTTCCATCACGCCGGCCAATGCCCGCAGGGGCCGGGTGATGCCGCGGCCAATCGCCAGCGCCAATGCCAGGCCCAGGACCAGAGCCAAGCCGACGCCCAGGCCCACCAGCAGGTCGGCCCGACGGTGCTCATCGCGCATTGCCGCGAGCTGCGCCTCGGTCAGGCTCTGCGCCGCGGCGATCGCGGTCGCGGTCGCCGCGTTCACGTCCCGCAGCAGCGCCGTCTGCTTCTCCTGGGCCTCGGTCAACCGCGTCAGGCCCTTCTTATAGTCGCCGATCTGGGCAATCAGCGCCTTCAGTTTCTGCTGGGTTTCCACCTTGGTGACGCGGTAGAGCAGGTCCACGGCGGAGGTCTCGATGTCACCCACGATCGCGGTGATTGTCTTCGCGGCCGAGGGATCGTGGCGATAGACCAGCGCCTGCTCCGCCAGCCGCGCCCGCAGCGCCAACGCTTCGACCTGTAACGCGGACTCGCGCAGGCCGTCGCGCCGCCGAGTTGGGACACCTGATCGTCGTACTGCGACGAGACGGCGACCAGCCTGTTGGTGAACTCGGTCTGGATGCTCTTGACCGCGTTGCCGACCGCGTCGACCAGCGCGGCCCAGGCGGCATCGGGATCCTTGGCGAACAGGTCCCGCCATGCGGCGGCGGCGGACACAAGGTCTAGACCGGCTTTTTCCGCGCCCGGCCGGTGGACGACGGTCTTGGTGGTCATCTGAAGTCACTCCAAGGCGTCGACGACCGCTTGCCTGGTGTCCGGGCTGTCGGTCAACAGGGCGTGGGTCGCCGCATCGTGGAAGCTGCTCACGGCTTCCATCAGGAACGGCAGGACCGTGAGCGATGTCGCGGCCGCAGCGAGATCGGCACGACCGATTTTCTCGGTTTCGACCGCCGCGCGCAGGGCGTCGCCCTGGGCCGTGGCAATCTCGGTCGCGACCGTTTCGAATTGGCCGATCAGGGCAAAGCGGCTCGCGACCAGCGCATCGCGGTCACGTTCCTGCACTGCGTATTCGGCCAGGTTCCGCGTGAACCCGTCGTTCGAGGTCCGGACATTGTCGATCGAGCCGCCGTCGTCGTGAACGACGAGCCGGAGGGGGCCGATGCCCGCCCGCACCCGGTTCAGGGGATCGACGAGCGCCAGCGCGTTGGGATCGCCGGTGGCCACTGCACGTTCCGCCGCCAATGCCAGGGCGTCAACCTGGACGGCGACGTTCTGTCCGGCGGCGGCGACATCGACCCGGCGTGCATAACCGCTCAGGCCAAGCCAGCCGACCGCCGCCACACCCATTGTAGGGCACAGGACGAGGAGAAACCCACCAAGTAGCCGCAACTTGATCGAGGCGATGGAAACCTGGCGCATGTGTTTTGGTCTTGCGTCACAGCTTGGGGGGCGCGGATTAACAAAATCTTCGCGCGGGCCATTTTTGGTGTGTTTGGTGAGTTTCCGCGGTTTGCGGCCGGAAAATCCGTTCGTTTGCCATGCGCCGCTGACCCGCTACCGCAGGTTTCCGAGAATGGCGGCCCCATAGGCGTCAGGATAACGGCGGACTGGGGCAAAACATTCTCCCCCTCCCATTGAGGGAGGGGGAGAGCCTCTCTCGCCACGGGCTTATCCCGATACCCTTGGGGGCGCGGGCGGCCGGCCGCGCCCTGTGCTGGAAATCAGCTTTGGGGCGGCTTGCTCGTTACGATCTGCTGCGGCGGGTCGCTGACGGTCCACAGATGCGCCCCACTGGGTTGTGCCACCGGTGCGTCCGGCCGCTGCGCGGGTAGCGGCTGCATCACGCCGCGCGGCCCGGTCACGCCAAGCGATCCGCAGGCGTCGCCACTGCGCGACATGGTTACCTGTGGCTTGGCACCGTTGCCCGGATATACGTAGGTCACGTGTTCACTGCACACGCCCGGACCGCCAGAAACGGAGGTGAATATTACGCCGGACCCGGCCGCGTTCGCCGGCATGGTGCCAAACGCCGCGCGGATCATCTGATCCATCTGCGTCGGCCACATCGGCTGGGCGAACGCAGCGTTCATCTCGGCCATCATGTGGCCCATCATCGCGTCCTGCTCGGCCACCATGCGTAGCAACGGGTCGCCGGCGGACTGCACCGCGGCGGCTTGGGTCGACGGCATCGTCACGGCATCCACTCCCGGCACGATCAGCACCACCGCTCCGGGCGGGACGGATATCGTCCGCGTATCGGAAGATGACCCGGCCAGAGCAGACCCTGCGTGGGCGGCCAAAGGAAGCGCCAGACAGGCGCCGAGCAGCGCATTGCGTGCGGTCATTAGTCGCATCCCTCCAACAGGTGAAATGACGACGTGAAGCTTGTGACATAACGCTTTTCAGCAGTGCGACCTCCCGATGACTTTTCTGTCAGATTAAGTTCGGAAGGGGGGCCTGGCCCACGCCGAAGCCCTGGCCGTGATGGCGCGTTGGTCATGAAGCTATCGACCCGGGAGCAGCCGAAATGCGTCAGCGCCGCACCGCGGCGATCAGAAATTCCTTGTTTCCCTCCGGCCCGGTGATCGGGCTGTCGGTGATGCCGAGCACGTGCCAGCCTGCCAGCCCGGTCCACCACGTGCGAATGCGTTCACACACCGCGTCGTGCACCGCGGAATCGCGGACGACACCCTTGCGGCCAACCGCCGAGGGGCCGGCCTCGAACTGCGGCTTGATCAACGCCACCGCCCAGGCGTCCGGCACGCACAGCGCCAGAGGCGCAGGCAACAGCGTGGCGAGACCGATGAAGCTCGCGTCGCAAACCAGCGCGCCGATCGGATCAGGGACAGCCGTCGCATCCAGGTAGCGCGCGTTGGTTTTCTCGTGCACCACAACCCGAGGATCGGTGCGCAGCCGCCAGGCAAGCTGGCCATGCCCAACATCCACCGCGTGCACCCGTGCGGCGCCATGCGCCAGCAACACATCAGTAAACCCGCCGGTCGACGCACCAATGTCCAGGCAGACGCGCCCGGCCGGGGACAAGCCGAAATGCCACAGCGCACGGTCCAGCTTCAGGCCGCCGCGGGACACCCAGGGATGGTCCTGGCCACGCACCTGCAACGGCGCCTCGTCCGCCAACAGATCGCCGGCCTTCGCAACTCGGCGATCTAGGCTGAACACCTTGCCGGCCAGGATCAACGCCTGAGCACGCGTGCGGCTTTCGGCCAGCCCACGATCCACCAGCAACTGATCCGCGCGCCGTTTCATGGCAGCGAAGGAAGGTCAGGGCTCTGCCCTGAAACCCGCCAGGGGCCATTGCCCCCCAGTCCCCCCTCCCTCACCCCAAACAACGGGCGGGTTCCAAGGGCTCCGCCCTTGGCGGGGATCCAAGGGGCAGAGCCCCTTGGTGGGGTCGGGGGCAAAGCCCCGGCCTTCCTTCGCGGCCGCGGCATTGCGACGGGGGGGGGTGCATGCCATATCCGGCCGCGTTGGTGGGACGTTGTCCGGCGCGTGGCCGGCCTGAGATTCCGGGGAGTTTGCATGCTACGCGTTGTCCTGGCTCAGCCTCGCGGCTTTTGCGCCGGCGTCGAGCGGGCGATCGAGATCGTCGAGCGCGCGTTGAAGAAATATGGGCCGCCGATCTACGTCCGTCACGAAATCGTGCACAACCGCCATGTGGTGGAGGATTTGCGCACGCGCGGTGCGGTTTTTGTCGATGAGCTGGACGAGATCCCGCACGGCGCGCGCACTGTGTTCAGCGCTCATGGCGTGGCCAAGCAGGTGGAGCGGACCGCCGCCGCGCGCGGCCTGCCGGTGCTGGACGCCACCTGCCCGCTGGTTGCCAAGGTGCACAACGAGGGCAGGCGCTATGCCGCCGGCGGGCGCGAGATCGTGCTGGTCGGCCATGCCGGCCATGCCGAGGTCGAGGGCACCATCGGGCAGATCCCGGCGAAGGTGCATCTGGTACAGACGGTCGAGGACGTCGCCCGGCTGGAGGTCGCCGATCCGACTATGCTGGCCTACGTGACGCAGACCACGCTGTCGGTTGACGACACGCGTGGCATCATTGCGGCGCTGAAGCAGCGGTTTCCGGCGATCATCGGGCCGGACGTGCGCGATATCTGTTACGCCACGCAGAACCGCCAGCAGGCGGTGCGGGACCTGGCCGGGCAGGTGGACTTGATCCTGGTGGTGGGCTCGCGCAACAGTTCCAACTCCAACCGGCTGCGTGAGATTGGCCAGGAGTTGGGACGGCCTGCCTATCTGATCGACGATGCCGAGGCGCTGCGGCCGGAGTGGTTCGATGGCATCGGCTCGGTCGGCGTGACGGCCGGGGCGTCGGCACCGGAGATGCTGGTGCAGGGCGTGCTGGACGGCTTGCGCCGGTTCGGCGAGATCGAGGTATCCACGTTGGCCGGCGTGGCGGAGGACGTGCGTTTCCGCTTCCCCGCCGAACTGGCTGACGCCTGAAGGAGAGACTTGCATGGCCGTGCCTCTGAACCAGGCGATCCGCGTTGGCGCCTATGTGTTGAAGCAGCATTTGATCGGACGCAAGCGCTACCCGCTGGTGCTGATGCTGGAGCCGCTGTTCCGCTGCAACCTGGCCTGCGCCGGCTGCGGCAAGATCGACTATCCGGCGGAGATTTTGAACCAGCGCCTGTCGGTCGCGGAGTGCATGGAGGCGGTGGACGAGTGCGGCGCGCCGGTGGTGGTGATCGCCGGCGGCGAGCCGTTGTTGCATCGCGAGATCGATCAGATCGTCGAGGGCGCGATCGCGCGCAAGAAGTTCGTGATCGTCTGCACGAACGCGCTGTTGCTCGAGAAGAAGATGGCGCTGTTCAAGCCGAGCAAGTGGTTCACCTGGTCGGTGCATCTTGATGGCGACCAGCAGGAGCACGACAGGTCGGTGTGCCAGGCTGGTGTGTATGATCGCGCGGTGGCGGCGATCGCCAAGGCAAAGCGGGCCGGGTTCCGCACCATTATCAACGCTACGTTGTTCTCCAACGCCGAACCGGAGCGCACCGCGCGATTCTTTGACGATGTGATGGCGATGGGGGTGGACGGGATCAGCGTGTCGCCCGGGTACGCGTATGAGCGGGCGCCGGATCAGCAGCATTTCCTGGCCCGGCGGCGGACGAAGGAGCTGTTTCGCGGCATCTTCGCGGCGCGCGACAAGAGCAAGCGACGCTGGGCGTTCAACCAGTCATCGATGTTCCTGGATTTTCTGGCGGGCAACCAGAGTTTCCATTGCACCCCGTGGGGCAATCCGACGCGGACATACTTTGGTTGGCAGCGGCCGTGCTACCTGCTGGGCGAGGGGTATACGAAGACCTTCAAGGAGTTGATGGAAGAGACCGACTGGGATCGTTATGGGACCGGAAATTACGAGAAATGTGCCAACTGCATGGTGCATTCCGGATATGAGGCGACGGCGGTGACCGAGACGATCCGCTGGCCGTGGAAGGCGTTGGCGCAGGCGGTGCGGGGGATTCGCACCGAAGGTGAAATGGCGCCGGAGATTCCGTTGGATCGGCAACGTCCGGCGGAGTATGTGTTCAGCCGGCACGTAGAGAGCGCGGTGGCCGAGATCCGCTCACGCAAGGCCGAGCCGGTTCCTGAGGCGGTGGATTGACACGACGTGGTTGAGTAAGGCGGAAAAGCCAGGCCTCGGGGCTTGACCCGGGGGGTAGCGCCTTCCGCCACGCTCCCGCGGGCACATGCAATTGTTGACGTAACGCAAGGGGCGGAAGGCGCTACGCTTTTCCGCCCCACGTTTGTACCTTCGCTGTGCACTCTTGAACGCGTGCGGCTTGTTGCTAAACAGAACCAAGAGGGATTTTTCTCCTGACCGGACCAAAATCCACCAACTTGTTTCATTCAGGGCGGGTCGGTCGTGCCGGTGGAAACTTATACCGGCGGCCGAACGTATTGACATACGCTGCCCAACCCCGTCATGGTCGGCCTTCGCCGGCCATGACGAGAGGAGAGTCGGGACTTTCGGCCACCGGAATTATTTGCGCCGACGATGCGTTATTTGTTGATTGTCGCGGCGCCTGCCTTGGCACAGACCTCGTCTTGCGAACCGGCGCCGCCGGACGCGCCGATTGCGCCGATCAGCTTGCCATCTTCGGTTAGCGGGATGCCGCCGCGCGAGGCGATGACGCCGTCGAGCGAGAGCTGATAGACCAGTCCTTTCTGAACGTTGCTTTCGAACAGCTTCGTGTCACGGCGGAAGATCGCGGCGGTGCGGGCCTTGTGCTCGGCAATCGAGACCGCTGCGAGCAGCGCGCCGTCCATGCGGGCGAAGGCCACTAGATTCCCGCCGGAGTCGACTACCGCCACGCTCATCTTCCAGTCGTGCTGCTGCGCTTCGGCGACTGCCGCGGCAATGGCTGCCTGCGCCCGGTCCAGCGAGATTGGAACGCCGTAGGGCACATCGAACGGCATCTTGTCGGGTATCACGTCGAGCGGATTTGCCGCCGGCGCCGACTGCGCCTGGGCGGCGGGACCGCCAAATGCGACAACCGAAAGCACGACGATGGCGATGGCACGCGGCTTCATGCAGATGTCTCCCCGGTAGGGTTGTTGGGCCTTGGTTGGTGCCAGGCCGGTTGCGGCATTTCTACTAGGGAACGCTGCGATGACGACACAACAAATTGTGTGAGTGCCGGTGGTTCGGCGGTCCGCTGCTGGATCTCAGGTTCGGGTCCGCCGGCGCCATAGCCCCCACCGATGCCGTAACGAACGTCGCAGCGCGCGCAGCAGTAGCGGCAGCAGGCGAAGGCGTGTTGGGGAAGGCGGCACCGTGTCGCGCGACCCGGTGTCGCGCGCCTTTGTGCCGCGCAGCCGGGCTTCCAGCGTGCGGGCCACGGTCTCGGCCAGTTCGGCGGCAAAGGCGCGCACGATCGGACCTCGGCCAAGCTGCGCCAGCGGGCCGCGTAGCGCGTAGGTGGTGGTCAGCGTCAGGGTGCAGCGGTCCGCGGAGGACGCGGTCAGGGCAAAGGTCGCGCTGGCGCGGAGGTGCGTTCTGGTCGCGAGGTCCTGGCCCTCACCGTCGACGGTGCCGGTGTGGTCGGCGCGGTAGGTCACGCGGGCCGTGCCGGTGAAATGAGCGCGGATCGGGCCGAGCGCCGCAGTCAGTTCGCCGGTCAGGTGGTTGGGGGCAGTGGAGCTCAGGCGGGCGCCGGGGACGCATTGGGCGATCAGGGCTGGGTCTTGCAATGCCGTCCAGACGGTGTCGAGCGGGACGCCGAGGTGGAGGGTTTCGGTAATGGATTGATCGGTGGGGGTGGCGCCCCTCACCCCAACCCTCTCCCCCGAGGGGAGAGGGGGCATGATAGATGGGCCGGTGCCTCCCTGACCCGCCTTCGGGAGAGCGCCAGTACCTCCCTCTCCCGCCTTCGGGAGCGGGTTGGGGTGAGGCTTCCGGCGCAGATCGGAGCTAGGGTTGGGGTGAGGGTCCAGGTGACGGTGCTCGCGCAGCACGCGCTGGATGGCGTGCACGATCCCGGCGTAGCCGGTGCAGCGACACAGGTTGCCGGCCAGCTCCAGGCGGATGCGATCGGCATCGGCGTCCGGTAGCCGCAACACGATGTCGCGCGCGGTCACCAACATTCCTGGCGTGCAATAGCCGCATTGCAGCGCGTGCTCGGCGGTGAAGGCGGTGCGAAGCAGGGTAATGGTTGGGTCGTGTTCCAGACCTTCGATGGTTCGCACGTCGGCGCCCTCGCAGGCGGCGGCGAAGGCGATGCAGGATCGCGCCGGAGCGTCGTCGATCAGCAGCGTGCAGGCGCCGCATACGCCGTGCTCGCAGCCGAGATGTGTGCCGGTCAGCAGCAGGTCCTCGCGCAGGAAATCCGCCAGGTGGGTGCGCGGCGCGACCTCGGCGCGGATGGTGTGGCCGTTCACCGTCAGCGACACCTTTGTTGGCCGTTGGGTCCGCCCCGGCGTCATGCCAACCCTGCTTGTGCCATGGCGCGGCCGAGCACGACGCGCTGCATGTGTGCGTCGATCGCGTCCAGTCCGGGCAGGTCCGGCGCGCGGATCATTGCGGCGCCGTCCAGCACGATTGGTGGGCCGCCGGTGGCGCCGATCACCGCACGAGTGGCGCCACGGTCCACCAGCACCGCCGCCATGGCGTGGGCGAATTCTCCGGGTTTGCGGCAGGCTTTCACGTAACCCCAGCGCGCAGCGGCGGACAGTGTGGGGATGCGGACTGCACGCAGCAGTTCCCCCGGGCGCAGCGCGGTGCGGAAGGCGCCGCGGACGAAATCGCGCAGTGCCAGCGTGCGGTCTTCGGTGGTCAGCGCTTCCGCACCGAGCGCGGTCAGCACGGTGACCCAATCCGCTGCCGGATCGGCGTGGCAGAGGCTGCCGCCGATCGTTCCGCGGGTTCGTACCGCGCGGTAAGCGATGCCCTCGGCCACGCGGGCCAGGATGTTCAGCCCGATATCCGGCGCGCCTCCATCAGCTATCGCGGCATGGGTGACGCAGGCGCCGATAGATACGGACGAAGCGGTTTCGCTGACCTCGCGCAATATAGCCAGATGGGTGATCGGCACCAGCAGCGCCGGCCGCGCCAGGCGCAGATTGAGCATCGGCCCCAGCGATTGCCCGCCGGCCAGCGCACTCGCGTCCGGCTGCCTGAGCAACGAAGCGGCATCGGCAAGCGTCGTCGGTCGAGCCAGTTCGAACGCGGCGGCCTTCATGCCTGCACCCGTGCTTTCATCAGCGCGGTCAGCAGGCGGCGGGGCGTGATCGGCAGTTCGGTGATCTCCACACCGAGCTTGTGCAGCGCGTCGTTCACCGCGTTCGCGATGGCGGCCGGCGGGCCGATGGCGCCGCCCTCGCCGATGCCTTTCTGGCCGAACGCGCTGTATGGCGACGGTGTTTCCATGTGGGCGATGCGTGCGTCGGGCACCTCGGTGGCGCCGGGCAGGAGATATTCCGCGAGCGTGCCGTTCAGCGGCTGGCCGTTGGCGTCGAACGGCATTTCCTCATACAGCGCGGTGCCGATGCCTTGGGCGGTACCCCCGAGCACCTGGCCGTCGACGATCATCGGGTTCAGCAGCACGCCGCCATCTTCGACGATGGCGTAGTCGATGATGCGGACCTCGCCGAGTTCGGTGTCCACCTGGACCACGGCGGCGTGTGCGGCGTAGCTGAAGGTGCCGGAGTCGCGCAGTGGCTTATAGCCCGCGGTGACCTCCAGCCCGCCCGGATCGACCGAGGCCGGCAGGTCCTGTGGGCGGCGATACCAGGTGCGCGCGACCTCGGTGATCGCGACCGAGGCGGTGGCAGAGGCGACGACGCCGTTGCCCACGCGCACCGCATCGCTGCGCTCCTGCAACAGATGCGCACCGATCACGCCGATACGTGTGGCCAGTTCGCGGCAAGCGGTGGCGACCGCTCCGCCAGCCATGACCGCGCAGCGTGAGCCCCAGGTGCCGGTGGAATACGGTGTGAACGCGGTGTCCCCGTGCACCACCATGATCCTGTCCAGCGGCAGGCCAAGCACTTCGTGCGCGACCTGGGCAAGTGTTGTTTCCAGCCCCTGGCCGTGGCTTTGGATGCCGACGCGCAGTTCCAGCCCGCCGTCGGGGGTCATGCGTGCGACCGCCTGCTCGAAGCCCGGGATCATCGGGATGCCCCAGCCGGCGTAGACCGAGGTGCCGTGCGCCCCCTGCTCGCAGAAGATCGACAGGCCGACGCCGGTGCGGATCGGTCCGGTCTCGGTTGCCTGGCGGGCGCGGATCGCGAGCAGGTCGATGGCGGCGACGACGCGGCGCAGGCATTCGGGGTAGTCGCCGCTGTCGAAATGTTTCCTGGTGATGTTGTCGAACGGCATCGATTCCGGTGGCACCAGGTTGCGCAGCCGGACCTCGTGGGGTTCCAGCTTGGCCTCGCGGGCGATGGCGTCGATCATCAATTCCATGACGAAACAGACGCCCGCGCGGGCGACGCCGCGATAGGGCAGGATCGGCGGCTTGTTGGTGGCCGCCGACCAGGTGCGGCAGCGATAGGCATCCATGATGTAGGGGCCGGGCAGGATTGAGGCGACCTGCGCGGCCTCCAGGCAGGCGGAGAACGGATAAGCGGAGTATGCGCCTGCATCGACCGTGGCCTCGGCGTCGATCGCCAACAGGCGGCCGTCGGACGTTGCGTAGGCGGTGACCTCGTATTGGTGCTCGCGGCAGTTGGCGTTGCCGGTGAGTTGTTCGCGGCGGTCCTCTATCCAGCGCACCGGATGGCCGAGGCGGCGGGCCAGCCAGCCGACGACCACTTCCTCGGCGAGCAGAATGCCCTTGTAGCCGAAGCCGCCGCCGACATCGGGCGCGACGATGCGGACCCGGCCTTCGTCGAGACCAAGGCATTCGGCCAACCCGGTGCGGACGATGTGCACCAGTTGCGCGGAGCTGTAGACCAGCAACTGTTCCAGCCGGCGGTCCCAGACCGCGACCACGCCGCGGCCTTCCAGCGGCGACATGCATTGCCGCGCGGTGCGGAAGCTGTGGTGTATGACGATCGCCGCGTCGGCGCGGATGGCGGTCAGGTCGTCCTCGACCACGGTTTCCAGGAAAACGTTGTCGCCCCAGTGCTCGTGCACCAGCGGGGCGCCGGCGCGACGGGCTGCGAGCATGTCGACGACCGCGGGAAGTTCCTCGAAGTCGATGGTGACGGCGGCGGCAAGGTCTTCGGCCTCGGCGCGGGTGGCGGCGACGCAGACCGCGATCGGTTCGCCGACATGGCGCACCTTGTCGTGCGCGAGGATGGGCTGGTCGGAGATTTTGAAGCCGGGCAGGTTGGAAACGACCTGCATCGGGCGAACGTCGAGGTCCGCCGCGGTGAAGATGCGTTCCCTGGCGTCAGCGGGCAGGTGGATGCCGCGGATGCGTGCATGCGCCAGCGGGCTGCGCACGAAGGCGAGGTCCCGCATGCCCGCCAGGCGGATGTCGGCGATGAACTCGCCGTGGCCGCGCAGGTAGCGGTCGTCCTCCTTGCGCGGCACGCTCTGGCCGATGCCGCTGCCGGTCTGCGCCCCGATCTCCGCCATGCATTGCTCCCTTCGGCCCTGATGTTGCAAAGTCTTGCAATGCCTGCGCCAGTTGACGTTTGTTCCAGCGGGGATCGCCCCGCTCGGCAATCGTCCCAGTGGCGAACGTCAGTGTGCTGACGGTTTGGGCTGGCGGCAAACGGAGAGGCACCAATGGACCAGCACTTCGATATCCTGCTGCGTGGCGGCCGGGTGATCGATCCGGCGACGGGTCGTGACGGTATTGCCGATGTTGCTGTCAGCGGCTCGAAGATCGCGGCGATCGAGGCGGGAATTCCGCCGGAGGCCGCGACGCGAGTGATCGATGTCGGCGGAAAACTGGTGATTGCCGGGATGATCGATACTCACGCGCATGTCTACCAGCATGTCACCGGGCGGTTCGGGTTGCAGCCGGACCTGGTGGGCGTGCGTTCGGGTGTGACCACCGTGGTCGATCAGGGCGGGCCGAGCTGCATGACGCTGGGTGGGTTTCGGCACTTTATCGCCGAGCCTGCCTCGACGCGCGTGCTGTGCTTCATTTCCGCCTATCTGGTGGGCGGGCTGGAGGGGCATCTGTATCCGGAACTGTATGGCCCGGGACAGCTTAACGTGCGGGCGACCGCGAAGGTGGCGCGCGAGAATGCCGACTTGGTGCGAGGGATCAAGGCGCATGCCGAGATCGGCGGCGCTTCGCGCTGGGGGCTGGAAGTTATCAAGCTGGGCAAGGAGATTTCCCGGCAGGCGGGGATCCCGCTGTACATCCATCTCGGGCAGTTGTGGCCGGTGAAGGACGGCGCGACGGTCGATGCCGATGAGGTGGTGCGCGCGTTGATGCCGCTGATGGAGCCGGGCGACGTGCTGGCGCATCCGTTCACCCGGCATCCCGGTGGATTCATTTCGGAAGAAACCGGCGAGGTGCATCCGGTGGTCTGGGCGGCGTTGGAGCGCGGCGTGACGGTGGATGTCGGGCACGGGTCGCATTTCAGCTTCTCGATGGCGCGCAAGGTGATCGAGGCGGGGCTGCGGCCGACCACGTTGGGGGCCGACATGCACGGCTACAATGTGCGGGTGCCAGGCGTGGGGGATGCGGCGGAGCGCGCCGAAAATCCGTTCGCAGGTGTGGCGCCGTTCAACCTGACGCACGCGATGACGGAGCTGCTGACCCTGGGCGTGACGCTGCCTGAGATCGTGGCGATGGTGACCAGCCATCCGGCGAAGATGCTGAAGCTGGAGGATAGCCTTGGATCGTTGCAGGTGGGGCGCGAGGCGGATGTTTCCGTGCTGAAGCTGCGGCATGGGCGGTTCGAGCTGCGCGACAATAGCGGGGAAGTGGTGGTGGCGAGCGAGATGATCAGTCCGGAGTTCGCGTTGCGGGCGGGGGGGCGGTACGACGCGGACAGCCCGCTGGTGCCGCCGGCGATGGAGTTGGCGGCTTAGGCAGCCGATAAGTTCCTAGGCCGCGCCCCTTCGTCTGCAGCCGCCATTACATCTGCGAATAACCCGAACCGGGGGTATCGACGCCGCGGCCGTGCGCCTCGGTGATCCAACCGTACTCTTTCAGGATCTGCTGGCTGTAGGTCACCCGTCCGTTCACAGTCGATGCCGGTTCGCTCGCCAGCAGCAAGGCGGCGCGCGCCATCAGGATCGGCGGCTCGCCGCGCGGGTCGTCTATGCCGCTGACCAGCTTGTGGTGCACCGTGCCCGGTGTCGGCACCACGCGTGACGGCGACACGGCCGCGACGGTGATGCCGCTGTATTGCGCCATCTCCTGCGCCAGCCCCTGGGTGAAGCGCTCCAGCGCCGCCTTGCACGCGCCATACAGCACGCCGCCGCGCACCGCCTTGTCTTCATAGGGTCCACGTCCCGGCCCGATCGCCGACCCCGAACTGATGTTCACGATCGCCCCGGCCCGCCGCGCGATCATGTCGGGCAGTACCGCCTTCGACATCATGAACGGGCCATGCACGTTCACCGCGAAGGAACGCATCCAGCGATTGGTCGGATACTCCGCCGTTGGAATGTAGTAGGTGAGTGCTGCGTTGTTCACCAGGATGTCGATCGGTCCGTAGGCGGCACGCGCGGTTTCCACCAGCGCGAGGCAGTCGGTTTCGGAGGATACGTCGGCGGTCACCGGCATCGCCTCGCCGCCTGCCTGGTGGATCGCCGCGACGGTGCCCGCCAGCGATCCGGACAGCAGCCGATGGTCGCCCTCGTTCAACGTTCGAGCCGCGCACACGACTTTCGCGCCTTCCGCTGCGAACAATTTGGCGATCTCATGCCCGATGCCGCGCGAGGCTCCGGTAACGATCGCCACCTTGCCGGTCAGCTTGCCCATGACGTTTCCCCCCGTGTTGGTTCGCGATACGCAGGTCCGGCCAGCCTGCCGCAAAACGCCGCCATGGTGTAGGCTGGGTTGGAACAGGCAGTGCGAAGGGGAGAGATCATGCAATTGGGCACATTGTTGCCGCTTGGCGATGTCGGTGGCGATCCGGCGGTGGTGCGCGACTACGCGCAGGGGCTTGAAGCCCTGGGCATCCACTTCCTGGAAGCGCCGGACCATGTGCTGGGCGTGAACGCGGCCAGCCGGCCGGATTGGGACCTGAGTCGCAACACCTCGGCTGATCTGTTCCATGATCCGTTCGTGCTGTTTGGCTTTCTTGCCGGCTGCACGTCGAAGCTTGGTTTTTCCACCGGTGTGTTGATCCTGCCGCAGCGGCAGACCGTGCTTGTGGCGAAACAGGCGGCGTGCCTGGATGTGCTGTGCGGGGGAAACTTCCGCCTGGGGATCGGTGTCGGTTGGAACGAGGTCGAGTTCATCGGCCTGAACGAGGATTTCCACAACCGCGGCCGCCGCTCCGCCGAGCAAATCCAGGTCATGCAGGCGCTGTGGGCGCGGCCGCACGTGACGTTCAAGGGACGTTGGCACACGATCGACGATGCCGGGATCAATCCGCGCCCGACGTCCGGCCGTGTGCCGGTGTGGTTCGGTGGGCACCACGAGCAGACGCTGAAGCGTATTGCCAAATACGGCGATGGCTGGATGCCGAATGCGTTTCCGCCGGACCAGAGCGCGTTGGATGTTTTTGAAACGTTACGTGCGATGACGCGGGCGGAGGGTCGCGATCCGACCGCGGTCGGCATCGAGGTGTGGACCTCGTGTGGGGCTGGCAGCGAGGCGGACTGGCGCAAGGAGACCGCGTTCTGGAAGGCGGCCGGTGCGTCGCATATTTGTCTGACCACGACGTTCAATCGCCGGCATCACCATCGGATCGCGGGGCATACGGTGGCGGATCATTTGGCCGCCGCGAAGCGCTATCGCGAGGCGGTGGGCGATTTGTTGTAGGTGGCGGTCGTTGCGATCGCAGTACACCTCTCCCGCTCTTCGCGGGCTTGGGCCGCGAAGAGCGGACCAAGCTCGAGGCGCGAAGCGCCGCGGGTGAGGGTCGTACGCGCGGCAAGACCCTTACCCGCGTCGCAAGTGCTCCGCGACCCTGGTCCGCTCTTCGCGGCCCAAGCCCGCGAAGAGGCGGGAGAGGTGTACTCGCGTGCAACCTTACCCTTTCCCGAACACCGGCTTGCGCTTTTCCACGAACGCCGACATGCCCTCGCGCTGATCGGGTGTGCCGAACAGCGACAGGAACAACGCGCGCTCGTAGCGCACACCCTCGGTCAACGTTGTCTCGAATGCGCGGTTCACCGCCTGTTTCGCCATCGACACGGCGATGGGTGACAGCGACGCGATCCGCTCGCCGATCTTGATTGCCTCCGCGACAAGCTGATCGGCTGGAAACACCCGCGAAACGAGATTGGCGCGCTCGGCCTCCGTCGCGTCCAGCATGCGCGCGGTCAGGATCATGTCCATCGCTTTCGACTTGCCCACCGCGCGGGTCAGCCGCTGCGTGCCGCCGGAGCCGGGGAAGATGCCCAGGTTGATCTCCGGCTGACCGAACTTCGCGGTGTCGGCGGCGAGGATCATGTCGCACATCATCGCCAGTTCGCAGCCGCCGCCCAGCGCGAAGCCGGCGACCGCGGCGATCACGGGGGTCTTCACCTGCAGGATGGTTTCCCATCGGCTGATGAAGTCCTCCTGGTAGGCGGCGGGGTAGGTTCGGCCCTGCATCTCCTTGATGTCGGCGCCGGCGGCGAACGCCTTTTCGCTGCCGGTCAGGATAACGGCGCCGATTGCCGGGTCGGCGTCGAAGGCGAGCAGTTGTGTGCCGATCTCACCCATCATCTGGTCGCACAGCGCGTTCAGCGCCTGGGGCCGATTGAAGCGGATCAAGCCGACCTTGCCGTGGGTCTCGACCAGGATGGTCTCGTAGGTGGCCATCTTCTGTCTCCATTGCTGAGAGGTTGATCGTACACCTCTCCCGCTCTTCGCGGGAGAGGTCGGCGAGCGGAGCGAGACGGGTGAGGGTCGTGGCGCGCGGCGCGACCCTCACCCTCGTCGCTTCGCGCCTCGACCTCTCCCGCAAGCGCGGGCGAGGTATACGCGACGGCGCCAGACTACCGCTGCATGCGCGGGCAGTAGAACGTGCTGCGGCCGGACTGCACAATGCGTTTTATCCCCTGGCATATCGGCTTGCCTGGGCAGCGCTCGCAGGGTTCCGCCTCGTGGCCGTAGACCTTCCAGGCGTGCTGGAAATAGCCCAGTTCGCCGTCGGGCTGCACATAATCGCGCAGGCTGGATCCGCCCGCGGCGATCGCTTCCGTCAGCGTGTCCTTGATCGCCGGCAACAGCCGCGTGGCGCGCGCGCCGGGAATAGTGTGCGCCGAGCGCTGCGGACTGATCGCGGCACGGAACAGCGCTTCGCAGACATAGATGTTGCCCAGGCCGGCAACGATCTTCTGGTCCAGCAGCGCGGCCTTGACTGGGGTGCGTTTGCCGGCAAGCGATTGGGACAGGCTGGCGAGGCTGAACGCCGCATCCAGCGGCTCCGGCCCGAGGTCCGCCAGCAAGCGGTGCGTGTCCTCCTGCTCAGTCGGCACCAGATCGACCGAGCCGAACCGGCGCGGATCGACGAAGCCGACGCGCCAGCCCTCATCAGTCTCTAGCACCAGGTGCTCGTGCAGCGTGACGTCGTTGCGGCCGGCGCGCTCGATCAGCATGCGGCCGGACATCCCCAGATGCAGCAGCAAGCTGTCGCCGCCATCCAGCCGCATCAGGATGTATTTGCCGCGCCGGCGGAACCCCAGCACCCGCGCCCCGGTCAGCCGGCGGGCGAGGCCGAGGGGCAGCGGCCAGCGCAGATCCAGGCGGTGCGTCGCTGCGCGCACGATCCGGCGGCCTTCGAGCTGTGCCCGCAGGCCGCGCATCACGGTCTCGACCTCGGGGAGTTCCGGCATGGGCGGGGGGCAGGCTATACCTGCGTCCCATGAGCGACAATCTGGGCACGACCGACTTTGGCTTCCGTCAGGTGCCGGCCGCGGCCAAGGCCGGGATGGTGCGGGCGGTGTTCGACAGCGTGGCGCCGCGGTACGACTTGATGAATGACCTGATGTCGCTGGGCGTTCATCGGGTGTGGAAGCGCATCCTGCTGACGGCGCTTGATCCTCGGCCAGGCCGCACGCTACTGGACCTGGCCGGCGGGACTGGTGATATCAGCCTGGGGTGGCAGCGGTTGGGTGGCGGCAACGTACTGCTGAGCGACATCAACCCCGCCATGCTGGAGGTCGCGCGGGATCGCGCGCTGGATCGCGGGTGCGTTGCCGGCGTGGACTTCCTGGTGGCGGACGCCGAGCACTTGCCACTGCCCGATGGCGCGTTCGATCGCGTGTCGATCGCCTTTGGGCTGCGCAATTGCACCGACAAGGACGCGGTGTTGCGCGAGGCGCGGCGCGTGCTGAAGCCGGGCGGGCGATTTTTCTGCCTGGAGTTCAGCCGCGTGCGGGTGGCTGTGTTGATGCCGGTGTATGATGCATGGTCGTTTCGGGTGCTGCCGCGGCTGGGGCAGCTTGTTGCGCGCGACGCAGATAGCTATCGGTACCTGGCGGAGAGCATTCGGACGTTTCCGGACCAGGAGCGGCTTGCCGGGATGATGCAGGCGGCGGGGTTCGCGCGGGTGGGTGTGCGGAATCTGTCGGGTGGGATAGCGGCAATTCATTCGGGGTGGCGGTTGTGATGGGGGTTGTTCGCTATCCGTCGTGCCGGACCCCCGGGCCCGGCATGACGTCGAGAGCGCGTGCTGACTTCACTCAGGCGGGCGAATCATGAGCAATCTTTCCGGCAAGCGTGTGCTGTTGATCGTTCCGGGCGGCATCGCGGCGTTCAAGATCCCCGAGCTGATCCGCCTGTTGCGCGGCCGCGACTGCGGTGTGACCTGCGTGCTGACGCAGTCCGGCGCGCAGTTCGTTACGGCGCTGACATTGCAGGCGCTGACCGAGACCAAGGTCTACGGTG
This sequence comes from Acetobacteraceae bacterium, assembly GCA_035696165.1. Taxonomy (GTDB): domain Bacteria; phylum Pseudomonadota; class Alphaproteobacteria; order Acetobacterales; family Acetobacteraceae; genus Palsa-883. The sequence goes on along the minus strand of DASRQX010000144.1, from coordinate 32,418 downwards.
ACCTGTTCTCGCTGACCGACGAGAGCGAGATGGGCCATATCGAGCTGTCGCGCAGCGCGGACCTTGTCGTCGTGGCGCCGGCGACCGCCAACATCCTGGCGAAGATGGCCGCCGGGATCGGCGATGATCTGGCGACGACGCTGCTGCTGGCGACCGACAAGGCCGTGCTGGCGGCGCCGGCGATGAACGTGCGCATGTGGCTGCATGCCGCGACTCAGGCCAACATGGCGTTGCTGGCGTCGCGCGGTGTTCAGGTGGTCGGGCCGGAAGAGGGCGCCATGGCCTGCAACGAATATGGCCCTGGGCGGATGTCGGAGCCGCATGCCATCGCCGCGGCGATCGAGGCGATGCTGGCGCCAGCGCGTTCGCTTGCGGGCAAGCACGCTGTCGTCACCAGCGGGCCGACGCATGAGCCGATCGACCCGGTGCGCTATATCGCCAACCGTTCGTCGGGCCGGCAGGGGCACGCGATTGCCACGGCGCTTGCCGGCTTGGGTGCGCGGGTGACGCTGGTCAGCGGACCGGTCGAGGTGCCCGATCCGGTCGGCGTCACGGTGCGCCATATCGAATCGGCGCAGCAGATGCTGGCGGCGTGCCAGGAGGCGCTGCCCGCCGAGATCGCAGTGTGTGCCGCCGCCGTGGCTGATTGGCGCGTCGCCAGTGCGGCGTCGGGCAAGATCAAGAAAGTGCCGGGTGCCGCGCCGCCGACGCTGGAACTGGTGCCCAATCCCGACATCCTCGCCACGCTGTCGGCGCCCGGGCCGCGCCGGCCGCGCCTGGTGGTCGGCTTCGCGGCGGAGACGGATGATCTGATGGCGAACGCGCAGGCGAAGCGCGCGCGCAAGGGCTGCGACTGGATCGTCGCGAACGATGTGTCCCCGGAGACCGGCATCATGGGAGGGGTGGAGAACGCCGTGCACCTGATCACCGCCGACGGTGTGGAGGACTGGCCTCGGCTGGCGAAAGACGAGGTGGCGCGGCGGTTGGCGGCACGCATCGCGGCGGCGTTGGCATGAACAAGGATGTGCCCTGGGTGGTTCGTCCGTTGACCTTGGCGGACCTTCCGGTTTTTCGCGTGGTGCGGCTGGATGCGCTGCGGCTGCATCCGGGCGCGTATGGCAGCGCCTATGAGGAGGAGGTCGAGTACTCGCTGGAGGCCATGGGCGCGCGTTGGCCGGTCGCACCGGGGCTTGTGCTGGGCGGGTTTGTCGGCGATCGCCTGGTTGGCATCGCCGGGCTGCTGGTGGACCCGAGGGTGAAGACGCGGCACAAGGGGTTCATCTACACCGTCTATGTCGATCAGGCGTTTCGTGGGCTTGGGCTGGCGGCCGGTCTGGTCGACGCGGCGATCGCGGCGGCGCGCGAGGCAGGGTTGTGTTTTGTTACGCTGACCGTGGCGGTTGGGAACGAGGGAGCGCGGCGTATCTACGAACGCATGGGGTTCCGCACGTTTGGCATCGAGCCGCGCGGTCTGCTGGTGGACGGCGAGTTCGTGGACGAGGAGATGATGGTGCTGGATCTGGATTGATCCGGTACCGAACGGAGGGCGGATGAGCGTGGTGATCCAGGTGCGGCGGCTGCCGCACGGCGAGGGGCTGCCGTTGCCTGGGTACGCCACGACCGGCGCCGCGGGTATGGATCTGCTGGCCGCCGTCGATGCACCGGTCACCATCGATCCTGGCAAGCGCGCGCTGATCCCGACCGGGCTTGCCATCGCCTTGCCGCCAGGCTTCGAGATGCAGGTGCGCCCGCGTTCCGGATTGGCGTTGCGTAATGGTATCGTGTTGCCGAACAGCCCCGGAACGATCGACGAGGATTATCGCGGCGAGGTGCAGGTGATCGTGCTGAATGCCGGGGATGCGCCGTTCACGGTCGAGCGCGGCATGCGCATCGCCCAGGCGGTTGTTGCGCCGGTGGTTCGGGCTGCGTGGCGGGAGGTCGACAGCCTGGATGATACGGTGCGCAGTACAGGCGGCTTCGGCAGTACCGGCACCCGCACCTAGCTTCGCGGCAAGATGCCGTCTCCGGCGCGTCCGGGTTCTGCGCCCGATGCCGTAACAAATGATCCGCCAGCACGCAGGCCAGCATCTTGGAAGAAGGCCAATGCTCCACCGTCGCCGATTTCGAAGAAGATGTGACAGAAATCCACGTGGCGGCCAAGTTCCGGGCGGAAGCTGCACTCGCACCAGGTGGCGACGAGGAGGTGCCGAGGATGTCCTCGATGAAGTGGCGGTTGGCCTCCTGGTCCTTCACCGCGAAGGGGTGGTGGTGCAGGCGTTGGGGGGGCGGCGGCGAGCAGGGATGGGCGTGGGAGCGAGAGGGCGGATGGTGTGCCTGAACCTTGGTCGGTCCGCGATCCCGGCACCGTCAACCTGTCGGTGTCGGCCTCAAGTTGATCCAATCAACGTTGCGAACTTCTCGATCAATTGCGAAGCCTCCTCGATCGCCCGTTCAGCCTCGGTTGGGGACACCGTCGCCTCCTGTTGATAGTCGGCAACGTTCTTTAATTCGTAGCTCCAACCGAGAAGCGATACCTGTTCCCGGCTGATACGGGGTTCGTCGCGTGCGAGGCGCGCAAACTCGCTGCGCGCGCCGCTATGTGTCCTGGGGGATTTTCCGGTGCGCGCGATGACGAACGCCAAGGCTGCGTGGTAGGCCGTCATGTAGGCGCTGCGCCTTGCCTATTCAGTGTGCTCGCCGGCCAGCGCGTACCGGGCGAAACCAATGCTCTCGCGCGCCTTGACGATATGGCGTGCGGCTTCGCTCACAAATCCAGGCCCTCGCGCTGAATATTCTGCATCAGCGGCACAGGCTCGTTGTAAGCGCCGGCCCGAAACGGCTGGGCCGAGATCACCGCACCGGTATCCATCAGAATATCCGTGCCGAGATCGGCGAGGCGAATCACCTCATGAAACGATCGATCAGGCTCGCGGATAAAGACAGCGACATCGTAGTCAGAATCGGGTCGTTCGTCGCCGCGCGCGCGAGCCAAACAGCACAGCACGCTCCAGGCGGTCACCATAGGTTTCCGCGAGGGCCGCTCTGAAGCGGGTCAGGATCGGGTCGTTGGAAACACGGTTGTTCATCTCACACGACGAGGCATGTCTAGCACGTCACCCGTGCTTTGTCGTGCCGCGCGCGGGGAAGGCGCCCGGGTACGGGCCGTATCGACCCTCCCAGAGGGCGAGGTAAAAAAAGGCGAGCCGGCGCGGTGTGTGCTCAATTCCGCGGCAGCCGCGCGGCCTCCGGTGCGTCCGGGTTTTGCGCCCGGTGGCGTAACAGATGATCGGCCAGCACGCAGGCCAGCATGGCCTCGCCCACCGGCACCGCGCGAATGCCGACGCACGGGTCATGGCGGCCCTTGGTGGTGATCTCGGTATCCTGGCCGGCGCGGTCCACCGTCGCGCGCGGCGTCAGGATCGAACTGGTCGGCTTCACCGCGAACCGCGCGACGATCGGCTGACCGGTAGAGATGCCGCCCAGGATGCCGCCGGCGTTATTCGCCTGGAACGTTACTTCGCCGTTGTGCATGCGCATTTCGTCGGCATTTGCTTCCCCGGTCAACGCGGCGGCGGCGAACCCGGCACCGATCTCCACCCCCTTTACGGCGTTGATCGACATCAGTGCGGCGGCAAGGTCGGCGTCGAGCTTGCCGTAGATCGGGGCGCCGAGCCCGGGTGGCGCGCCCTCGGCGATCACCTCGATCACCGCGCCAGCGGAGGAGCCGGCCTTGCGCACCGCGGACAGGTATTCCTCCCATGTCTGCGCCATGATCGGGTCGGGACAGAAGAACGGGTTGTTGTCCACCTGGTCCCAATCCCAGCGCGCGCGGTCGATGCGGTGTGGGCCGATTTGGACCAGGGCGCCGCGGACGCGCACGCCCGGTCCCAGAACCTTGCGCGCGACGCCGCCGGCGGCGACGCGGCTGGCTGTCTCACGCGCCGAGGACCGGCCGCCGCCTCGGTAGTCTCGGATGCCGTATTTCAGCTCGTAGGTCAGGTCGGCGTGGCCGGGGCGGAATTTTGCGGCGATGTCGGAATAGTCGCGCGAGCGCTGGTCGACGTTGTCGATCTGGAGCCCGATTGGAGTGCCGGTGGTCAGGCCCTCGAATATGCCTGACAGGATGCGGACCTGGTCGGGTTCCCGGCGTTGCGTGGTGTACTTGCTTTGGCCAGGGCGGCGGCGGTCGAGCCATGGTTGGATGTCGGTTTCGCTCAGCGTCAGGCGCGGGGGGCAGCCGTCGACGATGCAGCCGATCGCGGGGCCGTGGCTCTCGCCCCAGGTGGTGACGCGGAACAGGTGGCCGAAGGTGTTGTGCGACATGGCGGGAGGGTGCGTCTGGTTTCCGCGGATGTGTCCGTCAAAGCCTACCGGCCATGGCGGTAAGGGCGGGGGTGGGGGCGATTCTCCCCCTGTGGGAGGGGGCTGGGGGGAGGGGTCGGGGCGCTGGAAGCTTCGATGCAACCCCAACCCCTCCCCCCAACCCCCTCCCACAAGGGGAGGGGGAGAATCGTGGTGCCATCATCCGTTGGCCTCGACGATGGCGATGTCCGGGGCCGCCGGGTTCTTCATTCCGACAATGTGGTAGCCGCAATCCACGTGATGCACCTCGCCGGTCACCGCCGCGGCGAGATCGGACAGCAGGTAGACGCCGGCGCCGCCGACCTCCTCGATCGTCACGTTCCTTTGCATCGGCGAATTGAGCTGGTTCCAGCGCAGGATATAACGGAAGTCGCCGATCCCGTTGGCGGCCAGCGTCTTGATCGGCCCGGAGCTGATGGCGTTCACGCGGATGCCGACGCCGCCGAGATCCGCGGCCAGATAGCGCACTGACGCCTCCAGCGCCGCCTTCGCCACGCCCATGACGTTGTAGTGCGGCGTCCAGCTTTCGGCGCCGAGATAGGTCAGCGTCAGTAGGCTGCCGCCGGCCGTCATCATCGGCACCGCCCGCTGGCTGACCGAGACGAACGAATAGCAGGAGATGTCCAACGCCTGCAGGAAGGCGGCGCGCGGCGTGTCGAGGTAGCGGCCGCGCAGATACTGCTTGTCGGCGTAGGCGATGGCGTGGACCAGGAAGTCGAGCTGGCCCCATTGCTGCTTCAGGCTGTCGAATGTGGCGTCGATGCTGGCCTCGTCAGTCACGTCGCAGGGATACACCAGGTCGGTGCCGACCGAGGCGGCCAGCGGGCGCACGCGCTTCTCCAGCGCCTCCCCCTGGAAGGTGAAGGCGAGCTCCGCGCCTTGGGCGGCGCAGGCGGCGGCGATACCCCAGCCCAGCGAGCGGTCATTCGCCACGCCCATGATCAGGCCGCGCTTGCCGCGCATCAGGGTGCCGTTGGTTGGGACAATGTCAAGCATATTGGTCCTCGGCTTCGTTCTGGCCGTATGGTTTCAAACTCGTCGCACAGCCACGCGCGGCGGGGCAAGGGGGCGGCGATCTCTGCGTGGTTCGCCTTGGGCGTGGCGCGCCTTGGGCTTGGCGCTCCCTGGCTGAGGCTGCAATGTGCGCCAGTTTACAGGAGCCGCCTATGGCCGATCCGCGCCCGGAAGATACTGACCCGTTTGCCAGGTTCCACGCCTGGATGGTGGAGGCGATCGAGAACGAACCGATTGAACCGAACGCGATGACGGTGGTGACGGCGACGCCGACTGGCCGGCCCTCGGCGCGGACCGTCCTGTTGAAGGGCGCTGATGACCGCGGTTTCGTGTTCTACACCAACAAGGAAAGTCGCAAGGCCGACGAACTGGCGGCCAACCCGCGCATCTGCCTGCTGTTCCACTGGAAGGTGCTGGCCCGGCAGATCCGCATCGAGGGCGTGGCGGAGCACGTCACCGATGCCGAATCGGATGCGTATTTCGCCAGCCGCGCGCGCGTCTCGCGGCTGGGTGCATGGGCGTCGGCGCAGTCCCGCCCGCTGGGCGAGCGGGCGGAGCTGGAGCAGCGCCTGGCCGACTACGAGGAGGAATATCCGGGGGAGGATATCCCGCGCCCGCCCTACTGGTCGGGCTATCGGGTGATCCCCGAATATTTCGAGTTCTGGCAGAACATGCCGTTCCGATTGCATGACCGGACCACGTATACGCGTGACCCCGGCATGCGTGCGCAGGCCGGCGGCGGTTGGACCGTTGGCAAGCTGTTCCCGTAACCTTGTGAAGTACCCCCGGGCGAGCATTCCCGGGTGAGCATCCCGGACGAGCAGCAAGAGACCGCCGCGTTTCTGCGCGGGCTGGCCGGGCGGGATCCGGCCGAGACGCATATCTCGGCGGTGTTCATCGGCGGCGACACGGTCTGGAAACTGAAGAAGGCGGTGCGCCTGTCGTTTCTGGACTTTACCGCGGTGGAGGCTCGGCATCGCTATCTGCTGCGCGAGCTGGAGGTCAATCGCAAGGCGGCGCCCGGGCTGTATCGTGACGTGGTGCCGGTGGTGCGGGGGCCGGACGGCGCTCTCACACTTGCCGATGCGCAGGAACCCGGGGGCGACGCGCTGCGGTCCGAGCCGAAGGCCGCGGAATCGGAGGCTGTGGACTGGGTGCTGCGGATGGCCTCGGTCCCGGCGGCGGACTTCCTGGATGCCATCGCGGCACGACAAGGGCTGACGCCTGTGTTGCTGGATGCGTTGGCGGACACGGTCGCGGGGTATCACCGGGGATTGCCGCCGGTCGCCGGGATCGATCCGGTTGCCGCGATGCGCCACGTCGCGCGCGGCAACGCCAAGGCGGCGCGCGACGCGGGTCTGCCCGAGGCGCGGATCGAAGCCTGGCTGTACGGCGAGCTGGCGGCGATCGAGCGGATCGCGCCGTGCCTCGCCGCACGCGCGGCCGGTGGCCTCGTGCGTCGTGCGCACGGTGATCTGCACCTGGGGAACCTCTGTCTGTGGCAGGGGACGCCGGTGCCATTCGATGCGATCGAGTTCGACGAGGCGATGGCAACAATCGACCTTGGTTATGACCTGGCGTTCCTGTTGATGGACCTCGATCATCGCGTTGGGCGTGGGGCAGCGAATCGCGTGCTCAATCGCTACGTGGCGCGCACCGGTGATGCCGCGCTGACAGGCGGGCTGCCGGTCTTCCTGTCGATGCGCGCAATGATTCGCGCGCAGGTCGAGGCGAGTCGCGGCAACCGGGACGTTGGGGTCGCCTATCTGGATCGGGCGTTCGCGTATCTGGCGCCCGCGGCGGCGGTCGTGATGGCGATCGGCGGCCTGCCGGGGACTGGGAAATCCACCCTGGCCCGCGCGTTGTCGCCGAGTCTGGGCGCCGCGCCGGGGGCGCTGGTGCTGCGCAGCGACGAGATCCGCAAACGCCAGCACGGTGTGGCGCCGGAGCAGCGGCTGCCCGAAAGCGCCTACAGCCCGGCTGCCAGTGACGCGGTGTTTGCCGAGCTTGCTGCCTCGGTGGCCGTCGTTGCGGGCGGCGGGCATGCCGTGATCGCGGACGCCATGTTTCTTCGGCCGACGCAACGGGCCGCGGTTGAGCAGGCCGCGACGCGTGCCGGCGTGCCGTTTCTCGGGTTGTGGCTGACCGCGCCGTGCGACCGGCTGAAGGCGCGGCTTGCCAGCCGGACCGGGGATGCCTCCGACGCCACGGTCGCGGTGTTGGATGCGATGGCCCGCCATGATCGCGGCGGCGGAAACTGGGTGACGATCGATGCCGGCGATGGCGCCACCGGCGAAGGCGACGCCGGCGATAGTGCCACATTCGGTGGCATCAAGGCGTTGTCACAAACGCGACAAGCGATGCACACTCGCTTTGGGTCGCACATCCAATAGGAGGCGTGCTAGAAACGCAATCCAGACCCGCACGGGAGGAGTACCAATCCATGGCCATCCGCAAGCTGCTGCTGCCGCTGACTGGCACCGCCGTCGGCGAAGCCGCATTGTCGACCGCGCTGATGATCGCCCGTTCGTGGAACGCGCATGTGACTGCGCTGCATGTGCGCGTCGACAGCCGCGATGTGGCGCCACTGGCCGGCGAGGGTCTGTCGGGGGCGATGATCGAGGAAATGATGTCGGCCACCGAAAAGGAGTCGAGCGAACGCGCCCACGCGGTGCGCTCGATGTTCGACCGCTTCGTGGCGCAGCACGAGGTGATCGTGTCGGAGGCACGCCCCGACGCCGACTGCGCCACGGCGAGCTTCGCCGCGGTGACCGGGCGTGAGGAGGACCTGGTGGCGCAGCAGGCCCGGCTGGCGGATGTGACCGTGGTGCCGCATCCCGATGCCGGCGAGGACGTTTCGTCGTCCGACGCGCTGCACGCCGTGCTGTTCGATTCTGGGCGGCCGGTGATGATCTCGCCGCGGACCGCCCCGGCCGCTGTCGCCACGCGGGTGTGCCTGGGCTGGAACGGGACCGCCGAGTCCGCTTCGGCCGTGCTGGCGGCGCTGCCCTGGCTGCAACGCGCGGACGCGGTTCGCATCCTGTCGGCGGATGGGTATCAGCGGCGCGGTCCGGCGGCGCCGGAACTGGCGGCTTACCTCGCTCTGCATGGAGTGCATGCGGATATCGTGATGTTCAAGTCGATCAATGGAGTGGTCGGCGCCGGGTTGCTGGCGGCGGCACGCGACTTCGGCTGCGATCTGCTGGCGATGGGGGCGTATTCGCATTCGAGACTGCGGCAGTTGATTCTGGGTGGCGTGACGCGGCACGTGCTGGAGAATTCGTCGCTGCCGGTGATGATGAATCGGTAGGGTTGCGGGGAGGGACGGCGGCGAGCCGGCCCGATTCCTTCACAATGCTCGGATCGTTCGCACCAGCACTGCCTCGATCAGCACGTGGTGGCCGGCTTCGGCTTGTTTGGGCCTGATACTCTCGGCCGCGTTATGAGGGAGAAGGTCCTTGTCGGGCTCCGCTCGGACTGCGTTGGCGCGGTTTTATAGCGGGATCGCTGTCAGTAGACTGGGGGTGTTCTCCTCCATTTGCCATACTGTCCGGATGCACGGATTGCGTCCATCCGGGGTCGGACAATTGCACTCTACCGTGTAGCGTGTGCCCCACGCTGTTTCTACACTTCTGGTTGCCGTATTCACCCGGCCCTGGGTGATCAGAGCGGCTTACAGCAGATTCCATGCGCCTGATGCGAACCCGCGGGCAATGAAGAACCTTGCCTTCGGTCCTCCCGCCGCATGCTCCAGGTCGAGCAGATATTCACGAATGCGGCGCTCTTCGACAACGGCCCCGGCCGCGTTCGGCATGCGTCGCGGCGTCCTGCCGGACATGCCGCCCTGCCTCAGTGGCTGCGTTCGATCTGCTCGGACTGCAGGGTCACGACCTCCGGGCCACCCGGCAGATCGGCAATCTCAACGGCATACGCCACACCGTGGCCAAAGACCGCAACAACGGTGCCGGAGGTGTCCTTAGGAATGCTGTAACATTCAGCCTCGACGCTGCGCCTCACACGCACGATCTCATGCTCTGCAATCGGCGGAGAGAGGGTGGTGCTGTGGGTCGCTGGCCCTTTGCGTGAGGCTGTGTCCGTCGGGCGACCCCTATCATACCGGCGTCGCCGAATGAAGCTTCCGTCGTGGGGCGATCGCAATTGGTGCGATGCGTCGGCTCGGACCACGTTGGCGTGGCTCCAAGACCAACGAACCGATCACGTTCAAGCTGATCCGCGCGGCGGCCATTCCGGCTGGTGATAGCCCAGCGGAACCGAGGGGCGCGCCCAATAAGGCGGCGTCTCGGACAACTTCACGACAGGCTTGAGGTGGCGCAGCAGGCCCCCCGGTGTCTCGGTCATCGTCGCCCAGCGCTCAAGCTCGTCTGGAGCGAACTCGGCCGGCACGCCCCGCAGCGCCGCGGCCGGCACTTCGCCGCGATCAACAATCCACTTGCCGACCTGGGCAAGCGAGACGCGCACCAACCAACTGCCGCCCTCCCGGACGCGCCGGGCCAGCGCGACCATCGCACCGAACGCCATCAAATATCCTGTGCAATAATCGATCGCGGAGACCGGATAAAATTGGGGTCCCGGGACCTTACCTGGCACGATCTCGGCCTGGCGGGACGTTATGCCGCTGACCGTCTGCACGACCGTGTCGAAGCCGCGACGCGATGCCCAGGGCCCGGTGTGGCCAAAGGCGCAGAGCGACACATAGACCAGCCCCGGCCGGATCGCGGCCAGTGCCTCGGGCGACAGGCCGCGACTACCGAGTGTCCCCGGCCGGTAGCCCTGCGAGAAAACATCCGATTCGCCTACCAGGCCGCGCAGAGTGTCGACATCGCGCTGCTCGCGCAGATCGAGATGCGCCGAGAGCTTGCCGTGGCCGGTGTCGAATTCCTGGTAGCCGAGATTAGGCAGATGCGCGCCGGTGATCTTGAGCACATCGGCGCCGTGCTCCGCGAGCGTGCGCGCGCATGTTGGGCCGGCAAGCACCCGCGTCAGGTCGAGCACGCGGACGCCCGAGAGCGGACGATCGCCGCGTGGCAGGTCCTGGGGTGGGCTGTCGGCGATCCGCACAATCTCCAGCAGCGGCAGTGCGGCGACCGCGACAGCCTGCGGGTGCGGCGCCCATTCAGCCTGCGTGCGAACCATGCCGCCGGCACCCTTGGCGGCGATGATGGCTTCCTCCAGGTCGGCGGCGTTCCAGGTCGCCACCGCCCGCGCGACCGCCTCGCGATCTTCTGCGACGCCGAGCACCTTGAGTGCGGCGGCGCGATGGTTGGGGAAATTGCAATGCAGATAGCTCCAGCGGCCATCCTTGGTGGGATAAACGCCCATAATCGTGTTGCGCGCGGTCGAGATTTCTCCACCGCCGACCCTCATGTAATGGCCGCTGCGCAGCGAGGCTGTGGCTTGGCGCAGATCGACGGCGACCGACTGGCGGCGCCCGGAGCGGATCTCCCACAACTCGGCGGCGGCAAGCCCGGTCGCGGCCAAGGTCGCCGCGCCGGCCACACCAATGCGGAACGGCGTCGGCAGGACGGGGTCGGTCCCGCCGGTGAATTCCACCGTCTCGGCGCGTTCCGCGGGCCAGCCGGCGATCGGCAGGATCGTGCGCAAGGCAGCGTGCGGCATGTTCGGAACCTCCCCGTTTCAACGCGGTGGAGAAGCATGCACCGTTCTCGGGAAGGCGGACAGACGGCCGCTCGATTTACGCTGGTCGATGGCCAAATTGGACGACTCGCAACCGGCTCCCAGGCCGCTTGATGAGGCGGCGAGCGGGAAGTGAGGATGGGCCGCGCAGGTGCCGTGGGTGGGGGGATGCAAAAGTGGCGGGACAAGACCCGCCCTACAGCGCGCGATTGGCGCGGGCCAGGACGGCCTCGAACAGTACCTGGCAGCCGGCTTCGGCTTCCTCCGGCTGGATGCTTTCGGCTTCGTTGTGCGACAGGCCGTCCTTGCAGGGGGTGAAGATCATCGCGGTTGGCACGTGGCGCGCGACGTAGACCGCGTCGTGGCCGGCGCCGGAGACGATTTCCCGGGCTGAGTAGCCGAGCTTCGCCGCGCCCTGGCGTACCAGTTCGACGCAGGACGGGTCGAAGGGTTGGGCGGGGATGCGGAAGAGTTTGGTTAGTCCCAGCGCCACGCCGCAGTCGCGCGCGATGAACCCGGCCTCGCGCGGGAACTGCGCGTCGAGGCGGTCCACTTCGGCCTCGTCGGGATGGCGGAACTCGACGGAGAAACGGACCTCGCCGGGGATGACGTTGCGGCTGTTGGGCAGCACGTGGAGCTGGCCGACGGTGCCGCGACCGTCCTCGCCGCGGGCGCGCATCATGCGGTCCACCAGGTCGATGATGCGGGCGGCGCAGACCAGCGCGTCCTTGCGGGCGGAGGGCGGCGTGGTGCCGGCGTGGCTGTCCTGGCCGGTGGCGACGGCGTCGTACCAGACCTGCGCCTGGGCGCCGGTGACGATGCCGATCTGTTTTTCCTCCCGTTCCAGTATCGGGCCTTGCTCGATGTGCAGCTCGAAATAGGCGTCGGCGGGGAAGGGGGCGGCGGGCTCGGGGCCATTGTAGCCGATGCTGTTCAGGGCGGTCTGGACCGTTACACCGTCGGTGTCGGTCAGGCCGTAGGCCTTGTCGAGCGGGTAGATGCCTGACCAGACGCCGGAGCCCATCAACGAGTGGCCGAACCGGCTGCCTTCCTCATCGGTCCAGTTGACCAACTCGATGGAGGCCTCGGTGACGATGCCCAGATCGTTCAGGCTGCGCATGACTTCGAGGCCTGCCAGCACGCCCAGTGCGCCGTCGAATTTGCCGCCCGAGGGCTGGCTGTCGAGGTGGCTGCCGAACAGCACCGGCAAGCGGCTGGGGTCGCGGCCGGGGCGGCGGGCGAACATGTTGCCGATGGCGTCGACGCGGACGGTGAGACCGGCGGCCTCGCAATGGGCGCGGAAGTGGTCGCGGCCGCGCTTGTCCACGTCGGTCAGCGTCAGGCGGCGGACACCGCCCTTGGGGGTGGCGCCGATCTCGGCCATGGACATCAGCAGGTCCCACAGCCGCTTGCCGTCAATCCGCTGGTTGGTCTGGGCTGGCATGGGGAACCTCGGGGCGGTGTGCGGCGCTGGTCGCTGCGCGCGGGTGGCCGGTGCGCGGTTGTGGCTGCTGCGCGGGGGGGGCATCTTGCCCAGCGCGCCGCTTCCTGCAAAGTCACATCCGGCACGCAACGGTCGGTGAACAGTGGTTGGGACGCGCATGATCGCAGGCATGGTGCTGATGGCCGGCCTGTCGCTGACGGGCTGCAAGCTGATCGACCAGACGACGTTCGCGCCGGCGCCCGAGGCGACGGCGGTGCCGGTGACGCTGCCGCGGATCGACCGGCGCGCGCCGCTGGTGACGATCGGTTACGATCAGCCGAACCCGCAGTATCACGAGATGCTCGGCTATGCGGTGCACGCGGCCGAGGCGCGCAGCGCGGCGGTGCAGTACGACGTGTTTGCCGTGGTGCCGGCCAAGGGGGCGCCGGCCCAGCAGGTGCAGGCTGCCGGCGAGGCGCAGCAGGATGCGGTTGGCGTGATGAAGGCGATCATGGCGCTGGGGGTGCCGGCGGAACGCATTCATCTTGGCGTGCGTTCGGACCCGGGGATCGTCGCGAACCAAGTGCGGGTTTATGTGCGCTGAGGGGTGCGGCATCCCGGTGGGCTTTCCGCCTCTAGCTTGACACGAACAGCCATCAATACTAACTATCAGAAATGTGCGCAGCCCGCCTTGTCCTTCATTGGGATGCGACCGAACCATTGCCGGCGCAGTTGGCGGCCATCGTCAACAAATCGTGGTGCTGCTGGGCGGTCCGCTGGGCGCACGGGTGGGTTTGGCGCCGGCGATGAAAGCGGTTGGCATCGCACCGGCGGTAGACGAGTGAGATGGACCACGTATGGATTGGCTTTGACAGGCGGCACGCCAGCCGTATTACTTGCGTATTACTATGAGTCGCCGATGCCAACCCGAATCAGAGCAAGGGCCAGGTCACCATCCCTGTCGAGATCCGCGATGCCGCCCGCGCCGGCGGCGGAACGATGCTGGATTGGTGCTACGATCCAGTTGGGCAGCGGATCATCGCCACCAAAGCCACGGCGCACACGCGGCGGCGTGGCAGTCGCTTCGCCGCCTTGCGCGGTTCCGCCGGTACGCGCATGAGCACCGATGAGATCATGGCGCTGACGCGTGAGCCGCGCGAGACGTGACCCTCTTCCTGGCGGATAGCAACGTCCTGCTGGATGTCGTCACAGACGATCCGAACTGGGCGGGTTGGCCACAAGAGCAGCTCGGTCGCGCCGCAGGGCGATCCGCTTGGGGTGCGACCAAGTTTGGGTCTGGCGATGACGATGGTTTGCATTACGCCGGCGGTGGAGGGATTTAGGTGGGTCGCATGTGGATCGGCTTTGACGCGTGAGGCATGCCAGGGTCGAACGGGAAATATGCAACACAGCCGCCTGGGGAAATTTACAACATGAGAAGAGTGCCAGCGGGGACAAAGTTACCCACGCTCTCACTTTGCCAGCCCTGGGCCAGCTTGACCGCAAATGGCAGAGCGTACGAAAAGCGAAATTACAGTCCGGGGTCAAAGGGATTGAAAGTCGGTCAGACCATTGCCACCCACGCGACGAAGTATCAGAAGCATCCCATTGGCAAGGATCTACACGGCAAGCCCTTCACGCAGGATGTCTACGATGAAATCGCGGAGGCCCTGCACGATCGCGATTGGAAGCAGAACGTGCCGCGCGGCAAAATCGTTGCGACAGCAGTTCTGGCGGGGGCATACCAGTGTGGGGCTGAATTCATAACACCGAGCGGAGTCCGCATGGCCAAGGTGGTAGATCGGTGGGGCATCTACGCGAACATCGGCGAGATTCGGATCGATACGGTCGGCGATTTCTCGCCAGGCCGCTGGGCATGGCGGATCACCGGAGCGAAGCCCATTCATCCACTCGTCGAGGCGTCCGGCAGCAACTTGGTGCCGTGGTTTTGGGTGATACGCGCTGGTTTGGATGCGAATATCTGAACCCAGGGCCCGTCAATGCTCACGGCACGGGATGTGCTGAGCATCGAAATAAAATGGGCGGAGGGTCGCGACCATGAGACAACCGCTGATGGGGGCGGCGCCCCACCCCTTGGTCGCTACGCCATGCACCCCGCGTCGCGCAGCAACTCCGTCACCGCGTCCTCGGGCACGTCCGTTGCAGTGAACGCCTGGCCGATGCCGCGCACCAGCACGAACTTCAGCGCGCCGTCCCGCACCTTCTTGTCGCGCCGCATGTGGCCGATCAGCGTTGCGGCGGAGAAGCGGCGGTTCAGCATCGACAACTCGGTCGGCAACCCGACGGCGGAGACATGCGCGATCACCCGTTCCGCGTCGGCGGGGCTGCAATGACCGAGCCGCGCCGACAGCTTGAATGCCAGGCCCAGGCCGATCGCCACGCCCTCGCCGTGCAGCAGGCCGCCAGAGTAGCCGTACTCCGCCTCCAGCGCGTGGCCGAACGTATGGCCCAGATTTAGCAACGCGCGGCCGTCGTTCGGCTTTTCCTCGCGCTCATCGTCGCCCACCACGGCGGCCTTGAAGGCGCAGGCGCGGCGGATCGCCTCGGCCTGGGCCTCGGTGTCGCCGCCGACAACCGCGGCGCCGTAACGCTCGCACCAGGCGAAGAACCCCGCGTCGCCGATCAGCCCGGCCTTCACCGTCTCGGCATAGCCGGCGCGCAACTCGCGCGGCGGCAGGGTGGCCAACGTCGCGGTGTCGGCCAGCACCATGCGTGGCTGGTAGAAGGCGCCGGCCAGGTTCTTGCCGTGCCGCGTGTTCACCGCGGTCTTGCCGCCGACCGAGCTGTCGACCTGGGCGAGCAGCGTGGTCGGCATCTGCACGAACGGCAGGCCGCGCAACACGGTCGCCGCGGCGAAGCCGGCAAGATCGCCCACCATGCCGCCGCCCAGGGCGATCACCGCGGTGCGGCGCTCGACCCGCGCATCCAGCATCTGGTTCAGCACGTCCACATAGGTGTCGAGGCTCTTGCTGGCCTCGCCGGCGGGCACGACGATCTCGCTGGCGGTGATGGCGGTTTCGGCCAGGCCCTGTTGCAGCGTCGGCAGATGCAACGCGGCGACTGTTTCATCCGTTACGATCACCGCCCGCTTCTGCGGCAGGCGTGGCGCCAGAAAGGCCCCCGCACGGCGCAGCAGCCCGTCGCCGATCACCACGTCGTAGCTCGTGCTGGACAGGCTGACCGTTAGCCGCCGCGGCGCCCGCCATGCCATCAGCCCGTCGAGCACCAGGCTGGTGGTGGTGTCCGGCGGCTCGTCGGTGCAATCGACGATCACGTCAGCCTCGGCATAGACCGGATAGCGCTGGTTCATCAGGCGCTGCATGATCTCCGCCGGGTCGCCGCCATGCAGCAGCGGGCGGTGGCTGCGCCCGGCGACGCGGCGCACCAGCACCGGCAGGCTGCAGCGCAGCCAGACCGAGACGGCTTCCTCGCGCACCGCCGCGCGCGTGTTGGGGTCGAGGAAGGCGCCGCCGCCGAACGCCAGCACCATCGGGTCGCCGGCCAGCAGCCGGCGGATTACCCGGCGCTCGCCATCGCGGAACGCCTGCTCACCATAACGTGAGAACAACTCGGGGATGGTGCTGCCGGCCGCTGCCTCGATCTCGGCGTCGGCGTCGCGGAACGGCAAGCCCAGCCGGGCAGCGAGGCGTCGGCCGATCGAGGTCTTGCCGGCGCCCATCAGCCCGACCACGACGATGCTGCGTCCGGCAAGCGCATCGGGCAGGGGGGTGGCGTCACGGAGGACGGTGTTGCGCGTCATGACCGGCGAGGCTAGCACATCGGCGGACATCGAGGCCACGCGAGGGCCCGCAACCGGAGTCGGCCGCTACGTCATGGTCCGCACGTTCCTGATTATCCTCGCCGCCGGCCTGATCGCGCTTGCGGCGGGGTTTCTGTATCTGGGGGCATTCCCGCCGGGGGCTCATGTGCAGACGATTGAGAAAGTGCTGCCGAACGACAAGTTCCAGAGCCATTGAGCCAGAGTCACCAGGTTCGGGGACGTTGAATGGATCGCCACATCGAGGCGTTCCTGGAGATGCTGGTTGCCGAGCGCGGTGCGGCCCACAACACAAAGCTGGCCTATGAAGCGGACCTGACGGATTTCGCCGGTTTCGCCGCGGCGCGAGGGCAGGCGCCGGCGCGGGCGGATGCGGCGGTCCTGCAAGCTTACATGGCGGGGCTCGCGCGGGCCGGACTGGCCGCGCGCACGGCGGCGCGGCGGCTGTCGGCGCTGCGGCAGTTCCATCGGTTCCTGTTGCGCGAAGGGGTGCGCGCGGATGATCCGACCTCGCTGCTGGACGCGCCCCGGCTGCCGCGCGTGCTGCCGAAATACCTGACCGAGCAGGAGGTCGACGCGCTGCTGGAGGCTGCCGGGAAGCGGCCCGGGATCCATGGAGTGATGGCGCGGGCCGCGCTGGAGATCCTGTATGCGACCGGGCTGCGGGTGTCGGAGTTACTGGGCCTGCCGCGGCGGGCGCTGGCGGGCGATGCGGCGGTGCTGATGATCCGCGGCAAGGGTGGCAAGGAGCGCATCGTGCCGTTATCGGACGCGGCGAAGATGGCATCGGCGGAGCTGGTGGCGCTGCAGGACGAACGTGTGCGCTGGTTGTTTCCGGGACGCGATGGCCGGCACGCGCTGACGCGGCAGGGGTTTGGGCAGATGGTGAAGCTGGTGGCGCTGCAGGCCGGGCTCGATCCGGCGCGAGTGTCGCCGCATGTGCTGCGGCATTCGTTCGCGTCACATCTGCTGGCGCATGGGGCGGATTTGCGCAGCCTGCAGCTGCTGCTGGGGCATGCGGATATCGCTACGACGCAGATCTACACGCATGTGCTGGCGGAGCGGCTGCAGCGCCTGGTTGAGATGCATCACCCGCTGGCGCGGGCGGCGGTGCGGTCGTCACGGTAGGGCGGATAAGCGTAGCGCAATGCGCCGTTGCGGCGCGATGCGACGTGGCGGATTGCATGGTGCGTGGCGGATTACGCGCCCTACGACGCTTGCGACATGCGCGCGCGGGGTTATGCCAGGCGGCTGACGGCGCCCTGTAGCGCGCGTCGCGCGGCCATCGCGTCGGCGGCGAGTGCCGGCAGGGCAGGTAGCTGCCTGGGTCGGGTGAGGACCGAGGCGAAGATCCGCCCCAGTGCAATGGCGCCATGCCGGTCGGGCGGGATCAACGCGGCGGGCGGCAGGTCGCGCTCCGCCGGATCGCAGATCGCGCGCAGCACGGCGAAGGGTATCCCATGGCGTGATGCCACAAGCGCGACGGCGCCGCTTTCCAGATCGACCGCAGCCGCGCGGGTGGCGGCGAACAGCGCGGTCTTGGCTGCCGCGCTGGTGACGACGCTGTCGGCCCCAAACATGATAATCGGGGAGGGTGTGCCGAGGTGCCGGCCCAGGGCCTGATCGGTCGGCAGGCGGTGCCTGTCCGTCAGGACCTCATGCGGTATCAGCAGGGCGCCGGGGCGCAGCGCAGGATCCAGCCCGCCTGCCAGGCCGAAACTGACCAGAGCACTGACGCCGCTGCGCACCAGGCGTTCAGCCGCCAGCAGAGCGCCGGCATAGGTGCCGCCACCAATAGCAATCGGCCAGCCAAGCGGGCGCGCGACGCGCGCTTCCGCCGCCAATCCAACGACAAGTCCCGGCTTGCACCCCAAGTCTTATCCACCTTCAGTTGCCGCGCCAGAAGTCGCGGCATCGCGTTAGCCCCAATGCCCGGAATTAGCGCCCTTTTTCATGCCAGTGCAAGTGATACACGCGCGGAAAACCGGGCGCGCCGGGGGATGGGGCGGGGCTTTGCCCCCGCATCCGGGTGCTTCGCACATCGCCAGACCCGCGGCGTCCCGTCTACGGCAGCCTGGCCTGAATGAAGGCACCCGCATCGCGCAGCGCGGTGATCCAGCGGCGCAACGCCCAGGTCAATGCCGTATTGTCCCGGCTCATGCGCCGCGCCGCAACAGGGCAGTCCGCATCCGGCCGCCGAGTTTCGTTGCGATTTACAACTAGGTGCAGGCGCCGTCGAGATTGGCGATACCAAAAGCGCCAATCACGGGAAATAGCCGGGTTCTTACCAAGATGTGCGAAACAGGTTGATCGAAGCGATCGACCATGCGCCAACCGACGCCCGGCGCATGGTCAAGCGCGATTTGGCAACTGTGATACTCGCCGGTGAAGCCGTTGTAGAGGAAGGAGGCCACGAACTCCGACTTGGATGGCGGCGTGGAGAAGTGCCCACGCAGGACAATGGCGTCGTGGCCCGGAATACCGTCGAGGACAGCGCCCCGGCTACTTTCGATCACCGCAGGCGGAAACTCCTCTATCTTGATCTGCTCCTGAATCGACTGCTGGTCATTGGCCACAAAGTGATGCGTCTCGAGGTGGATTGCCTTGATCGCGCCGTTTTCCAGAGACACGCCGAGACACTGGAAATCGCTGTCATCGGTCTTGTCCATCAAGGCAAGTTGCTGGACCGAACTGGAATTCGTGCAGGTCCTGCCCGGCCGACCTGGTGTGGCGGCCTGGGTCTGCGGCGCGATGGGGGCAAGGACGGTGGAGCCGGCAAGTGCAAGCGCAAGTGCAAGTGCAGCCGTGCCTGCCAAAGCGATTGTTCGTCCGTACGATTTTCCATGCATCATGGGCGGCCTTAGCTAGCTTATTTGAACCGCGGGAGAGCCCTCCGGGCGGGCATGCGTTGGCTTCCAATCCTGCCGCATGTCTGCTCCCCCGTATTCCGCTGCAAGGCAGTGCCCATGCCTTGTTGGTATTCTTGCCAGTCGCGTCGGCATCAGGTTAACGGCGGGGCTATCTACCGCTATCCCTGCGACATCACCAGCTTGTTCCACCACGTCGAGCAAAGCCGCCCGACCCGAAGCTTTGAGAAGTTCTGCTGGCAATCCAGCCTTAAGGTCGGGATATGCAGCCGCCGAAGCGGCACATAGGTAGTTTCCGAGGCTCACGCAGCACGTAGATCGGCGCTAGTAGTTAGAACCCGAAAACGCAACAGAGACGGTGCTGTTCCGCGGTGTTGGCTCTGACGGTTCGACAATGGCGCCAACAATGTGCCGGTTGCGCGTTGGTTGTTCACGCCGGCGAACCCGGCGATGCGCGCCGCCGTTGCTTGAGACCGCACGATCACGTCGGCGAGTGCGCCGACCGTATTCGCCGTGAGGCTTCTGGTATCGGGATATGAGCGAGTCAACCCAACGGATCGAAGTCCAACAGATCGAAGCTGGCGTTTCGGCGCATCGCATCGACGCCAAGGCAGAATTCGGCAGCCGAGCGGACGTCGCGATCGGCGCGGCAGGCATCCGCCAACCCGTCAACGGTGGAGCAGTCGGGCGCCGAGATGGCGCCAAAACCAGTCTGGCACTCAGTAATCTGCGGGCTCTTGTTATCGTTACGGTGCTGGCCTTCCATTCGGTCCTGGCCTATCTAGGTTCATTGGGAACCGCCGCGTTCGCGTTCGACGACCCGCCCTATAAATGGCGTGCCTTTCCCATCGTCGACAGCCAGCGCTGGTTCGGGTTCGACGTGTTCTGCGCCTGGCAGGACGTCTACCTGATGTCCTTGATGTTTTTTCTCTCGGCCTTGTTCACCTGGCCGAGCCTCACGCGCAAAGGCAGCGGGAAGTTCCTGACCGACAGATTCCTGCGGCTGGGTGTGCCATTTGTCTTTGCCGTGACCGTGGTGATGCCGATCGCGCTTTATCCGGTCTACCGGGTGACGGCGATCGACCCGAGCCTGGTCGCCTATGCGGGGCATCTTCTGGCGCTGCCCTTCTGGCCCAACGGGCCGATGTGGTTCTTGTGGCTGCTGCTGGCGTTGACCATTGCGGCCGCCGGGCTGCGCCGCCTGGCGCCCAATTGGGTTGAATGCCTGGGGCGGTGGTCGTCCCGCGCCGGCGTTCGTCCCGGCCAATATTTCATCGGCCTGGCGACTGCGTCAGCCTTGGCCTATGTCCCCCTGGCGCTGGCGTTTACGCCGTGGAGTTGGTCCGATCATGGGCCATTTGCGCTGCAACTCAGCCGCCCGTTGCACTATGCGGTGTATTATTTCGCGGGTCTCGGGGTTGGCGCCTATGGCCTGGAGCGCGGGCTGCTCGCGCCCGAGGGGATGCTGGCGCGACGCTGGGCAGTTTGGCTTGCGGGCGCGCTCGCGGCTTTTCTGCTGTGGATGGGGCTGACCGCCCTGGCCATGACCTACTCCACATCAGCTCCGTTCGGCCTGCAGGTTGCCGTCGATATCGGGTTTGCGACCGCATGTGCCAGCGGCTGCTTTTTCGTGATCGCGGGTTGCCTACGTTTCGCCACGCTGCGTTCACGGATATTGGCCAGTCTGGCGAACAACGCCTTCGGCATTTATTTGCTGCACTACGTCTTTGTTGTCTGGCTGCAATATGCCTTGCTGGGCGTGGCGCTGTTCGCCGTCGGGAAGGCCATGATCGTATTTGGCGGCACGTTGCTGCTCGCGTGGGTGGCAACCGTCACCATGCGTCTCGTTCCGTTGGGTTCGCGATTGATCGGAGCGGAGCGGCTGGTATTGTGGGACGCCCCGTTGTTGCAGGGGAATCGGGCGGGCAATGCGACTGAAAGCCTGGTACTCGAACGTCGCCATCGGGGTGATCATCGGGAATGTCCCCCAGCGAACCTGGCGCGCTAGCGACCCGAACGTCACGGGATCGAATCCGTAATGTCGTTGATCATCAAGCTCGCATCCCGCAACCTGTTGCAAGACCGACTGCGTTTCGTTGCGACCATTATCGGCATTGTCTTCTCTATCGTTCTCGTCATGATCCAGATGGGATTGTTTTTGAGTTTTGAGCGCATGGTGACAACGATGATCGACCATGCCCAGGCCGACCTTTGGATCGTGCCGTTTGGGACCAAATGCTTCGAGGATCCGTCATTGCTGGATGAGCGTGACCGAGCGCAGGCGTTGGCGGTGCCTGGCGTCGCCGACGTCATTCCGGTTGTCATCGGTTTCACCGAATGGACGGTGCCGAGTGGTGGGACGACACCGGTGTTCATAATCGGTTCGACTGCGAGTGCCGCGGGATTGCATCCGTGGAATTTCGTCAAGGGCAACCTTGGCGCGCTGTCGGTTGCGCACGCCGTCGCCATTGACCAGACCTATTTTGGCCGTCTGGGCGTGACGCGAATTGGTGACAGCACGGAAATTCGTGAGCAAAAAGCCGAAGTGGCGGCGATCACCAATGGCATAAGGTCATTCACGACGACGCCTTATGTCTTCACGTCGCTCGATCGCGCGCAGGCCTATATGGCGACCTCGTCGAACAAGGTCTCGTACTTCCTTGTGCATGTTGCACCCAACACGGATATTGGCGAGGTTCGCCAGCGATTGCTGGCGAATCTTTCCAAGGTTGAGGTTCTGACACCCGATGAATTTCGTCGCCGCAGCCGGGCGTTCTGGCTGTTCGGAACCGGGGCCGGGGCCGCCCTGTTCGCGGGCGCGTTGCTCGGTGCGATTGTCGGTACGGTCATCGTCGCCCAAACGCTGTATTCCAGCACCAAGGACCATCTGAGCGAATTCGCCACGCTGCGCGCCATCGGATCATCAAGCATGTATATTCACAAGGTTATCATCTGCCAGGCGCTGCTCAGTGCGGTCGTCGGCTTCTCGCTGGCGGCTGGTATCGGCCTGATCATTGTCAAATCCACCGCCGAAACGGCGTTGCCGATCCTTATGACACCCGGGCTCACCTTGGGCCTGTTTCTGCTCACGATCCTGATGTGCGTTGTATCGGCGGTCTCGGCCATCGTGCAAGTGCTGCGTATCGATCCGGCGTTGGCTTTCAAGCAATGACCCAGCCGGTCATCGAAGTTGTCGACGTCGTCCGACATCTCGGCAAGGGGGCGGGTCAGGTGCAAGCCTTGAAGGGCGTCAGCCTGTCGCTCGCGGGCGGCCAACTGACCCTACTGATGGGACCCTCCGGCAGCGGCAAGACCACTTTGCTCTCCGTGCTGGGCTGCATGCTGACGCCAACGGAAGGTACGGTGCGGGTCCTCGGGCATTCGACGGCGGGGGCTCGGCCAGGCGAACTGGCAAAACTCAGGCGCGAGCATATCGGGTTCATCTTTCAGTCTTATCGGCTGTTTCCGACGCTGACGGCGATAGACAACGTCCGATTGGCCTTGGACGTGCGCGGCGAACGCGGAGGCAGCGCGATCGCCCGGGCCAAAGCGGCGCTGCTGATCGTGGGTCTGTCGCACAAGGAGAATGCGTTCCCGAACGAGTTGAGCGGCGGTGAGCAACAGCGCGTCGCGATCGCGCGCGCCATTGTGGGAAATCCTTCCGCCATCCTCGCCGACGAGCCAACGGGAGCGTTGGACAGTGAGAACGGTTTTGCTGTCATGACGATACTGGCGCAAGTCGCCAAGGATCCGTCGCGGGGGGTGTTGGTCGTCACACACGACCCGCGCATTTTGCCGTTTGCCGATCGGATCATTCACATCGAGGACGGCCATATCCTCACCGACGCATGTCTGAAGGGCGCTGATCCGGTCGTTCCTCGACGCGCTTCATTGGCGCTGCAGGCGTCTTATGCCAAGTAGCGAAAGGATTGCTTCGTCGGTAATGCCCACGTCGTCTTGCCGGCGAAGGCCGGCATCCACGACTTTCTTTGCTGCAACGAAGGCAAGTCGTGGATGCCGGCCTACGCCGGCAAGACGTGGGCGCGGCGCCGATGGGTCGTTCCTTCCGGCCATTGGTACTATACCAGGTAGCGAAAGAACTCCTTCTTCAACGTCCTGGCCGTTTCGTATCAGAATCCGAACGCCGCCCGCTTCGAATTGGCGTGCCGCAGGTTGCGGTAGCGGGCCAGCGCCATCGTGGGAAAATAGCGACGATAGCCGTGGTAGCGCAGGTAGAAGACGCGCGGAAAGCCGACCGCGTTGTAGGGCAGTTCGGTCCACTCCCCGTCGTCGCGCTGCGTCGCCACCAGATAGTCGATGCCGCGTGCCACGGCGGGATGGTCGACCGCGCCCGCCGCCATCAGGCCGAGCAGCGCCCAGGCGGTCTGGCTTGCCGTGCTCTCCTTGTATCGGCCGTGCGGGGCGTCGGCGTAGCTTTCCTCGTCTTCACCCCAGCCGCCGTCTTCGCGCTGGACCGAGATCAGCCAGTCCACCGCACGGCGCATAGACGGATCATCCGATGGCACGCCGACGGCGTTCAGCGCACACAGCACCGACCAGGTGCCGTAGATGTAGTTGGTGCCCCAGCGGCCGAACCAGCTTCCGTCGGTTTCCTGCTCGCGCTTCAGGAACCCCAGCGCGCTTACCAGCACCGGCGCGTCGGAGGGCATGCCGATCTGCGCCAGGAACGACACGCAGCGCGCGGTGACGTCCGAGGTGGGCGGATCGAGCAGCGCGCCGTGGTCGGCGAACGGGATGTGGTTGAGATGGAGATGCGTGTTTTCGGGTTCGAACGCGCCCCAGCCGCCGTCGGAGGACTGCATGCCGATGATCCAATCGCGCGCCTGCGCGATGGGCTGCGCGTAGGCCGGATTGCCGTTGCGGTGAAGTAACATGCCGACCACGGCGGTGTCGTCCACGTCGGGGTAGTGCGGGTTTTCGTACTGGAACGCCCAGCCGCCGGGCGGCAGGTTTGGCCGCCGCACGCTCCAGTCGCCGACCACATCAGTGATCTGTCTCGGCTCCAGCCAGGCACAGGCGCGGTCGGTCTCGACCCCGGCCTCGGCCAGCGCGTGCCCGGCCAGGCTGGTGTCCCAGACCGGCGACAGGCAGGGTTGGCAGTAGGCACGATCGTTCTCTACCACCAACAGCTTGCGCACCGCATGCCAGGCGGTCAACGCCGGTGGGTGATCGGGCGGATAGCCCAGCGTGTCGAACATCATCACGCTGTTGGCGATCGCCGGATAGATGCCGCCCAGCCCGTCGTCGCCGTTCAGCCGCTCGGCGACGAACGCCACCGCTTTCGCGACCGCGCGCTGCGTGCCGCGGCGGGGGGACCAGGGCTGTGCCGCGCGTAGCACGACATCGACGCCCTTGAAGAACCGCCCCCAGGCCGAGCGATACGGCCCGCGGATCCAGTCGGTGATCCGCCCCGGCGGCGTGCGGAATAGCTCCGGTATGTGCACGCCGCGTGGGTTGCGCGCCCGCGGCTGTTTCGCCATCAGCACAAGCAACGGAACGATCACCGTGCGCGACCAATATGACACCTTGCTGAGGTGGAATGGAAACCACAGCGGCAGGTGCATGATCTCCAGCGGCATCACCGGCACCGCGCGCCACGGCACCTCGCCGAACAGCGCAAGCTGGGCGCGGGTGAACACGTTGCTGCGCTCTGCTCCACCGGCTTCCAGGATCGCCTCGCGGGCCCGGCGCATGTGCAGGGCGTCGGGGTGGTCGCCGATCGCCTTGAGCGCGAAATACGCCTTCACGCTGCAGGACAGGTTGAACGCCCCGTCGTGGAACAGCGGCCAGCCGCCGTGCGCGCCTTGCGCGCTGCGCAGATAGACGCCGATCTTGCGCTGCAGGTCGGCGTCGATGCGATCCAGGAAGTGCTCCAGCAGCACGTATTCCGCCGGGATTGTCGCGTCTGCCTCGAGTTCGAAGACGAAGTGGCCGTCATCGCGCTGGTGCGCCCGCAGGGCCGCGGCGGCACGGTCCGTCGCGATGGCGAGGCGATCATTCGGGGCGGCGGCGTCCATGCCGGGGACTATACCGGGGCGGCGTCGGCGGGTGAACGACCCGTTTGTGCCGCGCTTCAGTCCTGCTCCAAAGCCGTGCGGCCC
Source organism: Acetobacteraceae bacterium (assembly GCA_035696165.1). Classification (GTDB taxonomy): domain Bacteria; phylum Pseudomonadota; class Alphaproteobacteria; order Acetobacterales; family Acetobacteraceae; genus Palsa-883. The sequence goes on along the minus strand of DASRQX010000144.1, from coordinate 7,176 downwards.
GCGGGCTAGGGCAGCCTCGCGCGAATGAAACTGGCGGCGGCATGCAGCGAGGCGCGTGCCTCGGGCAGGACCGGCGCAAAGATCTGCCAGCCATGGGGCACCAAAGGGAAGATTTGCAGCGTCGCCTCGACACCGGCGCGCCTGGCGATTTCGATCACGCGGCGCGAATCATCCAGCAGGACTTCGCTGTCGCCCACCTGGATCAGCAGCGGCGGCAACCCGACAAGGTCGGCATATAGCGGCGAAACCAGCGGATGCGTCGCCGGCGTGTCGCCAAGATAATGGCGCGCTGTCGGCGCGACCCAGGTGCCGAAAAACAGCGGGTCAATTTCGTTATTGTCGATGATGCTGTTCCCGGTGGCGGCAAGGTCGGTCCAGGGCGAGAACAATACCGCGGCCGCCGGCAGTGGCTCCCCGGCGTCGCGCGCGGCGACGAGCAGTGCCAGAGCAAGGGCGCCACCGGCGGAATCGCCGGCGAGGGCGATGGCGGAAGCGGGGGTGCCCGTGGCGAGCAGCGTGCGATAGGCAGCCAGCGCGTCGTCGAGCGCCGCCGGGAACCGATGCTCCGGCGCCAGACGATAATTGAGGGCGAACACGCTCGCGTTGCTCCACGCGGCCAGGCGCGACGTTATCGACCGATGCGTGCGTGCCGACATCGCGACATAGCCGCCGCCATGCAAATACAGGATGCGCTGCCGCCGCGCCGCGTGGCTGGGATCGGCGGGCTCGATCCATTCGCCCTTGAGCGCGGCGGTAGCTTCGGTGCGAATCCGCCAGCCCGGGGCGAGCTTTGCGCCAAATGGGACTTTGCCGGTGAGTGCGCGCGATGCCGCGATGTCCTGACCGCGACGCGATTTCGGTTTGATCCAACGGCGCAAGGCCCAGGTCAATAGTTTGTTCTGCCAGCTCATGCTTCGCAGCCGGGCATGCTGCACCACGGGCAGGCGCTGGGCGCCAGCCGGATAGTCCAGGTTACGGACGTGTTGTCACCGCATCGTGAAATCGCGCAATGCCGCTGAGGGGGCCGGTCGCCACATCGCGGCCATATCTCGGAACTTATTTTCGGGCCTGTGGTTACTGAATGCGCGGCTTCCGGGACCGGTGAAATGACCGAACAGCTTCGCCTGATCGAGACCTCGCCTGGCGACCACGAAGTGAACGGCGACGCCCGCTCCAGCGTGGCCGGATGCGGGGTGGTGGCGAGTGGTGACGCAGTGCTGGGCATACCTTGCGCGGATTCCGGGCACGATCGGCGAATGTTGTCCCGATCGAGCGCGGCACTCAATAATCTGCGAGGCATCGTTATCGTGACGGTGCTCGCATTCCATTCGGTCATGGCTTACCTTGCTTCGTTAAACCCGGCGGCATCTTCATTCGATGTTCCGCCATATGAATGGCGCACATTCCCAATCGTCGACAGCCATCGCTGGCTTGGGTTCGATGTGTTCTGTGCGTGGCAAGACGTCTATCTGATGTCGTTGATGTTTTTCCTGTCGGCGCTGTTCACCTGGCCGAGTCTCGGACGCAAAGGAACCTGGAGGTTTCTGGCTGACCGCTTCATGCGGTTGGGCGTGCCGTTTGGTGTCGCGTTGACCATCGTGATGCCGATAGCACTGTATCCGGTCTATCGCCTGACGGCGATCGATCCGGGTGTGACCGCTTACGCGCGGCATTATCTGGCGCTGCCATTCTGGCCCGCCGGCCCGATGTGGTTCTTGTGGCAGCTATTGGCGTTGACTGTGCTGGCCGCGGGCTTGCATCGTTTTGTGCCTTCCTCGATCGAGCTGCTTGGCGCCTACTCGTTGTCCGCCCGCGTCCGGCCCGGTCGGTATTTTGTCGGCCTGGCGACTGCGTCCGCCCTGGCCTATGTGCCGCTGGCGGCCGCCTTCACCCCGCGGGATTGGGTCAATTACGGGCCGCTTGCGCTGCAACTCAGCCGGCCTCTGCTTTACGTCGTGCTGTACTGCGCGGGTCTCGCGGTTGGAGCTTGCGGGCTTGAGCGCGGCCTGCTCGCGCCCGAAGGGACGCTGGTACGGCGGTGGGCGGTTTGGCTTGCCGGCGCGACCGTTGCGTTCCTGCTGTGGATGGGGTTGACCGGTCTCGCAATGACTTACCGGTCTGGCGCGCCGGTCGGCTTGCAGGTGGTCGTCGACGGCAGCTACGTGGTTGCCTGCGTGGCCGGTTGCTTCGCCGCGCTGGCGGCCTGCCTGCGGTTTGCCACGATGCGATCGCGGATACTGGACGACCTGGCGAGCAACGCCTTCGGCATGTATTTGCTGCACTACCCCTTTGTCGTCTGGCTGCAATACGCGCTGGTAGGCGTGGCGCTGTTCGCCGGCGCGAAGGCCGCTGTGGTATTTGGCGGTACGCTGATCCTTGCATGGACCGCAACCGTCGCGGCGCGTTTCGTTCCGCTGGGTGCGCGACTGATTGGCGCCGAGCGGCTGGTGTTGCCGGAACGCGCTCGATCGCGAGTTTCCGCGGCGACGATGCTGGCGGGCAACTGGCCGCCGAACACCGGGGAGAAGACGATCCTGGGGCACGGACGCCACCGCACCTGGCGCAACATAGTTCCGCACGGCCAGACGCCATGCCGTTGATCATCACACTTGCCGCGCGGAACCTGTTGCAGGATCGGCTGCGGTTCATCGCCACCGTCATCGGGATTGTCTTCTCGATCATTCTTGTCTCAGTTCAAATGGGATTGTTCCTGAGCTTTGAACGCATGGTGACGACGATGATCGATCACGCGCCGGCCGACCTTTGGGTGGTGTCGCGCGGAACGAAATGCTTCGAGGATCCGTCATTGCTGGATGAACATGATCAGGCGCGTGCCCTGTCGGTCGAAGGTGTCGTGGAAGCGGTGCCCGTGCTGGTTGGGTTTGCGCCATGGGCCGTGCCGGGCGGTGGCACGACGCCGGTGTTCATCATCGGGTCGCAGACCAACGGGCCGGGACTGCATCCCTGGCATCTGGTCGACGGCAATGCCGACGATTTATCAGCGTCGCACGCGATCGCGATCGATCGGACTTATTTCGGCCGACTGGGAGTCGCGCGAATTGGTGACAGCGTCGATATTCGCGAGCAATCGGCCCGCGTGGCGGCGATTACCAACGGCATACGGTCGTTCACCACGACGCCTTATGTCTTCACCTCGCTCGACGATGCGCAAGCCTATGTAGGGACCTCGGCCAACAAGGATTCCTATCTGCTTGTCCGGGTGAAGGCCGGCGCGGATATCGACGGCGTTCGCGGCCGACTGCTGGCCGTCCTGCCGAAGGTCGAAGTTCTGACACCTGGGGAATTTCGCAGCCGCAGCCGCGCCTTCTGGCTGTTCGGCACGGGTGCCGGCGCCGCTCTGTTTGCCGGCGCGCTGCTCGGCGCGATCGTCGGCACGGTCATCATCGCCCAGACGCTCTACTCCAGCACCAAGGATCACCTGGGCGAATTCGCGACGCTGCGCGCTATCGGATCATCAAGTTGGTATATTCACAAGGTCATCATCAGCCAGGCGCTGATCAGCGCGGTGGTCGGCTTCTCCGTGGCTGCGTGCATAGACCTGATCATTATCGAAACGACTGCCACGACGGCGTTGCCGATCGTCATGACGCCGGCACTGACCTTGGAATTGTTTTTGCTCACTGTCGTTATGTGCATTGCGTCGGCCACCGCCGCAATCGTCCGGGTGCTGCGCATCGATCCGGCCGTGGCGTTCAGGCAATGACCGAACCGATCATCGAAGCTGTCGATGTCATGCAGCGCCTGGGCAGCGGTGCCGGCCAGGTGCAAGCCTTGAAAGGCGTCAGCCTGGCGCTGGATGGTGGAGAACTCACCCTTGTCATGGGACCGTCCGGCAGCGGCAAGACGACGCTGCTGTCCGTGTTGGGCTGCTTGCTGACGCCGACGGCAGGAATGGTCCGGATACATGGCCGTTCGATCTTGGGCGGACAATCCGGCGGGCTGGTGAAACTGCGACGCGATCATATCGGGTTCGTGTTTCAGTCCTATCGGTTGTTGCCGACGCTGACGGCCGTGGACAATGTCCGGTTGGCGTTGGATGTGCGCGGTGAGAGCGGCAACACCGCGATCGCCAGGGCGAAGAACGCGCTGCTGACCGTCGGTCTGTCGCATAAGGCGAGTGCGTTTCCGTGCGCCCTTAGCGGCGGCGAGCAACAGCGAGTCGCGATCGCCCGCGCCATTGTGGGGAATCCATCGGCTATTCTCGCCGATGAACCGACCGGGGCGCTGGATAGCGAGAATGGTCTCGCTATCATGACAATCCTGGCGCGGATCGCCAGAGATCCGCGCCGCGCGGTCCTGGTGATCACCCACGATCCGCGCGTGTTGCCGTTCGCCGATCGGATCATTCATCTCGAGGACGGGCGCATCCTGGGCGAGGAGCAGCCGAAGATCAGACAGCCGTTCCGTACTCCGTTCATGCCGAGGGTGGTTGGGGAGTCCCTGGCCGGTAACTAGCTTCGCTGGAGATTTTGGCATGTCCGCCGTGACCCAACTTATCCGTCCGCCCGCGCCGGAACCTCGACCCACCTCGTTGGGGCCGGTTGGTCTGTTGCGGGTGCTGCAGAAGAACCCCATCGAATGCTGGGCCGAGGAGCATTTCGAGCAGCCGGTCGTCACCGCCAGCCGCGCCATTGGCCATGTGTTGGTGATAAACGACCCGGGCGCCATTCGCCGGGTGCTGTTGGACAATGCCAGCAATTATCGCAAGGACACATTGCAGCAACGCGTGCTTTCGGCCGGGCTGGCCAACGGTCTGTTGAGTGCCGAGGACGAGCAATGGCGCGTGCAGCGCCGCACTCTCGCGCCGATGTTTTCGCGCAAGACGGTCACGTCCTTCGCGCCCGCCATGCGGCAGGCGGGGAATGCGCTGGTGGAACGCTGGCGGTTGCGTGGCGAGGGATCGGAGATCGACGTGGCCGCCGAGATGACACGTGTCACGCTGGATGTGCTGGAGCGCACGATCTTTTCGGATGGCCTGGGCTGCAATGCCGAGGAACTGCGCGCCGCCATGGCGATCTATTTCGAGATCATTGGCCGGATCGACCCACTCGACCTGTTCGGTGTGCCGGCGTTCGTGCCCCGCCTTGGCCGGCTGCGCGCACGCTCGACGCTGCGGTTTTTCGATACTGCCATCGACGAGATCATCGCGACGCGGCGACGGCGCCTGGCACAAGATCCCGACGGCATGCCGAGCGATATCCTCAGTCTTCTGCTGGGTGCGCTCGATCCCGCTACCGGACGTCCGATAACCGAAGCGGAGGTGCGGTCGAATATCCTGACGTTCATTGCGGCCGGCCACGAAACGACCGCCAACTGCCTGAGTTGGTCGCTGTTTTTGCTGTCCCAGTCGGCGGAGTGGCGGGAGCGCGTCGCGGCCGAGGCGCGTCGCGAGATCGATCGGCCGATGGTTGGGGTTGCCGATCGCCTGGTGATGACGCGGGCGGTGGTGGAGGAGTCCATGCGCCTCTATCCGCCGATCGCCGCCATCAGCCGGACGGCGATCGGTCCCGATGAATTGGCCGGGGTCGCGGTCAGGCGGGGGTCGATGGTGGTGATCGCGCCTTATGTGCTGCATCGTCATCGGCACTTGTGGCGGGATCCCGATTATTTCGACCCGGGTCGCTTCCTTGGTGATGCCCGCATACGGATCGATCGGTTTGCGTATCTGCCGTTCGGCGCCGGGATACGCACCTGTATTGGCTCGGCCTTTGCCTTGCAGGAAGCGACGCTGGTGTTGGCGACGATCATGCGGCATTTCGCACTGGAGTTGGCACCAGGGCACGCGGTATGGCCTTTGCTGCGGGTGACGTTGCGGCCCGCGGGTGGTCTTCCCATGACGGTCAGGCGCGCCGCCTGAGGCGCTGGCCGGGGCGGCTTGCATCGGCGGCGAACTCCGGGGCGGGGCCCTAACCGGTCAGCAGCGCCGTGGCGGTTTCGCCGGACCTGATGGCACCCTCGATCGTGGCGGGCAGGTCGGTGGCGGTCCAGTCGCCCGCCAGCACCAGATTGGCCAGGTCGGTGCGCGCCGGCGGCCGGCGGCGTTCCTGCGATGCCGTCGCCGCCATGGTGGCGCGCCGCTCCTTCACCACGCGCCACGGCGGCAGCCGCCCGCCGAGGCGAAGCGCCGCGCGCACGTTCGGCCAGACCGACGCGACGATCCGGTCAGCGTCCGATTCCGCCAGCCGGTTGGCGGCACTGGTGGTGGTCGAGATGTAGCCCTGCTTGACGAACACCCACTCCGCGGCGCCGCCGATCAGGCCGATGAAGCCGGCCGGGCCGGGATCCGCCTCGATCCGGAAGTGCACGTTGACAATCGCCTCGAACACCACTGGCACCATCAGTCCAGGTAGCAGGTCCGATGCCGCCCAGGGCGGCACCGCCAACACCACGCTGTCCGCCAGGCCGAGCGAAACCGGGCCATCGGGGCCGGCCAGGCCGGTTACCCGACCGTCGATGATTTCCAAGGCGGCGATCCGGCGCCCGAAGTGGAACGTGGCACCACGTCCGGCCAGCAGCGCCACCGCCGGGTCGATCAGCGCCGGGGACAGCCCGGCGCGTGGAAACATCGGCAGGCAAGCATTGCCGCCGGCCATCATCGTCTCGCGCAGTACCGCCGCCAGCAGCCGCGCCAGGCCCTGTTCCGGTTGGGTATTGAGCGCCGCGATAGCCAACGGCGCGATCAAGGGTCGATACAGTGGTTCCTGGCGGAGTTCGTGGTAGACCGTCGCGTCATCGTCGATACGCAGAATTCGGCGCAGCGCGAGATAGTCAATCGCCCTTGTTCCAGGCACGCGACGCGCACGCGACAGCACCCACCAGGGAAATCGCCCACGATTTGGCCGGATCGCCCAATGCTGATCGTTGGCCAGGTCATGGAAGGGGAAAATCGGCTCGTCCGGCCCGGACATCGCCGTGCGGCCACCAAACGCGTCAAGATAACGCATTGCGGCGCGGTTGCCCGACAACAGGAGATGGTTGCCGTTGTCGACCGTCAGACCCAGCTCGCGATCGAAATAGGACCGGCAGCGCCCGCCGGCGGCCGGCGCGGCTTCGTAGACCGTCACGGACCGCCGGGCCGCGGTCAACGCGACGGCCGCCGACAGCCCGGCGAGGCCGGCGCCAATCACGTGGACATGACCGCTCATGGATGGAAGG
>DASRQX010000143.1:0-25595 GCA_035696165.1 Acetobacteraceae bacterium | reverse complement strand
TCCTTGCGCGCCGTGCCGTAGTTGCCGAGCTGATAGACCGACGCGCTCGCCGGGGAGAACGTGAACGCCTCGAACGGCTTTGCCAGTAGCGCGTCGAGGAACGCCGTGGTGCCGACACCGGTGCTGACGTGGGGACTGTAGTCCTTGCCGGTGTGGTCCGGAACGAAGTCGCGGACGTAGGGGATCACCGACGGGTGGATGTCGGGCTCCGCTGGGGTGGTGTAGAACGCGGCCGCCGTCGCCTCATTCACCGTGTAGGGCGCCAGCGCATCGATAATTTGCTGCTGTAGCCTGAGCAGGTCCGTCGTCGGCTCGACGACAATGCCAGCCAGACCGATGGGGCCGGCGGGAACGTAGTAGTATTTGAACGCAGTCAATTTCCAGTCGGTGTATTTTTCCTGCGCCAGGATCTCTTCGGTCGCCGCGTAGATGGTTGGAAGATCGGCTGTGCGGACAAAGCATTGCAGTAGCGTGACGTGCGCGTGATGAGTGGCGTCCAGCGCGAAGCCTTGCGGGACGTTCGCGCGCAAGGCGGCGTTGTCCGCCAAAGCGCGGTTCATCATTACGGCATCGGGCTCCAGGGCGATGTCGATGGCCGTAAGGGGCGGTTGCGGGTCGGTCATTGTCTGTGCCTATGCGGTGGTTGCGAGCGGAAATCCTAGGGGCGCTGGCAGTACTGCCAGCGCTCTGAGCGGGAAGGCTGAACCGATTGACCACGATGCGGCTATCGCAAAATCGGCAAACGCGAAGACAAAGTCGATCACTTTGTCATTCCAAGACGGATAGTCGCCGTCGTCACCCCTACCGCCGCTTTGGGTCAAGAGCGGTCAGAGGCAGAGGCGGTACGAACGGCAGCTTCTTGGGCCGGCTTGTTCCAGAGCTGCCATTCTCCTTTCGGCCAGATCTTGCCCTTCCGCTCTGCGCCCAACCACGACGTACCGGACGAGCTCACCAGCTTCCGACAGCGGACATTCATCCGCTGATTGAGTCCGCCGTCGCGGTCGGCCGTGACCGCCAAAATCCTTATTGAAAGGCTTGGGGAGGGACCACTGCCAGCGGCGAAGGTAGAAAATCGATGGCCATCCGGGAAATCCGGGTTAAAATCTCACGGCGCGGCAGGAATTGCCCAACCGGAACAAATTACGGGAGCATCCGGCATGTCCAATCAGATCACAGAGCACGTCGGGTTTGGCCAGGCAGAGACAGCCGACCAGCCACTGCTCGATACCACCGCCTACGGTAGCGGCCCTGATGACTCGATCACCGACACGACAGAAGCCGCGGCGGTGACGCATCACGTCGCGACCTTCGGCGGCGTGCCGCTTTCATACACGGCCACCGCCGGGCATCTCGTCGCGGTCGATCCTTCCAATTCCAAGCCGGCGGCCAAGTTCTTCTATGCCGCCTTCACCGCCGACGGCGCGAGCCCCGCGACGCGTCCCGTCACATTCTTCTACAACGGCGGCCCAGGATCGTCCTCGGTCTTCCTGCTGCTCGGCTCCTTCGCGCCGCGTCGCATCCACACGAGCATGCCGGGCTTCACGCCGCCACCGCCCTACACGATGGAGGACAACCCCGACAGCCTCATCGACCGCAGCGATCTCGTCTACATCAACCCGGTCGGCACCGGTTATTCCACGGCGATCACGCCGTACAAGAACCGGGATTTCTGGGGCGTCGATGAGGATGCCGTCTCGATCAAGCAGTTCATCAAGCGCTATCTCACCGCCCGCAATCGCTGGAATTCTCCCAAGTTCCTGTATGGCGAATCCTACGGCACGGCGCGTACGTGCGTGCTCGCCTGGATGCTGCACGAAGACGGCATCGACCTGAACGGCATCACACTGCAATCGAGCGTGCTCGACTACCCCGCGAATTTCAGCAATGCGCCGGGGTTGATGCCGACCTTCGCCGCCGATGCCTGGTATCACGGCAAGACGGGCGTGACGCCGAAGCCGACGGATCTCGGCGCGTTCATGGATATCGTGACCCAGTTCTCGCAGGGCGCCTACGCAGATGCGCTGAACGCTTTCCCGAAGGCCAGTCTTGCGACGGTCACCACCCTCAGCCAGTATCTCGGGCTGCCGGCATCGGTGCTGACGGCCTGGGGCATGAACGTCGAGACGGTCGATCGGCTCGGTCACTCCGCATTCCTGATGACGCTGCTGCAGGACCAGGGCGTCGCGCTGGGCGCCTATGACGGGCGCGTCACCGCCGTCGATACCGGCATCGCCGCGATCGTCGATCCGGACGGGGGCATGAACGATCCGACGATGGTCGCGGTCGGCGGTGTCTACACCGCGATGTGGAACAACTACCTCAACAACGACCTCAAGTTCACCGCCACCGCAAATTTCGTCGACCTGAACGACCAGGCGTTCCACTACTGGGATTTTAAGCACAAGGACCCGGCCGGCGCAGAGCAGACGCCGGACAGCCAGGGCAACCCGACGCTCTACACTGCCGGCGACCTTGCCGCGACGATGGCGGCCAATCCCTATCTGCTGGTCCTGTCCGCGAATGGCTACTACGACTCCGTCACGCCGTTCTTCCAGACCCGGCTCACGCTGGACGGAATGCCGCTGAAGGACACTGCGATCCGCGCCAACCTGGCCATCCGCAACTATCCGTCCGGCCACATGGTCTATCTGGACGGCGCGTCGCGCACGGCGCTGAAGGCCGATCTCTCGGTGATGTACGACGCGGTGTTTACCAGCGTCTCGGCCCGAAACCGCGCCGTGAAAATGCTGCCGCGCGTGGTCCGCGACGGCGTCCGCCCGTATTTCCGTCTCCGCCGTGCCCCGGTGGCCGAATTCAAGCCTGCGGCGGTCGTGGCAGCGCCGTGGACCGTTCCCGATCTCTGCAAGGCCTATTCCTGGCCGACGAATCTCGTTGGCTTGGGTGTCATCGCGATTGTCGAGTTCGGCGGCGGCTGGGTACAGAACGATATCACTGCCTATTTCGAGGCCGCGGGCCTGCCGGTGCCGCGGGTGACGGACGTTTCGCTCGGCGGGAGCAACAATCCCGACCAGCATCGCGGCGACCCGGCCGGCGATCCCGATGTCGAGGTCGCGCTCGACATCGAGATCGCCGCCGCTGCCTACGCCCTCGCGACCGGACAGGCTGCGGAGGTGCGCGTCTATTGGGCCGACCCAGGCGACTGGGGCGCGATGGCAACCGCGATCACCGCGGCGGCGTCGGACGGCTGCGATGTCTGCTCGCTCTCCTGGGGGTCGGACGAGGCGAACTGGCAGGCCGCGGGCCAAAGCGCCGGCGTCGATTACGCGCAGCAGTTGAGCGCCGCGATGCAGGCCGCGACCAAGGCCGGCATGATCGTGTTGGCCGCGGCGGGCGACAATGATTCCTCCGATGGCGGGCCGGACCCCGCCAATGTCGACCTGCCATCGTCGAGCCCATTCGCGATCGGCTGCGGCGGCACGCGCAAGACGCAGAGCGAGGAGACGGTGTGGAACAACGACCCCGGCAATCCCGATGGCAACGGGACCGGCGGCGGCTTCTCGCGTCTGTTCCAGCCACTGCCGCCGTGGCAGGCGAACGCGCCGCACGGCCCCGGGCGCATGGTTCCGGACGTTGCCGGCAATGCCGACCCCGAGACCGGCTACCAGGTTCTTGTCCACGGCGGGACGATGACGGTAGGAGGCACCAGCGCCGTCGCGCCGCTCTATGCCGGCCTGTTCACTGCTTTCGGCCGCAAGCTCGGCTTTGTCACACCGAAGCTCTGGCTCAATCAGACCTGCTTCAACGACATTATCGTCGGCGACAACGGATATTACCGCGCGAGGCCGGGGCCGGATCCGTGCACGGGTCTCGGTTCCCCGATCGCCAGCAAGCTTGCCACACTCTTCAACGCGCCTGTTGCGGGCGTGGCGGAAATCCTCGTCGCAGCTGGCCGAGGATAGACGACCCGCACATGCGTCGCAGGTCTGCAGCGGCAAAGCCCGGGAATGCTTCGGCGGCTACGGGCTGAGGCCGTGTAAAAAACGGAGATGCTAATCCAATCGCCTGTGAAGAACGCTGATCAGGTTGAAGTTCGGTTGCCTTGTAGCGGCCGACCTAGGGCGACGCTGACCGCGATGAGCGCGCACAAGCTAGAGCTGTGATCCATGCGAGCATGCGTCGGAAATTGTACCGCCAAAGGAGGTCCGCTTCTCACCGTCGTTCGGTCCAAAGCAGCCAGACCGCTATCGGCCAGCACCTGCCATTCGGTCGCCTGCCTGAATGTCCGAGATGGGTCGCGTCCGGCGGTTCGGGGCAAGCGACCCGGCTACCGCTGCTTTGGGTGGATTCCGGCTGTAGCTGCTGTCGGCCCCCTAAGCGGTGGTCTGGTCGCTGATACGAGGCAGGTCCGCCGCCTCCATCGCGTTTGTGTCGTTAAATGGCAGCGGTAGCGTCTCGTTGTAACGCGGGAAGGCTGTGTCAAGAAATGAGCCATGACGCGGTGAGCGCCTGTCGGATTGCCCTGGGCACCGTCGTCTGGCCCTTGGCGGTGATGGTGCGAACCTCTTCGAGCGTGCGCATGGGGTCTCTGTGCCGGGAGCTGTAAGGCGAGGTCCTTATTATTTCAGCTGGTCAAAAGATTTCCAGTCCCGACGCGGGCGGAGGGCCGACGCGATCTACGCTCGCTCGATTCGGAACAGCGGGATGAGCACCAGAACGAACGCAGTGAACGCGGCCGACACAACGATCAACGGCGCTAGCCGGCCGTCGAACACATGGTCGTACAAATATGCGCCGGTGGTATCCGCCAATGGCGCCGTCAGGTTCATCACCGACATCAGCGCCGCGAAGGCGAACCCCTCGGCGCGCGCGGGACAATGCTCCGCCGCCAGCGTCAGCGTTGCGACATTGGCGATCATGCCGGCAACGCCGAAGAGAAAATACACCACGACCGCGCTGACCGGGTCGACCATGAATAGGAAGGCCAGCGTGCCCAGCGTGCCGAGCACGATCGACAATTGCAGGAGCGCGCGCGTACGCATCCCCGTCAGCGCCCACCGATACAGCAATCCGCCCGCCACCCAGCCAACGGAGCTGATCGCCGACAGCGCGCCGATGAAGCTCTGCGAGAAATGCAGCCGGTCGGTCATATGAAAATACAGCGGGGTGCCTAAGCCCGGGCTGAAATAATAACAGAGCAGGAATACTGCGACCAGCAATAGCGTACGGGAGCGGAACGTGTTCAACAGCCCGTCCAGTCCCCGGCGCAATGCCTCGCGGTCGATGCCGGCGCGGGCTTCCTCCACCAGGTGCAGGCAGATCAGCACCGCGACCGGTGCGATCGCAGCAATCAGTGCTGCAATGTGCAGCGCACCAGTTGGCGAGAATATCTCGATCAGCCAGCCACCTGCCAGCGACGTCGCCGCCGCGGCGCCGCTGAACCACATCCATTGCTGGTTGACGAAGGCGCCGCTGACATTGTGACGCTGGCCGTTCTCCACCAGCAGTGCGCCGCACAGGGTGCTGGACACCGCCATGGTGATCGAGGTCAGCACCAGCGCGAACACGATTGCCGCCGGCGTAACGGCCTGCGTCACCCAGACGAACGCCACGATCGCCCCGAGGTTGGACAGCAGCAGGTAGCTGCGCCTGCGGTAGCCGAACAGTGGCAGGAAATCGGAGAGCAGGCCGTAGAGCGGCTTCACCACCCATGGCACGTCGAGCACCGACAGCGACGCGGCGATCTGCAATGCGGTCCAGCCATATTGCGTCTTGAGGAAGTAGGTCAGCGGCTGCCAGACGATGCCGACTTTGGCCTGTCCGATGCCCTCGACGGTGTACACCACGGCAAAGAACAGCATCAGGCGGCGAACGCTGTCCGGGTTGGATCGGGGTGGAATGATGACGGGATCGGATCGGGTTGGCATGACGCGGGCGATAGTGCGGTCGGCCCGCGTTGCACTCAAGCCGGGCCTCGGCTGTTGCGGAAGCAGCACGCCCGGTGGCGCTAGACGCCGGCCGGACGCGCGCCCGATCATGCGGCCAACCTTAGACCCAAGGACCGCAGCGATGAACGTCGCCACCATGCTTGCCGCGCTTGTCGGTTGCTCGCCGGAGGAATGGCAGATCCGCTGCGAAATTGCTGCCCTGTATCGTCTGGTCGCGCACCAGCGCTGGACCGACTTCGTCGACACTCATATCAGCGCCCGCCTGCCCGGGCCCGACCACCACTTCCTGATCAACTAATACGGCGTGATGTTCCACGAGATGCGCGCCTCCGACTTGGTGAAGATCGACATGCACGGCAACGTGGGGGAGGAAGGCGACATCTCCTCACGCCGCGTCAATGCGGCTGGCTGCACCATCCACTCCGCGGTGCACCTGGCGCGCGAGGATCTTGTCTGTGTGGTGCACACCCACACGGAGGCGGGCATCGCGGTGTCATGCATGCAGGAGGGGCTGCTGCCGCTGTCGCAGCATGCAATGAAGTTCTACGGCCGGCTGGCGTATCATGGCTATGAGGGGATCGCGCTGGACCTCGGCGAGCGCCTGCACCTCGCCCTTGCCGAACGAGGACAGGATGGCGATGCGATAACCGTCGCGTGCGAGCCGACGCGCTGCGGCCGCCCCCATGCCGCTGCCCCCGGCTGTTACGATTGCCACTTTCTCAGTCATTTGCGGTCCCCCGGGGGCTTTGCATGTGCGGTGTCATGATGATCCCATGCACAGGCGGCTTGCGACAATAGGCCGACTCTGAGAATTCCTTCCGCATGACGATCATTGAACGGCTCAAAGTCTGCGGCCCGACAGAACGTCTCCGCGCCCTCGTTGAATGCCCACGTATCCAGAGCGACTTGTCTGATGCCCTGCGCCTGGCCGTAGACCACCGCGCCGATCTCCTGCAACCGGGCAACGATGAGCGCTGCGCCGGAGTTTCGATATGCTCGATCTCCGCGGTTGACGATGTCGACGGTTCGACCGTATTTCGCGGACAAACCGGCCAATGATCGGTCGAAGGCTAGGCTCAGAGAGCCGATCCCCTACCGCTGGTTTGGGTGGAAAGCGGCCCCCTGATTGCCGGTAGACACCGGTCCGCAATGCGCGTGTGCTATGAGCGTTTGTACCTGTCGGGAAGCAACTCAGAGACGAGTTTGACGGTCGCTCCGTCCGGCCCAGGCATGATGACCTGGGCACCAGGGGCGTAGTCGCTGATCATCTCCCGGCACATACCGCAGGGAGCCACCACACTCGGCTAGGCATCGTTGCTGCACAACTGTCTCACCGCAACGATGATGTCGATCTCGTCTCCATCACCGTCAGTGACAGCTCTGCCGATTGCAATTGCCTCGGCACAGACGGTGACGCGCCCTACGTAGCACTCAAGATGGACGCCGCAATGAATGCTGCCCGAACGGGTCCTGATCGCACAACCGACAGCGTGCCAGCCAGGCTTGTATCGCGCCCGTATGACCTCCTGCGCAGCCTTGATCAGCTCTCTATCCAACTCAGCGCCAATTTCGTGTCATTAGCATATCGCGGTACGCCGCGAACTGCCAATGACCCCCATCGAGCTTGTATGGACCGCTTTGGGGCGTAATGGAGAGATGTGCATTACGACCCTAATGCACAGAACCCAGTTATGTGCAGTGCACGGGTTCTCGACGTCTGCGAATGTTGGTTTTGCTCGGGTTCTGGTGAGAAAGGCTGCGGTTGGACTGGGCAAAATTTCGTCGGTGTCGGGAGGTGGTCTCCCCCGTTTCAGGAGCCCGACAGGACGACTTCCCCACGCCAGCAATGCATCGGCTTAAGTCCGGTGTCGTCTTCAGCGTGATTGCACTCTGGTTCGGCCATGAGAGTACGACTACGACGGACAGCTACGTCGAGGCCAATCCGCCAATGAAGGGGTCCTTGGCCAGGCTCAAAGGACCAGACACGAAAATGCGCCGCTAGCAGCCCCTGACGACTTGGTGAAGTTCCTGCAGCCCTGTAATTATGCAAAGTGCGACTAGCCCAAGTGCCCACTGACACAGGGGCGGGCGCAACAACTGTCCATAACTGGGTTCTGTGCATTAGGGTCGATTCCGGCGGTTCGCGCCGTTGCAGCAATACCTGGGCAAGCTTGACCGATGAGGCGTTACCCCACCGCCCCAACAATCCGCTCCACCTTCAACTCACCCTTCGCCCCCCATCCCTCCGCACCCTCCGGCACGTCGGGCCGGAACCGCCCATAGAGCCGGAATCCGACGCGGTTCAGTTCCTCTGGCGGGAGCGACGCCGCCAGCGCCTCCATGGCGGCCCGGGCCTCGCCCAGCCGGTCGCCGAACGCCCGCGCGACGTAGGACTGCACGCTCTTGGCCGATGCCGGCTTGCCATCATCCTCCGCCCGCAGCGTGCGGTCGTCTGGGGCGAGCACCGGGATATCCCGGCCGAGCAGGCGGACCGTCTGCCGCTGGGGCTTCAACTCTGCCGCCCGTATGTGGCGTTCCTCGGCGTCCTGCTCCTCGTCGTTGATACCCACGCGCCGGGCCGTGGCGCGGGCGCTGGATCCGGCCACGGACCGGTCGAGGGTCAGGGCGGTCTCGGGCGGGCAGCCGAGCCGCTCGGCGACCACAGATGCCCACAGGGGTCAGGACCGGGGCGCGGTTGCCGCGAATTGGGGGAGCGGTGGGGGCCACGGGCGGGGAGTGTATTGCTTGGCGGGCGGATCGGGAACTCGGTCTGGGAACAGGCGCGGTCAGGTCGTGCGTTCCGAAACAGATGCTCGATGGCGGCGGCGATGGTCCGCTCGCCGGTCAGGCCTTTTCGCGCCACGTATCGTTTTGCAAGCCCCAATCAATCACACCGGCCGAGTAGGCCCGGGATGGTCGCCGGGGTCAGCGCATTGCGACGCCGCGGCGTCCCCTCGCTCCGCTTCGATCAACCCGCAACGTCCGATCTCACCTGCGCCGGACCGGCTGGACTGGCGGTGCGAGGCGATGGCAGCATCGTCGTTGCGATCAGCACAACCCGCGAGGCATCGATGCCGACCTATGTCTATGGCTGCGAGCGCTGCGGCCCGTTTACCGAGACCCGCCCGCTGGCGGAGTTCGCCTTGCCGCAGCCCTGCCCGAACTGTGGCGACCTGGCCACCCGTGCTTTGACCAGTCCGGCCATCGGTGCTGGCGCGCATGAGGCATCATTCGCGGCACCGGGCTCCGCGCATCTTAGTGGCTGCCGCTGCTGCGCCGCCCCAGGCCGGTTCTGCGCCGAGTCGGTTTAAACCGGGGGCAACGCCTCGCAGATCGTATCGCCGCTGAGGCCCGCTCGGGGGGGAAACGGCCGTCTTCGGTGCGCAAGCGAGACGCGACATTCTGGCTGTCGAACCCCTGCCCCATCCGAAAATGGTTGGTTCAACCAAGAGAAATCGCGGAAGCACCCTCAGGCGAGTAGCCATAGCGTGCCTTTTGTGTGGATGGGGCTTCCGGCCCACCTTCCCCTCGTGTGTAAGACCTCACAATCGTCGTAGCGTTTAGCCTCGGCCAGAGCATGACCCACCTGGTCCCCATAGGGAACGCAGCGGATGAGTGAATGGGAAGGGCTGATTAAGACCGAAAAACTGATACAGCCAGGACGCGAAATCAGTGAACCAACAATCATTGCATTGGAAAAGCAGAGGCTTGACCATCAGCTTGCACGCAGTTGCCTGCGGGGGACGCTCGCTGGTGCATTGGTATGCCTTGTTGTGATTGGCCTGATTGTGGCTTCGCCGGTGTTCACCACGCGGAACATCATTCAAGGGTGGGAGATCGTCGCGATCGTGGTCGCAATGATTGTTGTGATCGTCATCTACGGGGTCTTCATATTCAACAGGGCGATGAGCCTCTCCGGAAAACTGGACCGTGAAGGTGCAGCGGGTTCGGTCGAATTGCCCGGGGAACATCCAACCCCTCGTCCGCCACAAACCGTCCGTGGTGGTTGGTGTCCGCTTCGGTTTGAGGTTGTGTGAAAACACAATTGCCGACGGCCGCCACACAATAATCTGTCGAGGGAGACAGCCGCAGCAGAAGGAGAGATTCAAGACCGACGACGGTGACGTCATGTAACTTCTCGTTGCCGTTACGGCATGGCGTCTTCATACAGCCTGGGTCGAATCCGGCTGTTGTCGCTGCCGACGCCGCCATCGCTACTCTAGGTCGGCATCCGACATTCACACCGAGACCCTGCCCGCGATGCAGGGGCCGGTAGGAAGGCGGGTCGCCCGCGCGGTAGGTTGGCGCCATGCCCCGCAACGTCTGCGTCCCCACAATGTCGCTGCTCTCCGTCTTTTTGATGTCCGCCCGGTTTGCGTTCGCCAGGGGCGACGCGATCCGACGGCGCGGCAATGCATTGCCGGGCGCTTCGATCCCCGCCTAACCTCCACATCATCACCGATCGCGCGGATCATGGGAGACGATGGCCATGCATCGACACGCCAACCGTGACCGCCAATCGCGTCCACGTCTGACGTGTCTCGCAGCCTGTGTCATCGCCGCCGGCGCGATCCCGCTGGTGGCGGGTTGCACCGCGCCCGCCGCGATGCCGTCGGCCACGGCCGGCGCTTCGCCCGCCCCCGCCGCCAGCCCGCTGGACGGCGACTATAACGGTTTGATGACCGCGGTGCCGGAACATGACGTCGGATGGCGGCCGACCGTCCAGGTGACCGGCATGCACGTCGCCGGAGGGCGTGTCAGCTTCGGGTCGTTTAGCGGGACCATTGGCCTCAACAACCAAATCAAGATGAGGTCGAATTTCGAGTGGATCAGTGGTCAGTTCATCGGCACGAAATTTACTGGCACGGTTACGCCGCAGTTTGCCGGCTGCGAGTACCACATGGAGTTGGAGCGGGCCAGCTAACCCGGATTTCGCGGCAGCGCCCCGGCTACTGCAGCTTTGGGTGGGATCCGGCTGTAGCCGCTGCCGGTCCCCTACCGCCGGTTTGGGTCGATTCCGGCTGTAGCCGCTGCGGTCGCGCTACCGCCGCTTGGGGTCGACGGCTGCCGTCGGCAGTCCCCATGAACGAACGTCTGCTTGTTGCCGTTGGACACCCCAAACCAGCCGTTCCGGTTTCGGCCAGATCTTGCGCTTCCGCTCTGCGCCCACCCCGGTCATCCGCGTGCTACTTTCGGCCGCTCAAAAGCAGAGCTAGCCTTCTGGTTCCGAAATGACCGAGGATGGTGGGAACCGGATGTACAACACGCATGCAGTCGACCGCTGATTTGCGCCGATACCATTCGCTGCACCCGTCCGACGTCAAGCGGACTTATCGGCAATTCAGCGCAGTCGGGCGATCTCGGCGCGGAACAGGTCGGTGCCCCAATGCGGCATAATCGCGGTCAAGGTCGGTCTTGATCGCGAGGCGGCGGCTGCTTCCCGGTCAATTCCCGCAAGCGCCGGCGCCGGCGGCCTTCTGCCAACGAAGTTCCGGCCAGAGCGCACGTCAGGGCGAGGTTCAGCCAAGCCCACAGCAGCCGCCCCGCCGCTGCCGCAATCTGGCGCAGTGTCGGCGGCGCATCGCTCACTGGACTGCTCCGTCCTTCTTCCTGGCCGCAGCCTTGGCGCCGGTGGGGCCTCCGATAACCGTTATCATAATTCCGCCTCGGCCCCCGATCAGGTAAGCGTCGGCGCTTTCGTCCTGTGCGCGGCCTTGTGCACCGGTGGGGCATGCGCCCGTAGCCCGGCCTCGATCAGTCGGCGGATCGCCTCGGGGCGGGTGGGAACATCCGGTTGAGACCGGCGCCAGTCATCGACGGCCGATATCGCCGACCGTTCCATGCGAACGTTCACGGCCTCGGTATCGACGGTCGGACGACCGCGGGATGATTTTTTAGCGCTATCAATTGACATCGTGATTTTATAGCGCCATAAAAGGCGGCCGGCAAGAGGTGTTCGAGACCTCAAGCCGGCCTAACCCTGACCATGGAGTCACCACATGCCCAAGGCTGAACACGACTTTACCACACCCACGCCCGGCCGCCGCGGCCTTCTGGGCGGCGCAGCCGCGTTGGTGGCGGCCTACGCTGCCACTCTGCCACCCTCTGCGTATGCCGCCGGGTCCGACCCTGACCCTGACGCGGCCCTGATCGCCCTGGCCGCTGAGATTCTGGCGGTGCATGCCGAAGCGGACCGGATCCACGTGGAGATGGACGAACGGGGTCTGCCCTGGTCAGAGTCGGGCCGCATCATGCCGGAACAGATACATCCGTTGGTCGACCGCATCCACGACATGGAGGAGCGGCTAGCCACCATGCGGGCCACGACGTTAGACGGCTTCCGCGCCAAGGCCCGCATCGTGCAGACGTTCTCGAACTGCTCCCCCGGCTTTGCCGACCCCTGGCAGGATGACGCGATGGGGTGGTCCCTCGCCAACGACCTGCTGGGTGTGCCGTCCGTCTGGCGGCCCGATGACGACGGGGAGGCTGTGGCATGACCCGGAAGTCCCAAAGCCCGGCGCCGGCGGCGGCCGACTCCGAAGACCGTCTATGCACGATCGAAGATCTTGCGGCGTTCACGTTCGATGCAGTCGACACCTCGATGCAGAAAAAGCTCGGGAACCGCGCCAAGTGGCTCAAGGCCGCGGACTCTCATTACGCGTGCCTTTTGTTCGCGGCAGCGACCTTGGAGAAGACTTCGACCGAGCTCGACCGTGTTGGTCACCAGGTTGGTGCACGCGCGTTCGTCGACATGCTCAAGAGCTTCGATGAGTCGCAAGGATACTTCGAGGCGATCGTCAGCGTGCTCAAGGCAGCGTCGATACGGAGCATGACCACACTGGCGCGGATGGAGGTATCGGGCGATCTCGACAACCCTGGCACCGGTGCAGAGATAATCCCCTTTCGCCCGGCGGCGAGCGCGCCACCCAAGCCGCCGGCGCAGAAGCCGGACCCGGACAAGGCCCGGCTGCAGTTCCTGCTCGACCAGCTCGCAGCGTCGGTCGGGCTGGACCGGTCGCAGTTTCCGCCCTGGCCTGCCTGAACCGGCCGCCAGCCTGATCGCCGACCCCTGCCGCCTCACACCGGGGCGGTAGGGTGGTCTGGACCGCCGGCGTCCCCTGCCGCCGGGCCCTGGGTAGATTCCGAGTCTTTATTCCAGCTTGGCAGGCAATCATGGTCAGGACCGTCAACCACCCGCCCCTGGGATTGGTTGCGAGTGGACATACCTGGGAGCAGGCATGCGTTAGCCCCCAAGCACCCGTGCCTGCTCCCTTTTTACCGTTGTCGCAAGGATTGTTGAGGAAGGGGCGTCGATGTACCGGTCGAAACCGCCACCCTGGTCGGCATCTACGCGTTGCTGGCCCCTCTCATCATCGCATTGGCGCTTCATTGAGCGGGCGCCGTAGGACCCTGAGATGACCAAGCATGTGTCATCGATACTCCAGATCAGGCGGAGCGAACTGGCCTCGCGGCGGCGGCGGATGGAAGCGGAGCGCGCCGGAAGGGCGCGGCTCATAGCCGGTGAAAAACTGGTGTTGAGGCAGCAATGCGCGCTGGTGTTGGCCCCTCCTTCTTGGGCAGCCCCATCGCGCCACCTTCCGGATCTCGCGCCTACGTAGATTCCGAGTCTGTCGTCGGCATTTGCCGCCCAGCATGCTCGACACGACGTCATCGCGCGTGTGGAAGAGATAATCGGTGCCAGAAGATCGCGGACCCCTTCCGCCCGAGTTTGAGTTGGAGACGCGCGCGTTCGCCCTCCCGGGTGTGGCCGAGGGGGAAAGTCTTGGGATGAAACACGTCGCCAAGGTCGCTTTGAATTTCCTCGCCGTCCTGATTGTCGGCGAGTGCATCGTGATGGCAATTTCGTTCTAAGGCGCAACAGCGCGACGCTACTCGGGATTGTCGTCTGTCACCGCGACCAGACGCGGCCAAACGATCCGTTGATCTCCATGCCGTGGCCGCTCGCGAGGGCGGCCCTTTTCGTTTGCGGACACCGCTGCGGACACGCCACCCCGGCTAACGTGCGCCAGTTAGGAAGGGCGGACACAAGCCGCCCTCGCTTGCGGACATAGTGCGGACATTTACCGCCGGAAAATCGCCGCCGATCTCGATTATCCGAAAACTGCCAAGCATTTCCGGCACTTGCTGGTGCCGACGCTCGGACTTGAACCGAGGACCTACTGATTACGAATCAGTTGCTCTACCGCTGAGCTACGCCGGCGACCGGGCGGCAAGCCGGGGGCATATACCCCCTCGCCCCACATGCCGCAACAGGAGCGTGCAACCGGTCCGCCGCGTCCGCGTGAACGAAAGAAGGGGGTCAGGCCGGACCTTGCTGCCATTCAGGCTATCACCTGGTCGGGCGCCGGCGACACGAGTTGCAGCCGTGCCGGGGGCAGGCGGATGGCGCCGAGCAGCGCTCGCACCTCGGCGCGCGCCGCGATGTGGCTCATTGACAGGTGAATTCCCAATCCCGCTTCACGCACGTCCATCAAGGTCAGTCCCTGCAAATACAGTTCGCGGAAGATCACCCGTTCACCGAAGCCTTTCACCGTTCTGAAGCCGATACGTTTGGCCAGCGCGTCCAACGTGGCACCGACGTCGCGCTTGTTGCGCGCCTCGGTCGCGCCCAGGCGGTTGCGCATGACGATCCAGTCGATCCGTCCACGATCGCGCGCGAAGCGGCGCTTGCGGGCCTGCCAGACCATTTCGCTGTAGACTGTCGGATGGACCACCTCGTGGTTGTCGGGATCCACCTTGGCCAGCATGGCGAAATCCACGTAGCTGTCATTGATCGGCGTCACCAGCGTATCGGCGCGGGAATGACCGAGCCGGCTCAGGAATGTGTCGGAACCGGGACAATCAATCACGATCACGTCGCAATCGGCCATGCCGACCAGCACCGCGTCGAACCGGCTGGTCTCATCTGCTTCGGCCGCCGCGCGGCTGTCGAGCGTACTGCGCTCGATCGAGGCAAATCGCGGCAGCGGCAGGTCGGCGCGGCGGGCGGTGGCGAAATCCTGGCGCGCCGCGAGATATTGCCCCAGCGTCGCCTGGCGTGCGTCAAGGTCCAGCGCGCCGACACAGTACCCGTCGCGCAGCAGGCCGACGATCAGATGCATCGCCGCGGTGGACTTGCCGGAGCCGCCTTTCTCGTTGCCGAGCACGATGACGTGGGCGCGACGCTCGATCGTCACACTCGACACTGACCGGCCTCATCCATCCAGAGATGGCTGATCATGCCGGGTGGGGTTGCGTGCGTCCACCGTTCACCAGACGCGGTCGTGTTGAATTTGAAACCGGCACCGGCCGGTGACGTTTGCAAACCCAGGCGCCGATCGGCTTGCGTGGGTGGTGCGCGGCTACCGAAGCTGCCCCGCCGCGCGCCGCAGCCTTGGCTTCGGCTGCGGCGCGGTGGCATCCAGGACGGCGTGCAGCGCCGCCACCGTCTCCGGCGGCAGCCGATGGATGGTCTGTGCGAGCCGGTTTGCGAGCGCGGTCTGTTCCGGGGTCAGTCCGGCGGTGTTGACGCTGACGCGCGGATGCGACAGCCGGGCCAGCCGCGCCAGGTCCTCGGCGTCGTCCCAGATCAGGCCGAAGAACTCGTTCACCTGGTGCACCAGCCCGGCGCTCGGCGCGCCGCGCTTGCCATGCTCCAGCGCCGACAGATAGGCGGCCGAGACCTGCAACTCCGCCGCCAGGCGTTTCAGCGTGATACCGCGCAGCGTCCGCAAGGCCCGCACGCGGGCGCCGAACGGGGTCATCGGACACGCCGCAACAGCAGCCGCACCGAGCCGGTGTTGGCCGCGTGCGGATGCGCGGCAGCCAGGATCAGCGGGTGGATGTCAGGGCGGTTGAGCCATAACGGGAATTCGCGCCGGATCACGCCGGTGCCCTCACCGCCCGCTTCCCCAGCCGTGCTTCCACGCGTGCTTCCACCGGTGCTTCCGTCGGGCCTGCCGCGCCCGGTGACGATCTCGACGCAGCGCAGGCGCTCGGCATGCGCGGCGCGCAGGAATCCGGACAGCGCTTGGAACGCACGCTGCGCCGTCATGCCGTGCAGATCGAGCTTGCGAGCGGCGGCCAGCTTGCCGGTGCGGAAGCGTTGCCAGGTCGCCTTGTCGACGCCGGCGGGCGGTCCGCCGATCGACAGCGTCGAGGCGCCGGAGCCTGGCCTCGCTGGTGCCTCGGCGCGGCGCGGCGGCGGCCGCGGTGAGGGTGGCGGGGTCGAACCCGGCGAAGCGGCCTCGGCGTCGCGCGGCGTGCAGACCAGGACAGACTGGGACGTGCGGCCGGGCAGCGGGGCGATGTGCCGCGCGAAGCCGGCCCAGGCTTCGCGATCGGCCTGCGTCAGGCGGTTGCCGCGACCGGGCATTATTGCGGCCTCGCCGTCATGCCGGCCTCGCTGTCACGCCCGTCCCGCCAGTATTTCGGCCCCGCCATCATATCGACCCTGCCATCATGCCCGCCCCGCCATCATTCCCGTCTCGGTATTATGCAAGACGGCGCGTCGGCAGACACATCAGCGCGGCGCCGAGCAACGCCAGCACGCCGAGCGCGGCGTAGGAGTCGGCGTAGCCGTGCAGCACGGTCACCACCAGGCCGAAGGCCGACGGGATCACTGTGACGCCGAAGAACATCAGCGCGGTGCCTAGCCCGGTCGCCTCGGTCCGCCGCGCGCCGCCCAGCCGTGCCCACTCGGCGTAGGCGATGCCGGTGTAGCCGCCGGCCGAGGCACCAGCGATCGCGGCAACCGCGACGACCAGGGAGACGGGCCAATGCGGGCCGAACTGGCCGGCCGCCAGGGCGGCGCCGGCCATGATGAAGCCTTGCACCGCCAGGGTCCGCGTGGGGGTCAGGAACCGGTCGGCCGCCCAGCCCCAGATCGGCCGGCTGACCGCGCCGGTGATCTGGTAGGCGGCCAACGCCTGTCCGGCGCCGATCAGGTCGAAGCCGGCGACGGTGGTCAGGTGCACCGTCATGAACGCCATGAAGCAGAGCTGGATGCCGGAGTAGAGAAAGCTCGCCACCGCCAGCGGGACCAGCCGCGGGTCGTCGCGCAACAGCCGGAACGGCAGCAGGAAGCCGCGCGGCCCGGGCAGCCGGTGGCGCGGATTGCGCCCGGCGTCCCAGCGCTCGCGCGGGCGCTGCAGCGCCAGGCACAGCAGCAGCGCCGGGATCACCTCGATCAGCAGGGCGACGCGCCAACCGGTCAGCACGGTGATTGGCGGCACGATCAGGGAGCCGAGCACGCCGCCCAGCGGCACGCCGATCTGGCGCAGCGACATCACCATGTTGAACACGTGCGGCGGGGTCTGCGGCACCAGCAGGTGGGTCGCCGCCGGCGCATTGGCGCCATAACTGAGCCCGAGCAGCACCGCGCCCGTCGCCAGCCCAACCACGGTGCCCGTGGCCGAGACCAGCAGCATCGCCACGACCGACAGCATGATCACCTGGCAGACCCGCACCGCGCCGTGCCGGTGGATGTAGGCCGGCGAGCCCAGCGCCGAGCCGATGCCGACGGTATAGACCAGCGAAACGAAGGTGCCGATCAGTGTGCCGGGCAGGTGCAGATCGCGCGCCACCTCGGGCGCCGCGGCGGGCAGCGACAGCATTGCCATGGTGGCCAGCGTCTGCACCGCGACCGTCGCCGCGAGCGGCCACATCGGCATGGCGCGCAGCGTGGCGGGTTGGATCGCCGGAGGGGGCCCGTCGGGGTGCCCATCGGGGTGCCCACCAGGATGCCCACCGGGATGCAGCGTGCGGTTCATCGGGGACCCTCGGCCGAGCGAGCAGGCGAGCGCACTGTGGTGCGTGCCGGAGCCGGGTCAAGCCCCTCAGGCATAGAGGTCGGGGCAATCGAGCGGACAGCGGAAAGACCGACGAGACCGTGGCGCCGCAGGTCAGCCGCATGCCTTGGGGTCGGGGCACGTGCCGGAGCCCCGGTACAGGTGCCGTTGCAGGCGCTTCCACCGCCGGCGCGCCGCGCGGTTGGGCAGCGCGGCTGGCGCGGCGCCGGAAGCCACCGGGCCGCCTTCCGGTGCAGGGGCTGGTGAATGGGCTTTTGCCGGCTGTTGGATCGGTCCGCCGCCGGCGGCGCGCGGCGCGACCGG
The DNA here is from genome assembly GCA_035696165.1 of Acetobacteraceae bacterium. Lineage (GTDB taxonomy): Bacteria > Pseudomonadota > Alphaproteobacteria > Acetobacterales > Acetobacteraceae > Palsa-883. Next base: position 7,576 of record DASRQX010000143.1, on the reverse strand, counting down.
GCTGACGCCGCGTCTGTCGGCGGCGGGTTCTGGTGCATGGGCTCTTGATTGCGTGGCCGCCGGCGCGGCGGGGGACGCGGCCAAGGCGGCGGCGTCCATGTCGCCGACGCGTTCTCGTGCATGGGCTTTTGCACAAGCACCGGACCGACCACCGCCCGCCGCGCCCTTGCCCGCCTGTCCTGTCTGCCCGGCCTGCTCGATCGCCTGCCGTCATGGTGCCAGGGCCTCCGCCTCGGTCCGCAGCATGGCGCGATCCTCCGTCGGGGTCAGCCCGCCAGTCGGCGGGGCCGGCGGCATCAGCTCCGGCGCCATCTGCCACAGGCGCGCTGAAAAGTCCGGCGGCAGCCGGTCCACGCAGAGAACCGCCACGTTGCCCACCTGGCCGCGACGCAGCGCGGTAAGGTCGTAGCGGATCCGCGCCCGCATCTCCGCGCCGTAGCCGCCGTGGATGGTGCGGGCGGTGCGCAGCCGCGCCATCCCCTGTTCGGTGCGCGGGCCGGTGCTGCGCCCGCCATGCATGCGGCAGCGCAATTTGCCGTGGATCGCCGGCGCGCGGCATGGGCAGCCACCGCGGGTGCGCGCGCCGCAGCGTGGTGAAAGCCCGAGGTCCGGGTTGCCGCGGCGTTTGCCCGCGAGCGGCGGTCAGGGATCGAGGCAGGCTGGCGGGCCGGCCGGCACCGCGGCGGCGGCGGGTGATGGGTGTGACATGGGCGCGCTCCTGGTAAACGTCCCGAGCGCTACGGGTATCATTTCCTAGGAAAAAGCAATGACTGGGTGTGGGTGCACGGCGATCGGGTGCAGCCGCTTTCGCTGTCATTGCGGGCGCAGCAAAACGAAATCCGGTGGTTGCGGGGCGTGGGTCGGTACGGGAGCTAAGACGCTCGGGTCGCCAACGACTGATATGCGCCCTTGGCGGCAGTTCAGAAGTACAACGCCGCTCCTCCAAAGCGGACATCCATCCATCGGCCTCGCGGTCTGCAATGGGTGGAAGTTGTGTGAAAACACCTAATCAAAAACCGGCACGGAGAATCAGTTTCTTCGACCCCTGGCGATTTGAGCGTAACTTAGATTTCTCTCCGGCTGGAAGCCTGACTTCGACCAGTGTGCCGCGTAGACAGAAGAATGTCCTCTTCCCAAAAGAAGCGGTCGCGTTTTTACACAGCATCGGTGGATATCGGCCATCAGGTAAAAAAATCACCAAGCGAAAAAGGTTTCGGCCGCAGACGGCTGGCGGGGCGGTCCTCGGATAGCCGCGACTTCCGGCGCACATCATCTTCGGCTCGCCTTAAGCGAGGAAGCAATGAACCGAAATCGTCTCCTGTGCGGACTTCTGATGACGAAACGAATCGAAGGCGCCTACGCGAACGCCGTCACAGGTTGGGATGAGTGAAGTGATCCAGATCGACCAGTCAGTCTCGTCACCATCGATCAACAGTGTTTGCGGAGGCAACAGATGCAACGTCGGGATGTTCTGCTGAGCGGCGCCATGGCGGGTGTGGCGCTGCTGTCGGAGCGCGCTTTCGGCCAGGCAGCGGACAAGGTTGTACCGTGGACCGATCAGCCAGCGGCCGTTCCACTCTCGCTCGAAAGCGTGGCGCGGGGCCTTACGCATTGGGAAGACCTGAAAACCTGGATCACGCCCAATGAATAGTTCTTCTCGATCGCCTGGTGCACAGCGAAACCGAGCTCGTGATCAACCGGGTCCTGCTCTGCCTGTCGGAGGGCGGCACGCTGCCCGGCTTGGAGGTGCTGATGCGGGCGTGGTTCACCCGGGACGAGCGGGCGTGCGCCAATATGGTGCTGATCGGCACGCCGGTCGCTATTGCCCTTGGCAACCCCTTGTGCGGCTTCGCCGTTGGCGCGTTCGGCTGGCACATGATGTTTATCATCACGGCGATCCCGGCCTTGCTCTGGTGCCTGGTGTGGTGGTGGGCGATCGACGACGACCCGCGCCAGTCCAATTGGATGCCGCCGGCCGAGAAAGCCGCGCTGATCGCCGCGCTGGACGCCGAGGCGAAGCAGGACGTCGTGTCCCGGCTCCATTGGTTCCGCGTTATCTGGAATCCTGTCGTGCTGCTGCTGTCGGCGTATACCCTGCTCGGCCTGACCGCGCTGTGGGGGCTGTCGTACTGGCTGCCCACGCTGCTGGTAGAGGCCGGGCATACGATCGGGATGTCCGGGCTGCTCAGCGCGATCCCGTATGTCGCCAGTATCGGCATGACGCTGCTGCTGTCACGCAGCTCGGACCGAACGCGGGAGCGGAAGTGGCATATTCTGGTGCCCACGTTTCTGGCGGGCGTGTTCATGCTGCTGGCCGCCGGTGTCGGCCAGGATCATTTGGTTCTGTTGCTGTTGTGCCTGACGCTAACGGTAGCGCTTTGGTTCGGGCGGATCACGACGTATTGGATCCTGGTCGCCGATTGCGTGCCGAAGGACGCCGCCGGGGCCAGCATGGCGATCGCCAACGGGGTCGGTAATTTCGGCGGTTTCCTCGGACCGTTCGTGTTCGGCTGGCTGCGAACTGTGACAGACGGTTTCGACACCGGCATGATTTTCGGCAGCATTGCATTCGCAATCACCGCTGTCATCGTCATGCCGATGCGGTTCAGCGCCACGAGCCGGCCCGGAACCGCGGTGCCAGCACTAACGCCCGGCCGTTGATCTGGGCCACCGGTGAATTCGGAAGAGAGCAACCATCATGGACAATCTGACGCAGAGCCTCGCGACATTCGCCGCCTCCCTGGCGTATGAGCAGATACCTCAGGCCATTTTGCATCACGCGCGGCGCAGCCTGATCGACGCGATCGGTTGCGCCTTTGGCGGGCTGGATTGCGAGGCGGCCCGGATCGCGCGTCGAATCGCCGAGGGCGCGGCTCCGTCACACCATGCTGGCGCCGTCATCGGTAGCAGCGCAACGGTGCCCGCCGAAGAGGCCGCGTTCCTCAACACCGTCATGATCCGCTACCTCGATTTCAACGACGCATGGCACGCCGGGCATCCGTCCGACATGATGGGCGCATTGCTGGCGCTCGCCGGTTCGGCGGGGGTCGACGGAAGGCGCCTGCTGACCGCAATGGTGGTGGGGTATGAGGTCGCCTTCCAGGTGATCCCGCCCACGAAGATGCGGGAGCGCGGCTGGGACCAGGGCTATGTTATCGGCATCGCCACCACCTGCGGGCTCGGCAATCTGCTGGGTCTGCCGGTGGACCGCCTCGCGCATGCCATCTCCATCACGTCGGTGGCCAATGTCCCCATGCGCAACACCCGCGCCGGCAAGCTGTCGTTGTGGAAAGGCGCCGCGACCGTTTTCGCCATCCGCAACGCGGTGTTTGCCACATTGCTTGCGGCCGACGGCATGACCGGGCCCGACGCCCCGTTCGAGGGCCGCCACGGGCTGTGGGAGCAAATCACTGGTCCGTTCGAACTGGACAAATTCGGCGTTGATGGCGGCGAGTGGAAATTCCCCTGGATCCGCCTGAAATACTGGCCGGTGGAATATAACGCCCAGGCGGGGGTTTGGGCGGCGTTGCGGTTGCGTGAGGAAATTGGGGCGGGCGATATCGCCGACATCAATATCGCCACGTATTGGTCCGCGTGGCACGAAATCGCCAGCGAACCGGAGAAATGGGATCCCGCCACCCGAGAAACGGCCGATCACAGCCTGCCTTACATCTTCGCTCGCGCGTTGGTCGATGGCACGATCAGGCTGGCTTCGTTCGATGAGGCTGCATACCGGGACCCGTCGCTGCGCCCGCTGATGGCGAAGATCACCGTGCGGCAGGACGCCGCGATCGAGGCGCTGTATCCGGCGCAAATCGTCATGCGCGTCGAGGCGCTCGCCACCGATGGCAGACGTCGCTCGATTGAAATCACCAATCCGCGCGGCGACAACACCAATCCGATGGACGACGATGAGGTCGCGGCGAAGTTCCGCTCGCTGGCCGAGCCGGTGCTTGGAGTGGATGGCGGGGCGCGGGCATTCTCGGCGTGGAATACGATCGATAGTGGGACAGGGGTAACAGAGGCGATGGCGCTTCTGCTACGGTAGGCTTGGACTGAGTGCGGTTGTTGCCACGACTCTGACAGAGTTTTCGTATCTTCGCACTGTCGGTCAGCGGGCGCACTGTCGGTCAGCGGGACCAGAAGTGTATCCGCAAAGAGGTATTGATGAGTTGTCCGCGCATCTTCCTGGCTTCCGAATTCCTGACCATCTGGTTTCGGTTATGATCAAGCTGCTGCGGATAGACCGCTTCGGGTGCGCACGAACGTGGAATGTTCGGCCCGTCGATGTCTGCTCAGCGCCCACGCTCGGCCCTCGAGAACCTGACGGGCATTTCCCGAAAGCGGACTGCCCGGTGAACAACCTTGCGTTTGATTGGGTGTCCGATTCTAAATCAATTCATTATCGCGCAGATCAATTCGGGCGGGCGCAATCGTGTCGCGGGTGACATCGTATCTGCTCGTACGGTCTACGGTACGGCGTTTTCACGCAGCCTCGGTCGCTACTTGCCGTCGACCATTTCCAAGGACCAACGTCCGCTTGGCGCTCGACGCAGGATAACCGAATCGTCTCACCGTGCGCACGATTGTCGCTTCCGTCATGCCGGCGCATGCCGGCATGACGCTGTGAGCGCAAGTCGTGCGTTACTTGAAGTGGTTATCTCGCCTCCGGCCCTTAGCGCCATTGGACACTCAGGAGCTGCCTGTCCGCTCTCGGCCAATTGTGACCGATCGGGTCGCGCCTTTGAGCTACTGTTCCGGGTCGAATCCGGCGGTTCAGCCAAAGCGACCCCGCTACCGCAGCTCCGGATTGCAGGACGACCGTCAACCTGACCCCTCGCCGTGATTGCGTACGCCGCCGGGAATTGCCGCGCGTGCCCTCCAGCGCTTGGCCGGGGATCACTTCGCGCCTCGCAATGGCAGGCAGCCGGGGCTCGCCCGCGTTCACTCGATTGCCATGGCATTGGGTTGAGCGCGAGGGCCCGGAGTGACCTCCCCCTCCGGGGAAGAACGAAAGCACCGCTTCGACCGGCCTTGCCGAAGCGTCCGCGCAGGCAATTCCGCCCCGACGCCCGGCACCGCGGCGCGGTATTGCCTCCGCGTGTTCCCTATGTGTCTAATTCGCCAACCAATCGCCGAGAGCCGCCGCGGATTGTTTCGGACTGTCTCGGACGTCCAACAAAAGGGAGACATGCGATGGAGCGCACGATCGAGCAATCCGCCATGCGCAAGGTCTACTGGCGTCTGCTGCCGCTGTGCATGCTGGTCTATTTCTTCTGCTATCTCGACCGCATCAACGTCAGCTTCGCCGCGCTGACGATGAACAAGGACCTGGGCCTCGACGCCTGGGTCTACGGCCTGAGCTCCACTGCATTCTACATCGGCTACTGCGTCTTCGAAGTCCCCAGCAACATCGTGATGGAAAAGGTCGGTGCGCGGCTGTGGATCGCGCGCATCATGATCACCTGGGGGTTGATCTCCGGCGCCACTGCTTTCGCCGTCGGACCGAACAGCTTCCTGTCCATCCGCCTGCTGCTGGGCGCCGCGGAAGCCGGACTGTTCCCCGGCATCATCCTGCTGTTCACCTACTGGTTCCCCGATCACCACCGGGCGCGCATCGTTTCGGGGTTCACGCTGGCGCTGCCGGTGTCGGTGGCGCTCGGCGCGCCGATCTCCACGGCGATCCTCGGGATGGACGGCGTGCTGGGCATCGCCGGATGGAAGTGGATCTACCTGCTTGAAGCAGTCCCGACGGTGCTGATCGGGGTCGTGGTGCTGGCGTGGCTGACCGACAAGCCGGCGAAGGCCGCGTGGCTCACGCCGGCGGAACGCGACTGGCTGGTCGGCCGGCTGGCGGCGGAACGACGCGCGGTGGAGGCGGGCGGCAAGTTCAGCATCTGGCAGGGGATGGTCAACCCGAGGATCCTGTTGCTATCGGCGAACTACCTCGGCATCGTCACGCCCAGCCTGGGGCTGCTGTTGTTCGCCCCGCAGATCATCAAGTCGCTCGGCGCCACCAACATGCTCACCGGCTACGCCACGATGCTCGCCTATGTCTGCGGCGCGCTGAGCATGATGTTCTTCGGCTGGATCTCCGACCGCTCGGGCGATCGGCGCTGGACCCTGGTGGTGACCTGCCTGCTGTCCACGGTGGGTCTGGTCATGGCGGGGATGACAATGGGGACGTGGTGGTCGCTGGTCGGGATGTGCCTGTCCACCGCAGGGTTCTACGGCACCAAGGGGCCATTCTGGTCGATGCCGGGTATGCTGCTGACCGGCACGGCGGCGGCGGCGGGGCTGGCGTGGATCAACTCGATCGGCAATGTCGGCGGTGCGCTCGGCCCGGCGCTGGTCGGCTGGCTGAAGCAGACCACGGGCAGCTATTCCGGCGGGCTGTATGGGCTGGCGGTGTTCACCGGGATCGCCGCGCTGATCGCGCTGTTTTCGCTAAACATCCCCAGCGCGAAGCAGCGCGCGGTGGAGGCCGCCGCCGCGGAGTGATCAGCGGCCTGTGGCCGCGGTCACCGCGATTACGTTTGGGGTGCGCGATTGCGCAGGATGGCTGCGTGGTTGGAGCGTTTCGGTGAGAGCGCCCGGCGATCCATATTGCGCAAGGCCGGTCCGTCTTGCGCAAGCAAAGTCCATCTTGCGCAAGCGCAGTCCATCGCGGAGCACGCGATGACCGGGCGCTCGTTGCGCGTGCAATCAATCCGCTTGCGGATCATGCCAGGTGGTGAAAGGACTGACCCGCCGACGCTACATCACCGGGCCTCGGTTCGTGAGTTGCAAGGACAACCCACCCTGCGAAGTCTGGCGATCGCGGCCAACGGCGCGTTGCTCAACCCGCGGCGAAATCCTCAGTACGTCCCACCGCCGGCTTTCCGCGCGCCCGCAACCGTTCGCCCGCGCGCTCGACCGCGCGGAACACACGAATGAAATTGCGGCCGGCGATGCCCGCGACGGCGTTGTCGGACCAGCCGCGGCGGAACATTTCTGCCAGCAGAAACGGGAAGCGGCTAACATCCTCGAGTCCCACCGGCGTGGTCGGAACGCCGAAGAAATCCGAGCCGATGCCGACGCGTTCCTTGCCCACCCGTCCGGCGATGTATTCGATGTGATCGGCCAGTTGCGCCAGCGTCGCCTGCGGCCGAGGCCCGTGCGTGCGCTCGCGCGCGGCGATCATTTCGATGCGGTTGGTGACGGGATCGTTGGCGAGCGCGATGCGGATCGGCTCCATCCAAAGCCGCACCTCCTCGCTGATGAAATCGGGGATGAAGGTCGCCATCACCAGCCCGTCGTCCTTGCCGGCGAGTTGTTCCAGTACGTCGTCCGGCACGTTGCGGGGATGGTCGCAAAGCCCGCGCGCGTTGGAGTGCGAAAACACAGTGGGCGCGGTCGAGACATCCAGCACCTGGCGCATCACGTCGGGCGACACGTGCGCGCAATCGACGATCATGCCGAGCCGGTTCAACTCGCGCACCACGGCACGGCCGAACTCGGTCAGGCCGCCGTGGCGCGGCGCGTCGGTGGCGCTGTCCACCCAGTCGAGCGTGCCGTTGTGGCACAACGTCATCAG
>DASRQX010000142.1:0-13347 GCA_035696165.1 Acetobacteraceae bacterium | reverse complement strand
CAACCGCAAGGTACAGTACTCGATCAGCAAACCCCTCTATGCGCTGCGGTCACTGATTGAGTGCTTCATTGGGCATCTCAAGGAGCAGCGCCGCATCGCCACCCGATATGACAAGCTCGCCACCAGCTTCGTGGGATTCGTCTTGCTCGGATGCATCCGCATCTGGGCGAGGTTTGTCCACAGGGCCTAGAGCCAGGCGAAATTCGAGGAGGTCAATAGTCCAACCACCTCGCGGCCAACAGGCAAGCAACGACGCGACGACCACAGCGATGGCACATCATGCGCGCTTCATTGGGTAACACCGACCCTCAGCGCGACCCAATGCGGGCCGGAAAGCTGCTCCGCCTGGGACAGCAGGAGCACCACCACAAACGGCTTGTGCGCGGCACGCGCTGCCTCGATCGCCGCCTGCACCTGCTGCGGCGAACCGACGTCGGTATCCTGCACCCGCAGGATCACGTCGCCGGTCTGCACGCCGCGATCGAACGCGTCGGTGCCGGCGGCGACATCGTCGACCAGCACACCGCCCCGCTGCGTCTGCAGCCCGTGCCGCGCGCGCAGGTCGGCCGTCAGCGCGCTGAGGCTCAGACCGAGATCGGGCGGCACCAGCATCACCGGCTTGGGCGCTTCGGGGGACACCGAGGACGCGGGATCCGGCCAATCGCCGGGCGTGACGCTGAGTGTCTGCTCGCGACCGCCGCGCAGCAACGTGACCGGCACCGCACGTCCGATGGTTGACCGGGCGATGTCGCGCAGCAGAGCACGGTCGTCCGACACCGGCTGGTTGTCGTAGCGCAGAATCACGTCGCCGACCTGCAGCCCCGCCACCTCGGCCGGTTCGCCGGTGCGCACCACCGCAACCATCGAGCCGATCGGCTGCGCCATGCCGACCGCGGTCGCCATGTCCTGCGTCACCTGCTCGGTCTTGATGCCGATGTAGCCCTGCCGCAGCCGGCCGTCGCGCAGCAGACGATCGGCGACGAAGCGGGCGTCGTTCGCCGGAATGGCGAAGCCGAGACCGGCCGAGGCGGCGGTGGGCGACAGGATCGCGGTGGCGATGCCGATCACCTCACCGTGCCGGTTGAACAGCGGGCCACCGGAGTTGCCGTGGTTGATTGCGGCATCGGTCTGGATCAGGTCATCGTAGGGCGTATCCTTGATGCTGCGGTTCACCGCGCTGACGATGCCGGCGGTGACCGACATTCCGGCGCCGAGCGGGTTGCCGATGGCAAAAACCCGCTCGCCGATTCGGGCCCTGTCGCTGTCCGCCCAGCGTGCCGCCGTGAGCGCGTGCGGCGGATCGACCTTGACGAGTGCCAGGTCGATGCGCGGGGCGGTGGCGAGGATCCGGCCGGGGATGTGCGTGCCGTCGGAGAACGTCACCTGCATGTCGTAGCCGCCGGCAACGCTGTGGTAATTCGTAAGGATCACGCCGCCGGGGTCGATAATGAGGCCGGAGCCCAGCAGCGGTTTCGGATGGTTGGAAGCCGTCGGCGGCGTGTCCAGGGTTGTCGTGTCGGCGTACGATTTGTCGACCATGAACGCCGTGATGTTGACCACGGTGGGCAACAGGTCGGCGATCAGATCGGCCTGGTCGGGCGGCCTCATCTGAGTCTGCTGCGCCACGGCCGGCGGAGCCAGCAGCAGGCCGACCGCGAAAGCGACGGCGGACAGCGTGACCGGGCAGAGGCGTTGGCGCACGTTGGCGGGCTCCGTTCGGGTATTGGGGCTGGTTCGACGCAGGATAGCGGACAATATCAACGGCCCGAAATGATGGCCGTTCCATCGTAAAGAAAGTCGTGGATACCGGCATTCGTCGGCATGACGGGGGGCGTACGTCGATACTTTCGGCCGCCAGTACGACGCGATAAGGTCGGCGGCCTTCGTACCCGACTGCTCGGACCGAACCCGCGAGGCCAAGCGCGTCACATCGCCGGGACATCAACGCAGAAATGGCAACTGATCGGTGTTTTATCGGTGTGGATGTCGGCACCGGCAGTGCGCGCGCCGGCGTCTTCAGCGCCGACGGGCGCCTGCTCGGCACTGCCAGGCACGACATTCGCACCTGGCGTGAGGGCGCCGACATCGTCGAACAATCCTCCGATGATATCTGGGCGGCGTGTGCCCATGCCGTCCGGGCGGCCGTGGCACAGGCCGCTGTCAGCGCGGACGCGGTGTGCGGGCTGTCGTTCGATGCCACCTGTTCGCTGGTGCTGCTGGATCGGCGGATGCGGCCCCTCGCGGCCAGCACCTCGGGCGATGCGGCGCGCAATATCATTGTCTGGATGGACCATCGCGCGGCCGAACAGGCGCGCGCCATCAACGCCACCGGCGACCAGGTCCTGGATTTTGTCGGCGGCGCCATTTCGCCTGAAATGCAGACGCCGAAGCTGCTCTGGCTCAAGCAGCATCTGCCGCGGACATTCGACGCGGCCGGGCAGTTCCTCGATCTCACCGACTACCTGACCTGGCGCGCAACGGGCAGCCTGGCGCGCTCGGTCTGCACGGTGACCTGCAAATGGACCTATCTCGCGCATGAGCGGCGCTGGTCGGATGCCTATTTTCGCCGCATCGGATTGGGCGAGATCGTCGATGACGGGTACGTCCGGATCGGCACCGAGATCGTTGAACCCGGCACCGCACTGACACAGGGCTTGACGATAACGGCGGCGGCGTCGCTCGGCTTGCGGGCGGGCACCCCGGTCGGTGCCGGCCTGATCGACGCCCATGCCGGCGGGGTCGGGTCGATCGGCGGGCGCGGACAGGATGGCACGCCGCAATCGCCCGAACGCCGCATTGCCTTCATCATGGGCACCTCGGCCTGCGCCATGGCGGTAACTCGGACGCAACGTTTTGTGCCGGGTGTGTGGGGGCCGTATTATTCCGCAATGATCCCGGGGCTGTGGCTCGCCGAGGGTGGCCAGTCGGCTGCCGGTGCGGCGATCGATTTCCTGGTCCGCCTGCATCCCGCGTATGCCGCCACGGCAGCCGAGGCGGAACAGCGCGACACCTCGGTACTCGGTGTCCTGGAGGGAGAGGCCATGGCGCGCGCGGGTGGCGCATCGGCAGTTGCGTTGCTGGCGTCTTCCGTGCACGTGTTGCCCGATTTTCTGGGCAACCGCTCGCCATTCGCCGACCCCGACGCCCGCGCGGTCCTGGCGGGGCTGCCGCTGGATGACAGCCGTGACGGCCTGCTGCAGCTTTATGTGGCCGGGCTTTGCGGGCTTGGTTATGGGGCGGCGCAGATCCTGGATGCGTTGGCCGGGCGGGATATCGCGCTGGATACCATCGTAATGTGTGGTGGCGCCGCAAAGAGTTTGTTGACACGGCAGATCATTGCCGACGCAACCGGCCTGTCCGTGGTGCTGCCGGAGACGGCGGAGCCGGTGCTGCTGGGCGCGGCCATGCTTGGCGCGGTCGCCGCGGGCGCCGTTGCTGACCTTGGCGCGGCCATGGCGACAATGTCCCGCGACGCGGCAACTACGCCGCCGGCGCGGGGCCGGATCGCGGTGTTTCATGCCGCCAAACGCGTGGTTTTTGCGGAGATGCAGGCGCTTGATCGCCGCGCGCGAGAGATCATGGCGGGGGTCGGATCACCCTGACCCCATTGCCCCTGATCCGTTGCCCTGAACCAATGTTCGCCGACCGTCGCGACGAACGGCGCGGCTCGGCAGGTCACCATCGCCGCAACCACCAGCGGACAAACTACCAGCAGGTATACCCACCATCGGCCGCGACGATGGCGCCGGTCATCAGGCTCGCTGCGTCCGAGGCCAGAAAGTGGACCACCGAGGCGATTTCGTCCGGCTGCCCGACGCGGGCCATCGGCGTCATCTCCAGCCAGGCCTGGTACATCTCGGGATTTTCGTTGATGCCGAACTGTGTCAGCGGGGTATCGATATAGGTCGGCGCGACCGCGTTGACGCGAACGCCGCGCGCGCCCCACTCGGCGGCCAGCGAGCGCGTTAGGTGATGCACGGCGGCCTTGGACGCATTGTAGAAGCATTGCGGCTGCGGCTTGTTGACGATGAAGCCGGACATCGAGCCGATGTTTACGATCGCGCCGCGTCGCTGTGCCAGCATGACGCGACCGAAGGCGCGGCAGCACCAGAACAGCCCGTCGAGATTGACGTCCATGTGGAAGCGCCAATGTTCGTCCGTGGTATCCTCGGCGCGGACGTCACTGCGGGCGACGCCGGCATTGTTCACCAGAATGTCGACGCGGCCGTGCGCGACATGCAGGCGTTGCGCCATCGCATCCACGTCGGCGGATTTCGTTACGTCGAGGGTTTCTCCGCTGGCCGCGATCCCGAGGGCTTGCAGGGCGCCGACGCTGGCGGCGACACGGTCCGGCAACATATCGGCAACGATGACGTTCGCGCCGGCCTCGCCAATCGCACGCGCGCAGGCAGCGCCGATGCCCTGCCCGGCGCCAGTCACCACCGCCACGCGTCCGTCTAGCTTTAGTTTGTCCAGATACATTGGGAGGTCCTCGCGCAGTGCGGTTGCTACCATTCGGGTTACCGGTTGTGAAACGATGTCGTTGCCCGCGGAGCGTCCTATAGGCCTGCGAGTGATCGACGTTCCCGCAATACCCAGGTTGTCATGCCGGCGAATGCCGGTATCCACGACTTCGCTTGCTGCACGAAGGCAAGTCGTGGATGCCGGCATTCGCCGGCACGACGACGTGGGCGCGTTGCCGGTGGGTCAATCGTTGCGTTTGTTGGAATCACAGCGCCTTTCCTGCCGCATCGAAACGATGGACACGTAACGGATCAGGCGTCAGATACGCAACGTCGCCGTGGCGCAGACCGGCCTCGCCCTCGACCCGCACGGTCACCTGGCCAACCCCCTCCAGGGCGACATGCAGGAACGTATCGGATCCGAGATGCTCCGCGACGCCGACGGTGCCCGGCCATTCGCCCGCATCCCGCGAGACGTTGATATGTTCGGGGCGCACGCCGATGGCGGCCGCCCCGCGCTTCACCGCTGCCTCACCTTCGAAGAAATTCATCCGCGGGCTGCCGATGAAACCGGCAACGAATCGGTTCGCCGGCGCGCGATACAGGTCGAGCGGGCTGCCGACCTGCTCGATCCTGCCAGCATTCAGCACGACGATCTTGTCGGCCATCGTCATCGCCTCGACCTGGTCGTGGGTGACGTAGATCATCGTAGTCTGCAACGTCTGGTGCAGTTCGGTGATCTCCAGGCGCATGTTCACCCGCAGCGCCGCATCTAGGTTGGACAGCGGCTCGTCGAACAGGAACGCCTTCGGCGCGCGCACGATGGCGCGACCGATCGCCACCCGCTGCCGCTGGCCGCCCGACAGCATCCTGGGTTTGCGATCCAGATAGGGTGTCAGGTTCAGCACGTCGGCGGCCTGGCGCACCTTGCGCTCGATCGTCTCGCGATTCTCGCCTGCCATCTTCAGCGGAAATCCAATATTGCCGCGCACGGTCATGTGCGGGTACAGCGCATAGGACTGGAACACCATCGCCAGCCCACGCTTGGCCGGCGGCAACGCCGTTGCCTCGGCGCCGTCGATACGGATGTGGCCCGAGGTGACATCCTCCAGCCCGGCGATCAGCCGCAGCAAGGTCGATTTGCCGCAGCCGGATGGCCCGACAAAGACAACGAACTCGCCGTCGGCGATATCGAGGTCGATGCCCGGAATGACCGCGACCTCGCCGAATGTCTTGCGCACGCCTTCGAGGGTTATGCTGCCCATGGTTAGGTCCCTATTTAACGGCGCCAAAGGTCAGGCCGCGCACCAGGCGCTTCTGCGAGAACCAGCCGAGCACAAGGATCGGCGCGATCGCGAGCGTCGACGCGGCGGACAGCTTGGCCCAGAACAATCCTTCCGGGCTCGAATAGGACGCGATGAAGGCGGTCAACGGCGAGGCATTCGCGGCGCTGAGATTGAGCGTCCAGAACGCCTCGTTCCAGGCCAGGATGACATTCAGCAGCAGCGTGGACGCGATCCCCGGCAATGCCATCGGCGCCAGCACGTGCAGGATCTCCTTGGCCAGCGGCGCGCCGTCCATCCGCGCTGCTTCCAGGATGTCGTCGGGGATTTCCTTGAAGTAGGTGTAGAGCATCCAGACGATCAGCGGCAGGTCGACCAGCGTCATCAGGCCGGTGAGCCCGAGCCGCGTATCCAGCAGACCCCAGTCGCGGAACACTAGGTAGATTGGCACCAGCACGCCGACCGGCGGCATCATCTTGGTCGACAGCATCCACATCAGCACGTCCTTGGTGCGCGGCGTCGGCGCGAACGCCATCGCCCATGCGGCAGGTATGGCGATCAACAGGCCGAGCAGCGTTGAGCCAAACGCGATCACGACGGAGTTGCCGAAATGCCTGAAATAATCGGACCGGGCCTGCACCTCGATGTAGTTTTCCAGCGTCCAGTGGAAGAACAGCAGGGGCGGCGAGGCGATCGCGTCGCCCTCGCTCTTGAAGCTGGTCAGGAAGGTCCACAGGATCGGAAAGAACACCAGGAACCCCGCGAGCCAGCCGATCACGGTGAACACAAGCTGGCGACGGGGTGAAATCGCACGTGCCATTGTCTAGGCCTCCAGATTCCGCCCGATCACGCGGACCAGGAAGAATGCGACGATGTTGGCGAGGATCACGGCGATGATGCCGCCGGCCGAGGCGCCGCCGATGTCGAACTGCAACAACGCCTGCGCATAGACCAGGAAGGCAATATTGGTCGATGCGTCCCCGGGTCCGCCATTGGTGGTCACCAGGATTTCCGCGAACACCGTCAGCAGGAAGATCGTTTCAATCAACACTACCACTGTGATGGCGCGCGCGAGATGCGGCAGGATGATGTAGATGAACGTCGACAAGATGCCGGCGCCGTCCATGCCCGCCGCCTCAAGCTGCTCCTCGCTCAACGATTGCAGCGCGGTCAGCAGGATCAGCGTCGCGAAGGGCAGCCACTCCCAGGATACGATGGCAATCACCGACATCAGCGGCAGCTCCGCGAACCAGTCAACCGGCGCCAGGCCGAGGCCGCGGGCGATCTGCGCGAACACGCCGTAGACGGGGTGCATCAGCAGGTTCTTCCACACCAGCGCGGAGACCGTGGGCATGATAAAGAACGGGGCAATCACCAGCAGGCGGACGATGCCACGGCCGTAGAACGACTGGTCCAGCAGCAGTGCCAGCAGCAGTCCGCCGCCGACGGTGATCAGCAAGCTGCCGCCGACCAGCAGCAGCGTGTTGGCGAGGGCATCGAGGAACGCCGGGTCGGCGAGGAAGTACGAATAATTCAGGAAGCCGACCCAGCCCTCGGTGCCCGGCTCCAGCAGGTTGTAGTGCAAGACTGAGAAATACAGCGTCATGGCCAGCGGAATCGCCATCCACACGAACAGCAGGATGACCGACGGCGCTATCATCAGGCGTGCCCGTCCGCGCGTATGCAATGTTGCCATAGCCTTCGGCACCCCCCGATAACAGAGTGGCGTGACAGAGCGGCGAAATGCGGCGACCCCGCCGGGACGACCACGCCGCTGCGATGGGCCGGCTATTTGATGTAGCCGCCCCGCTTCATGTCGCGCTCGGTCAGCGACTGGGCGTTCGCCAGCGCCTGCTCGGGCTTGGTGGTGCCGGCCAGGGCCGCCGCGAATTGCTGCCCGACGGCCGTTGCGATGCCCTGGAATTCGGGGATCGCCGCGAACTGCACGCCGATATAGGGCTTCGGTTGGGAGTTGCCGTCGAGGCCGGGATTGGCCGAGTTGATCGCCGCCAAGGTCTGCGCGGCGAACGGAGCCGCGCTGGTATAGGCGGGATTGGCGTAAAGCGAGGCTCGTGTCCCAGGCGGAACATTGGCCCAGCCGTCCTTGGCCGCGACCAGCGCGATATAGTCCTTGCTGGTTGCCCAGGCGATGAACTTCTCCGCCGCTTCCTGTTGCTTCGAGCTGGTCGGGATTGCCAGCGACCAGGCCCACAGCCAGTTCGCGTTCTTGCAGGTTGTGCCACACGGCGCCGGCGCGAAGCCGACCTTGTCGGCGACCTTGCTATCCTTCGGATTGGTAACGAAAGAAGCCGCCACCGTAGCATCGATCCACATGCCGCACTTGCCGGACTGGAACAGTGCCAGGTTCTCGTTGAATCCGTTCGAGGTGGCGCCGGGCGGACCGTAGCTCTTCATCAGGGTGAGATACGTCTCGAGTGTTTTGTGCCATTCCGGCCCGGAGAACTCGGGATGCCATTTCTCATCGAACCAGCGCGCGCCGAAGGAGTTTGCCATGGTCGTCAGCAGCGCCATGTTTTCGCCCCACCCGGGCTTGCCGCGCAGGCAGACGCCGTAGACATCGCCGGGCTTGTCGGTGATCTTTGCAGCCGCAGTCTGGATGAAATCCCAGGTCGGTTTTGCCGGCATGGTCAGCTCGGCCTTCTCAAACAGGTCGCGGCGATACATGAGCATCGAACTCTCGCCATAGAACGGCGCCGCATAGAGCTTGCCGTTCATCGACAGGCCGGACCGGATCGGCAGCAGCAGATCGTTGACATCATAGCTGGCGCCGAAATTGTCGAGCGGTACCAGCCAGTTCTGCTTCGCCCAGATCGGCACTTCGTAGGTGCCGATCGTCGTCACGTCGAACTGGCCGCCCTTGGTGGCGATGTCGGTGGTGACCTTCTGGCGCAGCGCATTTTCCTCGAGCGTCACCCAGTTGAGTTCGATGCCCGGGTTCCTGGTGCGAAAATCATCCGACAGCTTCTGCATTCGGATCATGTCGCCGTTATTGACGGTGGCGATGGTGAGCTTCGTCTGCGCCGCCGCTGGCGTGACGGTGGCGAGCACAAGCGCGGCGCAGGCGCTGAGAACCGCATGCATCATGCGCATGGACGACCTCCTCCTCCTGGTTCTTGTTACGGGCAGGTTATTGTGAGCAAAAGCTCATAGGCAAGACAAATTCTCACCCAACACAGAGTCTTGTCAATTCGCGAGCAGGGCTTCGGCTGTCGCCTCGTCGGTGATCAAGCCATTAATCAGGCCGCCGGCCAGCGCGCCGGCGATGGCCGCCAGCTTGTCCGGGCCCTTGGCGATGCCGATCACCTGGCTGATCGCGACCGGCGGGATCGGCGCGCTCGCCACGCGCGTATTGGTCAAGCCCGGTATCAACCGTCCGTCGCGGCCGAAGGTCCAGCCCAGGATCTCGCCGACCGCGCCGGCATGGCGCAGCGCGGCAAGCTCAGATGCGCTGATGAAGCCGTCCTCGAGCAATGGCGCGTGTTCGCCCAGACCGCCGATCCCGACGCAGCACACCGTTGCCTGCGCGGCCAGCGCCAGCGTGTTGCGGATCGTCTTCTGCTGGTGCAGCAGGTCGCGTTCTTCGCGCGAGGCGGCGATCACCGGCAGCGGCATCGGGTAGTGGCGGGCGCGCACGGCGTCGGCCATGCTGAAGATGACGTTGTAGAAAGAGGCCGAGCCGTCAGGCGCGATGTTGCCGGTCAGCGATACGATGCGGTGGTGTGGGCACTGCATCGTCGGCAGCCGATCGACCGCGGCCTTCAGCGTGCGTCCGGTGCCGACGGCCATGATGATCGGGTCGGGCGATTTCAGCCGTCGCTCCATCTCGGCCGCCGCTGCCTCGGCGATGCCGAGCGTACCAGAGGTGGAGCCGGAATCCGTGGGCACCACTTCGGCGAGCGTCAGCCCATAGCGGGTGTTCAACTCCTTCCCGAGATCGAGGCAGCGTGCAATCGGGTGGTCCAGCCGCACTTTCACCAGCCCGGCGCTGACCGCGATCGAGACCAGCCGCTGCGCGGATTGCCGGGAGACCCCCAACTTGGCGGCAATTTCCTCCTGCGTGTTGCTGGCGACGTAATAGAGCCATCCGGCCCGCGCCGCTTCGTCGAGCCGGCGCGCGTCGGTCTCGGTTCGGCGCAAGCGCGTGGCGGTGGTGTCCCGCGGCTCGGGCGGTGAGGAAAACGGACGATCAATCGTCGCTGATTTGGGCATCTGCCCGGATGTTACGACTGGTGCCCGGGTCGTTCAAGGGGCTGCTCCAGGGCAATCGCATTTGGAATTTGCGGCGGCGGGGAGGGGCTAATGGCGGCGGCCGTGACCCGCTAAGACGCCGAGATTTGGGTTGGCACGAGCGATGAATTTGGGGCGGGGGCCAATTGGAGGGGGTGTTGAGGCCGGCGGTTCGGCCCGTGCGACCCGGATACCGCCGTTCCGGTGAGAAACGGACGCAGGAGACTTTCTCGCTCGACCGCTGATTTGCGCCCAAGGCGGGCTAGTCATATCATATACCCAATGCTCGCCGGAATCTGTGCCCTGCCGCATGTCCGCAAGCAAGGATCACCACAGAGACACGGAGGCACGGAGCAGAAAAGCCAAGTGATCAACTTGATATTCTTCTCCGTGTCTCCGTGTCTCCGTGGTGATTCTTTATTGCAAGCGGTTATCAAATACACGGATTTCCATGGGCGAATGGTATACCAGCGGCCGTAAAGATTGACCGACCGACGTTGCCCTTCCTCATGCCTGCCCAGGGTCAAGCGCCCGAGGGCAGGCTCCGGCCGGTATCCAGGACTTGTCTTCGCCGCAACAAAGAAAGTTGTGGATACCCGCCTTCGCCGGCATGACGGGAACGGCGAATGAGCTGGTTTGCTTTGTTCCGTAATGGAGACCATAAAAGGCGATTACGAAGGCGCCGGCGACGGGCGCCCGCAGGGTGGTGACGGGGAGAGCGGTCGATGAGCGACAAACCAGGGCGCGATGCGCGTGGGCGGCCCGGCATCGGGACGACCCGCCCCCCGCGGCAGCCTGCGCAGCAGCAGCCGCAACCGGACGACGGATCGCGGTCCACCGGCAGCGCAAGCGGCGCACAGCCCCCGCCGCGCCCCGCCACCGGGCAGGCGCCGCGCGGCAGGAATGTCAACAACGGCCCCAGCTCCACCGGCCCCGCCCCCACCGGCTTCCGCGCGGCCAGGCCCGCACTGGGTGGCAAGCTCCAGGCCAGCGCGCCACTCTTGACACGCGGCCGCGCCCAGCCGCAGCCGCAGCCGCAGCCGCAGCTGCAGCCGCAGAACCAGACCGGCGCCGACGCGGCCACCAGCACCTCGCTCGCCGAGGACGACGAGGACGACGAGGACGATGCCGGGCAGACCACCACCACCACCACTGTCCCACAGCCGACCGCCGCCGGCGGCGTCGCCAAGCCCGCACAGACCGGCGGTGTCGTCACCCGCCAGCGCACCGGATTCCGCACCGGTCCGACGCCCGGCCGCGTTGCCAATCCCACCCCAGTGATGGCGCGCGACCGGGCGCAGCCGCTGGATCGGTCCGAGGACGAGGCTGCCTCCGATGGCGACGTCGACACCAAGGACGCGGACCTGGACACCGGCGTGGTGCTCGACCCAGGCAGCCAGGCCGACGACGCGTCAGACACCTCCAGCGAAAGCTCCGAGGTGAAGCAGCCGGTGACCAAGGCGCCATCGCGGCCCATCCGGATGACCGACCGCTCGGCCCGCGCCACCGACGCGCCGCCCATGCCCGGCCGGCAGTAGCCGGACGACTCCACGACAACGACGACGACCACCACCACGATGCCGATCGACAGGCGGATGCCGACCCAGTCCATCAGCACGGACGCCTTGACGACGACAACCACCACCGCCACCACCAGCACGCCGATCGACACGCGGGCGCCGACCCGGTCCATCAGCACGGACGACTCGACGACAACGACCAGCACCGCCAGCACCACCAGCACGCCGATCGACACGCAGACGCCGACCCAGTCCAGCAACACCAGTACCGAGGCGAAGCCCGCGGAACCGGACCCCCGCCGGGCCGCGTTCCAGCGGCGCCCCGTCGCGAAGGATCTCGACCCCGGCAAGCTGGCCTGGGGCCACGGCATGGCCAAGGCGCTGGGGCTGCCGATCCCGTCGTCGCAGGCTCGACTGCTAAACGAAGGCCTCGCCACCGCCGGCCAGATCGCTGGTTCGAACGCCTACGGCCAGCAAGACAAGCAGGCGGCGAGCCAGCACGAGCAGGCACTGCGCGCGGCCGGCAACCCGCCCTGGGGCGCCGACACCGCCATGCAGGCTGCGGACGCGATGGTGCAGCTCGACCTGCTCAGCATTCCGCCGAACAATCGCAAGCTGTCGCCACTCGGCGCCGACCTGAAGGGCGTGAACAAGACGTTTTGGATCGAGAACCTCAATACCGGCGGCACGAAGGACAAGGCCTTCCTGTGCAAGCCGGCGAGCGCGCCTGGCGGCTTGACGATGCCGAGCGGCGGGCAGCCGGGCGGCGAGGTGGCGCGCGAGGCCCTGGCCGGACGCGCCGCCCAGTTCCTGCTCGGCAAGGGTCGCGATATCGGCATGCCGGAAACCCATGTCGTCAAGCTCAGCGGAAGCCTGCTGCCGGGCAACGCCGGGGCCGGCGCCGTCACCTGCTCGGTGCAGCAGTTCGGTGACAGCGTCGGACAGATCGGCACCCAGTCGCGCGCCGCGAAGGGACGGATCGACGGCAAGAAGGTTGCTGCCCTCGGCGTGTTCGACATGATGACGCTGGCCAATGACCGGCATGGCGGCAACATCCTGCTCGGCCCCAACGGTGAGCTGATCCCGATCGATCACGGTGAGAATTTCACCGAGACGACCGATCCCAGCGCTGCCGCGCGCCTGAAGACGACGCTGCGCGGGGTCGGATGCTTTGCATTGCTACAAGGGGTTCAAGGCGTATCAGCCGTTGAACTGCTGGTGGGCAGAGCGAGGTGCCATGCTGTATTCAGAGTTCCGTGATGGCAACGTACCGGCCGGGCATGAGCAATTGCGGGTGCTGCAAGACAGCCTGCGGCACCTGCCGGCAAACGTGACCAAGGTATCGCTGCGCTCGGACACCGCAGGTTACCAGGAAGAGCTGCTGTTGTATTGCGGCGAGGCAAAGGACCCACGGTTCGGGGTGATCGAGTTCGCCGTTGGCGCCGATGTGACCAAGGCGTTCCGCGCGGCGGTGCTGGCGACGGCGGGGACGGAATGGAAGCCGCTGATCCGGATGGTGGACGACAAGCCGCAATAGACGGGTCAGGAATGGGCCGAGGTCTGCTACGTGCCGAATTGGGCCGGGCACGGCCGCAAGCGGGCGGACTACCGGTTCCTGGCGATCCGTGAACCGTTGCGCCAACTGCCACTGGGCGACGCGGCGCAACTGCCGTTCCCGACGCAGGAGTTTGTCAGCAAGGGCACCTACAAGCTGTTCGGCATGGTGACCAACCGCAAAGACGCCGGCGATCAGGTGATCTGGTGGCTGCGCGAGCGCTGCGGCAAGAGCGAAGAAGTCCATTCGGTGATGAAGAGCGACCTCGCCGGTGGGCA
>DASRQX010000141.1:0-26854 GCA_035696165.1 Acetobacteraceae bacterium | reverse complement strand
GTGGAAGATCGAGAACGAGACCTTCAACGTTCTGAAGAACAACGGCTACAACCTTGAGCACAACTTCGGACACGGGAAACAGAATCTCTCCGCTATCCTGGTGAGCTTGAACCTGCTGGCCTTCGCCATGCATACCGTTTGTGACATCGGCGAAGAACTCTGGCGCAACGCACGGACCAAACTCGGGCCACGCTATAACTTCTTCAGCAAGCTGGCGGCGATCACGGCTTATCTGATCTTCCCGTCATGGGACGACCTGCTGCTCACTCTCGCCTTCGCCAAGCCGCCACCAATCCCGCCGTGAGCGCCGCCCCGCCCGGACGCCGCCCATCGTGCCGCCGAACAACTCGCAAAGGCCCGCCACAGACAGAAAAGCCAAAATGAATTGCTGCCGGAGGCCCCCCCTGCGCTTGACTCATTCCGGCGCGGACGAGCCGAACGCTATCGCACTTCTGCCATGGAAGGGAGGGTACTCGATTGGTCATGTGTATCGCAAAGGCCATCGTGGCCAGAGACGCCCCGCTTCGCGACCATCGTCGCCGTTCTTGTCGCCAGAAAGCGGCACATAGCCCAGCCTTCCAGTACCCAGGTGACAACCGACGGGCTCGGCAGCGGCGCATCGTAATGCCCATCGCGCCAACGGCGCAACGTGCCCCATCGTGAATTCGAGGCCGTCCAAGCACCTTCCGATCCGGCGGCCCGAATGACCGGAGACATCAACGAGACACAAACTCGCACAAACCACGTCCCGCCCCGTAACCCGCTTGTGACCCACCCCCCGAACCGTGGTAGACAACCCCCGGGAGGTCGGCGGCGGACGGGCGCCTCGCCAACCCGGTCAGGTCCGGAAGGAAGCAGCCGCAACGAGTTTCCGCTCGGGTCGTTTGTTCGGCCTCCCACCCGCTAACGCGTCACAACAGGGGGCCGCCGCGGCGGCTATGACCGCCTGCATGTCCGGCCTGTTCCAGGACGAATCGCCACAGGATGATACGACCCAGGGAGGGGCCCCGCCCCTCCCGGAGGGACCAGGGCTGTTCGGCGACGCACCCCTCGCCGTCCACCGCGACCCGAGCGCGACCGCCAACGCCCCAGCCGAGCCCCCCACCCACGCCGCTGCCTACCGCGTGCTCGCGCGAAAGTACCGCCCGACCCAGTTCGCCGACCTGATCGGGCAGGAGGCGATGGTCCGCACCCTGCGCAACGCCTTCGCCACCGGCCGGGTCGCGCACGCCTTCATGCTCACCGGCGTGCGCGGCGTCGGCAAAACCACCACCGCCCGCATCATCGCCCGCGCGCTAAATTGCACCGGCCCGGACGACACCGGCGGCCCCACCGCGGATCCGTGCGGCGTCTGCGGCAACTGCCGCGCC
This sequence comes from Acetobacteraceae bacterium, assembly GCA_035696165.1. Classification (GTDB taxonomy): domain Bacteria; phylum Pseudomonadota; class Alphaproteobacteria; order Acetobacterales; family Acetobacteraceae; genus Palsa-883. The sequence continues at coordinate 25,484 of DASRQX010000141.1, read as the reverse complement.
ATCTTGGCCGAGCGCGAGCCGGACGTGTTCGAGATGGACGCCGCCTCGCGCACCGGCGTCGACGACGTCCGCGAGATCATCGAGGTCAGCCGCTCCCGCCCAATGAAGATCCGTACCAAGGTCTTCATCATCGACGAAGTCCACATGCTGACGCGCAACGCATTCAACGCGCTGCTGAAAACGTTGGAAGAACCCCCGCCACACGTGAAGTTCGTATTCGCCACGACGGAAATCCGTAAGGTGCCGATCACCGTCCTGTCGCGCTGCCAACGCTTCGACCTGCGCCGCGTGCGCGTCGCGGAGCTGGCGCAACATTTCGCGAAAATCGCCAGGCAGGAAGGCATCACGATCGAGCCGGCCGCGCTCGATCTCATCGCACGCGCCGCCGACGGATCGGTGCGCGACGGCCTCTCGCTGCTGGACCAGGCGATCGCCCAGGCCGAGGGAGCGATCACCGAGGCGCCGGTCGCCGACATGCTCGGTCTCGCCGACCGAGGGGCGGTGTTCGACTTGATGGACGCAGTGATGGCCGGCCAACCCGCGACCGCCCTCGCGATCACCGATCGTGCCAATGAGCGCGGCGCCGATCTCGGCGTCATGCTGCAGGACCTGCTGGAGCTGGTCCATACCGTGACACGAATGAAATCAATACCCGCCCTGCGTAACAGCCCCGACCTGCCGGAGACCGAGCGCACCCGAGGCGCCGAGCTGGCCGACCAGCTTGGCGTACCCACCCTCGCGCGCGCCTGGCAGATGCTGCTGAAAGGCGTGGCCGAGGTGGAAACGGCGCCGGATCGGCGGGCGGCAGCCGAGATGGTGCTAATCCGGCTGTGCCACGTCGCCGATCTGCCGGCACCCGGCGACCTTGTGCGTCGGCTGACCAGTGGCGCGCCACCCACGACCGGCACCGCGACCCCGCCCTCGAGCAGCGGTGGTGCGCGTGCTGTTGCCGGGGGTGCGGCCATCCTCGTCGCCGAGCCGGCCCCGGCCTCGGTCTCGACCAACCCAGCCTCGACCGCACCGCAGCTCGCCAGCTTCCGCGATGTCGTGGCGCTGGTGGCGAACCGGCGGGAGGCGATGCTGCATGCGCATCTGGTGCATTCGGTGCATCTGGTGCGATTCGCCCCGCCGGTGATCGACCTGCGTCCACAAGCCGACGCACCCCGCGACCTGGCCTCGAAGCTCGCCGCGCTGCTGACCGACGCCACCGGCACACGCTGGACGATCGCCCTGTCTGCCGCCGAGGGCACGCCAACCCTGGCCGATCAAGGCTCTGCCGCCGATGCCGCGCGACGCTCGGCTGCGGCCGATCACCCCTTGGTGCGCGCGATCATGGCGGCATTTCCCGGCGCGCGCATCGATCAGGTGCATGATGCAACGGCCGATTCCTACGGCCTGCCGATGCAGCAGCCGAGACCGACGATCGAAGGTGCACCCCCTGACATGGATTTCTCTGACGAGATGGAGAATGAGGAATGAAGAACCTCGCCGGCCTGATGAAGCAGGCGCAGCAGATGCAGTCGAAGATGCAGGAGATGCAGTCCAAGCTGGAGACTCTGGAGATCGAAGGGGTCTCCGGCGCCGGCCTGGTCGCGGTAACCCTGAACGGCAAAGGCGACCTGCGACGGGTGAAGATCGACCCGAAGCTGGCCGATCCGGCGGACATCGAGATGCTGGAAGACCTTATCGTCGCCGCCCACCGCGACGCCAAAACCAAGATCGAGGCGCTGACACAAGACGAGATGCAGAAGGTCACCGGCGGATTGCAACTACCCCCCGGGATGAAACTGCCGTTCTAGTGGTTAGTGGTCGGAAAATTACACCCGGTTGGCGGGAGACGGGCAGTGAATTGTGCGACCGTTCTTCCGACAACTGACCACTGACAACGGATGGGTGGTCCCGAGGTCGAGCGGTTGATCGCTCTGCTGGCCAAGCTGCCAGGCCTGGGGCCACGCAGCGCGCGTCGGGCGGCGCTGAAAATGTTGCAGCAGCCGGAGGCCCGCATGTTGCCGCTGGCGACCGCATTGGCCGAAGCAGCGCGCGCGGTGAAGCCATGCAACCTGTGCGGCAATCTGGACAGCCAGGACCCCTGCGCGATCTGCACCGACCCGCAACGCGATCGCACGGTGATCTGCGTGGTGGAAGGCGTCGCCGATCTCTGGGCGCTGGAACGTGCGAATGTGCATCATGGCCTGTATCATGTGCTGGGCGGCACGCTGTCAGCGCTGGCCGGAATAGGACCCGAGGACCTGACCGTCACGCCGTTGCTGCATCGCATCCATGCTGGCGGCGTGAACGAAGTGATCCTGGCGATGCCGGCCACGGTCGACGGTGCCACCACGGCGCACTGGCTGAGCGACCGGCTGAAGCCGCTCGGTGTGACGGTGACGCGCCTCGGCCAGGGTGTGCCGATCGGCGGCGCGCTCGACGTGCTGGACGACGGCACTCTGGCGGCGGCGCTGCGTGCCAGACGGCGGACATGACCCTGTCCCGACGGGCGCTCATCCACCTCGTCGGCAAGTCCGGTGGTGTCGCGGCGGCCTATCACACCATGGCGGCGATGGGGCTGCTGGCGGTGCCGCAGGCATATGCCGGGCCGCCCACCCTGCCACCGGGACGCGGCCGGCCCGTGGTCATCATCGGTGCCGGCATCGCCGGCATGGTGCTGGCCTACGAGCTGCAGAAATCCGGCTACCAGCCGAAGATATTGGAGGCGCGGACGCGGCCCGGCGGCCGCAACTGGTCACTGCGCGGCGGCGACACCGTGACCGAGACCGGCAGCACGCAGCAGGTAACCTGGGACCGCAACCAGCATCTCTACTTCAATCCGGGACCGGCGCGACTGCCCTACCACCACGAGGGCATCCTGTCGTACTGCCGCACCCTGGGCGTGTCGCTCGAGGTATTATGCAACGACAATCGTGGCGCATTGATGCAGGACGACCACGCCTTCGACGGCGCCCCGCAGCTCAACCGGCGGGTGATGAACGATACACGCGGCTATGTCGCGGAGCTGGCGGCGAAGGCAGTCGATAAGGACCTGCTGGCGCAGCCGGTCAGCGCAGAAGACAAGGATCGCCTGCGCGCCTTCCTGCGCAATTTCGGCGCGCTGGACAAGGATTTTGCCTATCATGGCTCGTCACGCGCCGGCTGGGCGGACCCGCCGGATGCAACGCAGCCTGGCACGCCGAATCAACCACTGGATCTGCGACAGATCCTGGCGTCGGATTTCTGGCGCGGTCCGATGCAGTTCGGCGAACTCTCCACCATGGCGGCGACGATGCTGCAACCGGTCGGCGGCATGGGACGCATCGGCCAGGCGTTCGGCCGCGCACTGCCCGGCGTCATCACCTACCAGGCGGTGGTCATGCAACTTCGCCGCACCGAGACCGGCGCCCGCATCGCCTGGAAGCACGCCGGATCCGGCGCCGAGCACCGCATCGACGCACCGTTCGTCGTCGTCACCGTTCCGTTCTCGGCACTCAGCGATGTCGATGCGGACTTTGCACCGGCGACGCGCACCGCAATGGCCTCGGTCGACTACGTGCCCGCGGCCAAGGTCGCATTCCCGGCCTCCCGGCGCTTCTGGGAGTTGGATCATCAGATCTACGGCGGCATTTCCTGGACTAGCCGTGACGCGACCCAGATCTGGTATCCCTCAGGTGGACTGCTGCGGGAAAAGGGCATTCTGGTTGGTGCGTATATCTGGTCGGACGATATCGGCAATGCCTTCGCGGCCAAGCCACCTACGCAACGTCTGACCGACACGCTGGATGACGTCGCGCATCTGCATCCCGAGGCGCCGCGCTGGCTGGGGCAGGGCGTGTCGGTGGCGTGGAAGAACATTCCCTACTCGCAGAGCGGCTGGGCGGAGTGGAGCCGCGAGGCGCGGGCGACACAGTTCCCAGTTCTGCTGAAGGGTGACGGGCCGTACCTATTCGCCGGCGAGCACATGTCGTTCATCACAGGCTGGCAGGAAGGTGCCGTGCGCTCGGCGCAAAAAGTTCTCGGCGATATCGCCGAGCGAATGCGATAGGGTCCCTGAGATTTCGTGACATCATTCATCCGGGACCTTCGATCGTCCGCGCGAAAGCAATCATCACCCAATGACATGAAAACGCCACGGCATGAGGTCAGTTCACCACCGAGGAGAGCCATGGAATCCGCTTTGGTATCTGTTGTAACCGGCGGCCGGCAAGGCTACGGGCATCCGATGCTGAAGTGTCATCGTTCTGGAGATAGTGATGGATGAGCCTGACGATACGGAGCCGTTGCTAAGCCTGCGCCGACAGATGGGTTGGCTTCAGGTATTTGTGCTGGTGGGATTTGCTGGCGTCGGCGGAGCGCTCTATTGGCAAGCCCGCGTGATCAGCGAAGAACTGGCGGATGTGCAACGTCTTTTCGTTGCGTTCAAGGAAGGGAGATTCCTGCCGGTGACTGGTACTGGCCAGCCGGCTTGGCATTTCGTTGCAGTGTGAGAAAATGGCGGCAATACTAGCGCGATCGATCTGCAGACGCGGGTCGGTGTGTGGACCGGTCTCGGTCTACAGGCAGGCTTCACGAAATCAGACGCTTCGCCCAATCCGACTGGACCTTTGACGCTCGGACCACATACCACCGTCACGATACCGGATTTCACGCTGCCCGCCGACGCACTGCTTGGCGCCATGCAATCTCCAGGCTTCATCGCCATCTGGGGCGTGGCGCGGTACTGTGAGGCGCGGGGTGATCGGCCATCGCACACCATGCGGTTCTGCAATTTTGTCACCTGGCTCCGAGGAGATCCGGCGCAGGATACTGCGCTGGACATCCGTTACAACGCCTGCCGCGAAGGCGACTGCACCGACGAGGCGTGTGTGGGTCAAGGCTATGCCAAATAGGTGCTGAAACCTGTGCGATCGGCGAAGTTTGTGTCGGGATATTTTACACTCCAGATCGCGCGCAACCACCGCCATCCGGTAACTTATTGATAAATGACCCCCTTCGAATCGAGTGTGGTTTTTGCTAATCCCAAGCTGACGCCCCTATGTCGACCTCTAAACAGAAACAAGAAAGATTTTTCGCCTGACCGGACCGAATTCCACCAACTTGTTTCATTCAGGGCGGGTCGGTCGTGCCGGTGGAAACTTATACCAGCCGTCGAAAAGATTGACCCATCGACTGCTCCATCCGTCATGGCCGGCCCGCGCCGGCCATGACGAGGAGAGTCGTTCTTTTCGCCGCCTAGTATTACTCGCCACCCAGGGAATATCGCATGATGCCAGGAGCCTTTTCAGCGCGCCGACCGATCGGCCTGCCGCAGTGGTGCCGTGTCATCACTGTGGCCGTTTCCAAGCTGGTGAACACGCGCGCCCCCCCGGTCGACATGATCTTCACGCGGCTCTGCGGCCTCGTGCCTCTCTATGTCCTGGGTCTGGCAGCGCCACTGGGCGGCAGCGTGAGCGTGATCCCCATGATCGTCCAGCTCCTTGGAACCATCTGGGGCTTCTTCCTCCACGCCAATGTGCGCTGGCGCTTCGGCAGGCTGGAGTGGTTGTTAGCAACCCCGGCGTTCGATCATTGGCACAACACCAATGACGGTCCTGCCTATGTCGACAAGAACTATGCGGCAATGCTGCCGTGTATTGATCGCCTCTTCGGAACATTCTACTTGCCCGGCGACAAGCGGCCGGCGCGCTACGGCACCGATCATCCAGTGCCATCGAGCCTGCTCGAGCAGTTGCTGGGACCTGTCATGCCGCGGCTTCCCGTGGAGATGGGACTGGCTCTAGCGCCAAGCGAAGCGCGAACGCCGGCCGGGTCGCCCGCTACATCGGACCTCGATTTCCGGCTAGGCAGCGCCGCGGCGGACGACCACCCACATTAGGCGACTCCATCTCACCTGGTGCCATCGCACCGAACGTACTGCTCTCCCGCTCAACGCGAACAAGGTGGGCGCAAGCCAGTCAGTTCAACCTACCACGCAACGCCGCAATGCTGGCCCGCGCGCGTGAGGCAGCATCACCTTCCGGCACCAGCATCAGGAACCGTTCATAAGCACACACCGCTGCGCTGATCTGATCCAGCCCTTGATGCAACGTTGCCGCCTCCCGCCATAGCGTCGCGTGATCCGGTGCGATGCGCAGCATGTCCAATACGCACGCAAGCCCACCTGGGACATCGCCCAACTGTAGCCTCCGGCCCTTGATGTTGTTCTGCAATCGCAGCAGCACACCGCGTGCGTTCATCGGTTGCAGTACGCCAGGACGCAGTTCAGCCGTTTCGCCCTCGACCCGCTTGATCAGTGCGCGCAGGTCACGGGCCTCCATCTCGATCCCACCATTGAACACGTCAACGACAACCTGGCTGCCTTTGCCGGCCAGTGCGATCAGAAAGTGCCCAGGAAAATCGACACCATGTGCGGTCCACCCGACGGCGCGGCAGGCGTGCAACCAGATCACGCCAAGTGCGACCGGCATGCCCTGGCGCCGCTCGATCACCCGGATCAGGTTTGCGTTGGCGAAGTCGTCGTAGGTCAGTTCGTCGCCGTGATAGCCGCACCGTCCGGCGAGCAGCCGTGCCAGTACGCCCGCGCGCGCCTCCAAGTCGGTGATGCCGCGCCCCATCCCGACCATCTCGCGCACCAACTCGGACAGATGCGCACGCGCCGCCGTCCAATCGGCTTCCGGCTCGTCGATGCGGGCGAACTGCAGCGCTGCCTCCCCGATGTCGATCTCGACATCGGGGATTTGCCCGATCGCGTCGAGCGCGTTGCGCGGGTCGGACATGCCCCCGGTTGACGCTACTCGGCCGCCGCCGGCTGGTAGATTTCCTGGCCCTTGGCGCGGAACTCCTCGCTCTTCGCCGCCAGCCCGGACATCCGCTCGGCCTCCTTGCGCAGATCCTGGGTGATCTGCATCGAGCAGAACTTCGGCCCGCACATGGAACAGAAATGCGCGACCTTGTGCGCATCCTTGGGCAGCGTCTGGTCGTGGAATTTCCGAGCTGTGTCGGGATCGAGGGATAGGTTGAACTGATCCTCCCAACGGAACTCGAAGCGGGCGCGGCTGACCGCGTCGTCGCGCAGCTTGGCCGCCGGATGGCCCTTCGCCAGGTCCGCGGCGTGCGCGGCAATCCGGTAAGTGATCACGCCGGTCTTTACGTCGTCCCGATCTGGCAGGCCAAGATGCTCCTTCGGTGTCACGTAGCAGAGCATCGCGGTGCCGAACCAGCCGATCATCGCAGCACCGATCGCGCTGGTGATGTGGTCATAACCGGGCGCGATGTCAGTGGTCAGCGGGCCAAGCGTGTAGAACGGTGCCTCGCCGCATTCGGCAAGCTGCTTGTCCATGTTTACCTTGATCTTGTGCATCGGTACGTGGCCGGGGCCTTCGATCATCACCTGGCAGCCCTTGTCCCAGGCGATCTTGGTCAGCTCCCCCAGCGTCTCCAACTCACCGAACTGCGCCGCGTCGTTGGCGTCGGCGTTCGAGCCCGGGCGCAGCCCGTCACCGAGCGAGAACGAGACGTCGTATTTCCGCATGATATCGCAGATCTCATCGAAGCGCTCATACAGGAAGCTTTCCTCGTGGTGCGCCAGGCACCAGCGCGCCATGATCGAACCGCCGCGCGACACGATCCCGGTGACGCGTTTCGCCGTCAGCGGAACGTATTTCAGCCGCACGCCGGCGTGGATGGTGAAGTAGTCGACACCCTGCTCGGCCTGCTCGATCAGCGTATCCTTGAACACCTCCCAATCCAGCTTGTCGGGATCGCCGTCGACCTTCTCCAGCGCCTGGTAGATCGGCACCGTGCCGATCGGCACCGGCGCGTTGCGCATGATCCAGCCGCGGATATTGTGGATGTTGCGGCCGGTGGACAGATCCATCACCGTGTCGCCGCCCCAGCGGATCGCCCAGACCATCTTTTCCACCTCTTCGGCGACGCCCGAGGTGACAGCGGAGTTGCCGATATTGGCGTTGATCTTCACCAGGAAGTTGCGCCCGATGATAACCGGCTCGAGTTCCGGGTGATTGATGTTGGCGGGGATGATGGCGCGGCCACGCGCGATCTCGCAGCGGACGAATTCGGGCGTGATGAAGGCGGGGATCTCCGCGCCGAAACTTTCGCCGTCGGCCACGCGCTCGGCGGCACCGTCCAGCATCGTCTGCCGGCCCATGTTCTCGCGGTGCGCGACGTAGATCATCTCCTCGGTGATGATGCCGGCACGGGCGAACTCATATTGTGTAACAAGCTGGCCCGGCTTGCCGCCGTAGACCGGATGCTCGGCCGGGCACGCGGGCACCAGTCTGTCGCCGGTGGCGCCCCCATTGTCCTCCGGCTTCACTGCACGGGCGACGATGCGCTCGAACCCGCGCCTGGCGAGCCAGCCGGCGCGCACCGGCGGCAGGCCGGCTTCCAGGTCGATGGTGACCGCCGGATCGGTGTAGACGCCGGAGCAGTCGTAGGCGCGATAGGGTTCCTCCCGCGCCGAGGGGTCCAGCGCGATCTCGCGGAACGGCACGCTGATGTCCGGCCGGCCCTTCGGCGACGTATAGACCTTCCGCGACCCGACGATCGCACCGGTGGTCACGCTGGATGGGCGGGCGGCGGTTTTCGACTGGGCCGTCATCTCTGTCTCCTCACACGCTCCACGGGTGTTCTGCGAGCGGATGAGGGGTGTTCGGTGGTGTCCGGTCCCCGTCCCTCCGCCGGCATGACCCGGTTCAGGTTCAAGGGTCACCGCACCGCCGCTTTTGTGCGGTCCTGGCGGTCTCTCAGCCCCCTTGCGGCGGGGCTCCCCTCGGTTGGTCTCGGAGGATGCGGGAGGCAGGGATGGGTTGTCAAATCCATGTGGTCAGGCGGCGGCCGCACTGATGGCACATCAGGGATTCAGCGGGATCGGGGCTTGCCAGTTGGCCCGATCGCGGTCACTGAGCGCGCCGCACAATGCGGACCCTCCGCCGATGACCCTAATTGCCGTCCTGCGCCACTTGGTGTTTGCCACCGGGCTGGCGCTTTTGTCCGCCGCCGCGGTGAGGATGATGATTGCCGTGCGTGTGTTGGATCGCCCGAACTCGCGCAGTGCCCACAGCGAACCAACCCCCAAGGGCGGCGGCGTCGGGATCATCGTCGCCTTCCTGGTCGGCACTATCGTACTGTACCGCTACGCCGCCTTTGCCCGCCTGGCCGATCCATACTTCCTGGGGGTGATCGGCGCCGCGACGGCGATAGCCGTGGTAGCCCTGCTCGACGATCTGCGGGACTGGCCGTTCACGGTGAAGCTTGGCGCTCAGGTTTTGGCCGCAACGGTGGCGGTTGCCAGCGGACTCTATCTGCGCGACTACCGCCTGCCCTACATCGGGGGATTCTATGTCGGCTGGCTCGGCCCGCCAATCACCATCTGCTGGATACTGTTCGCCACCAACGCGATGAACTTCATCGACGGGCTGAACGGCCTGGCGGCTGGCGTCACCCTGGTCTCGTCCGGCTTTCTGGCGGCCATCGCCGCGCTGCATGACGGCTGGTTCGCCTATTTCGCCGCGCTGCTCCTGGCCGCCGGGGTGCTGGGCTTCCTGCCGTTCAACTTCCCTCGCGCCCGCATCTTTATGGGTGATGTCGGAAGCCAATTCTGCGGTTTCGTGCTGGCCGTGCTGGCGGTGGTGGCGAGCCGGTTCGAGGGCGTCGATCTGTCGTTTCTGCTCGTCCCAATGCTACTATCCGGCGTGCTATTCGACGTTGCTTTCACCCTGGCGCGTCGGCTGATGTCCGGCGACCGCATTACACAGGCGCATCGCGGTCATCTGTATCAAGTCGCGGCGCGCGCCGGCGTTGCTGCCTGGGCAGTTGCCCTGCTCCACGCAGGGTTCGCGGCATTCGGTGGGTTGGTCGCGCTGCTCTTCATTTCGGTATCCGGGCCGGCAAAGCCATGGATCCCCCTGCTCACCCTGCTGCCGCAGATCGTCTGGTTGGGTTACGTCGTCCATCGCTCGCACCAGGCGGGGATCGGCCGCTGGTGAAGACGCGGCCAGATGCCACCGCAACAATTCCGTCCTCTGCGCCAGCGATCTGGTCCTCGCGGCGTCGTGCGCCGCAGGCCCGACCGCCATCGGCTCGACCACCATCGGCCCGGCGCACGCCTGTTCGGCGAGTAGATGGGGCAGCGTCCTGGCGAACCGCGCCTTCGCGATGTTTAGATCATCAGTGGACGGCAACGTGACATCACCGTCCGTCCCGCATCAGATGGTCGGCGGCGCGCGGTGCGGCGCCCACATTCCAGCAGATCCAACCGCGCTGATATCCGCCAAGGATCAGCACATAGGCCGTCGTATTCATCCGCCCTTGGCCGCGTCTGACGCCTTGCCTGCTTCCAGCGTCGGTTTCCCGGTGATGGGGTAGGTCGGCGTCGTGGCAGTCACGCCGACCTCGGCCGCCTGCTTGGCTACATCATCCGGCGCGCTGGTTTCATTCTTGATTTCCGTCAGTGCGATTGGCGCGGCATAAAACGCATAGGTCGACACCTCCGGGCCTTGCATGCGCATGATCTCGGTGGGTAATGTCGAGATCCCGATCCAATCGTCGGACGCCATGTTGAGCGGATGCTTGTCCTCTAGGTTCGGGAGAAGACCAGTTCTTCGCCTTCCCCATGGCCGGTGGCGGTCAGCGCATGGCTATAGCCGCCGGTGTCGACGTGGTAGGTGAACGTGCCCTTTGGCGACATCGTCGCCTTGGCGCTCGAGGCCACGCGCAGTGTGGCGCCGTCCTTGCGGTAGAAATATGCCGTGATTGGTGGGGTCGCCCGAGGGTCGGCGCCGGTGTAATGCAGCGTGACGTCAAGCGAAACCGGGATCCGGTTGATCACCGATGGATCGACCCCGCTGAAGTAGAACCAGTGCACCGGCGCGTTCGGTTGATGGGTTGCTCGGCAGACGACGGAGATCTGGGTAATTTTCGTTTCGCAATCGGACGGCGTGGCGGCCAGCAACGCGGCCGCTCCGAATGACCTTAGCGCCGCACGCATCCTCAGCTCCAAATTACCGCTACGCTCGCGGACCATACGGCCGATTAACGATCCAGCCAAATGATGCCGGCGAGATGCCTGGCAACGACGACGTGGCCGCGGCCGCGTGGCGTTAAGCGTCAACTTCACCCTCACGGAGCCGAGTGTAACGACGCCGAGTACCGTCACCGCGACTGCAACCTACGAGGCTGACTACAACGGTGACTCCGACTAAGTGGATTGGGCAGGTTACACCAACGGCACCAGCAGCACGGGCCAGCCTTGCTACTCCTACAATGACGGTAGCTTACCGACCTCCGATGGGTGCACCACTCTCACAGCAGTTTCACCGACGGCACGTGTTTGGCTATCACACTCAGCAATGCGTCGGACTGGAATATCCAACCGTACATCAGCTTCGACCTCTTGAATGGCCCAGGTGGCCAAACGGGTGGAACACACGCGCCCGAACCAGCGTCTATCGCGCTCCTTGCCACCGCTCTCGCGGGTTTTGGCTGGATGAGGCGGTGCAGTAAGCGTGCGTAAGGAATTCGGCTAACCACACCATTGCTAAGCGCGGCGCCTTCGGGCGCGGCTTTTTTTGGCAAACCGCGACGCACGTCTCAGTCGTGCCGGAGTCGCGCGACGGTTCCGTGACCTCAAGCTCGGACAAACTGAGACCGCGAACGGCTCGCGAGCCTCCTGCTATCACCCGGGCCCCCGGAAGATCGGGGCGGCGTGCCGAGCGAGTCACGGTTCGACGCACCACTCGACGAGCGGGGCGGGCCGGCGAATGGCCAGCTGGCAGGCCCCGGCACCGACGCAGGAATGCCGCTACCGTGAGATACTAGGGGCATCTTCATTGCAATTTTAGATAGAAAAATTTAGACGAGACGGTTGAAAACCGTCAAGCACAGGTTGTTTTGAAGTCAAAAAAACTATCTTTAGTATTAATACCTGGTTTATAGACTTCGAAATCTTTGCAAATAGGCTTCAGTGCGGTATCGAAAGTGGAGGGGCAGATGGTTAGGTTGGTCGGTGGTCTGGCGTTGGGTGTGGTTGCAGCTGGATTGGCCGCTGGGCCGGCGCTCGCAGACACCTTGACTTGGGGCAACCCGCCATTTACCGAGCCGGGCACGACCCAAACGGTTACGATCCAGTACAGTGGTGGTGCCATACCGTCAGGGGACGAGAATCCCAACGGTTTGAATGCCTACGCGGGGAAGATGAACCTTCTCGACTCAACTACCGGTATCACCTACAGCGTATTCTGCACCGACATCTTCAACACGTGGGCGCCTGGAACCGGCAGCTACTCGCTCCAGCAGATCCAGAATGGCAGTTCGTTCAAGACCGGCAACAGTAACGTGACAATTTCGGCCACCCAGTTCACCGGCAACGCCACGGTCGCGCAAGACGCCCAGACGCTGGTCAATTACGTCAACGGCCAGTCGACAACGAAGTGGACCAACACCTCTGGTTCCTCGGAGGAGTGGTCCGTCACCAGCGGCAACCAGGACTTCACGTTCCTTGCCATAGGCCAGACGGGACAAAGGAGTGTTCCAGAGCCTGGGTCGCTGGCCCTGCTGGCGACTGGTTTCGCGGCTTTCGCAGCCTTCCGCCAGAGATGCGCGCGCACCTAGCGCAGACTTGTCAACTCTCGCGGAGTAGTGGCGGAGATCACCGTCGTGCCCCAAGGCATCAACGAGACTTCGAGTACCGTCGCCAACACACCCGGTATCGGCGAGGGCGCACAAATCTCTTGGCCCAACAAGGACCGAACCAGCATCCGCGAGAGTGTGGGAAGTCTGGGCTAACTACCGCGCCGCCAGCCGGCGGGCGGTCCGCAGCAAAAGCTGCTGATCCGCCGGCGTGCAATCCCGATACAGCCGCAGGATCGCCAATTCGTCGCCGCGGGTTGCGCGCTGAGGCGCAACTTTATCGTCTCCAAACATCAGATACTCGACGCCCACCGCCAGTACGGCCGCGATGCGGCTGAGATTGCCGGTGACCTGACCGGCCCGACCGGTCTCCCACTGTGCGACCGCGCTCCGCGTCACTCCGACAGCTTCGGCCAGTTGTTCCTGGGTAAGGCCACGCTCTTGGCGGGCCAGTCGGATGCGCTCTCCAATCGCCTGCGAATCGCTCATTCAGCTAGTATAAGTCAGGCCACCTAACGCCGCCAGATCCGATGTGCTGGTTTACGGCGGAATTTTTCGGACTAAATGTGTTAGTATCATTGATAAATGTGTGGATAGATGGTCTAACTGACCCACGACATCGCTGCACCACCAGCAAGGACCTCGCGAATGCCGTTGAAATTCAACGGGACCGATGCCCAGGATACGCGGATTCGGCGCCTGCGGGGCGAAGGCTCGACTCGGGACGCCGTCGCCACGTCGCTGGGCCTCAGCCGCGAATCGGTCATCGAACGCGGCCGACGGATCGGCGCGCGTCCGCCGCCGCCCGAATTTGTACCCCCGTCTGACGACCTGGCCCGTGGCCCGTTGCCGGCCGGGCATTCCCGAACCTGGGGTGCGATGGAGCGCCGGCACCGCTAATCGCAACAAATCCTGCGCGGTTCGCGGCTCGATGCCGCCCGCGCCAACCCGCTCGCCCTCGCACAGCCAGAGTCCTGGCTCGAGTTGGGCCGCCATCGTGCTAGCCAGCCGATCCTGCAGCGTGAAAATGTCGGTGATGCGGTGATCAAAACGCTCGGCCCAGACCACTTTGCCGCACGAATTCAGGTCCATCACGCGCAGCAGCACCCGCAGCCGATCGTCGCTGCGTTGTACCGATCCGTCCAGCAGGTAGTCCATCCCCGGCTCTGACTGCGCAGCCGCACACGGAATGCAAGCAAGCCAACGAAATCGCGAGAGCGCGATGATCAGTTCGTCGGCCAAGCTTGCCGCCAATTCCGCCGTCCCGCCCGCAACGGTGCCACGCAGGGGCGCGACGCCGAGCCGAATGCGAGAGAGTCCGCGACCCGCCTGCGCAGGACCTCAACGGCCACGTCGCGCACCCGTGATACCGAAGTAAGGGTCGTCGGTCGCACGCGCAACGCCGCCACCAAGGCTGTGGCTTCGGCGGATGGACCAACCTGGCACTGCGCGGAAAGCGCGGCGCAGCAGCGCTCATAGGTGCCGATTGCCGCGACGCGGTCGCCGCATTCGATATGACAGCGGATCAGAAAGCGCCAGGCATCCTCGTGCGTCGAGTCGATCACCAGAAGCCGCTCGGCCGCCACTACGATCGCAGCGGTGCTCTCTGCTTCAGCGAGAATCAACTCCCCGACAGCCCGTACGCGCGACCAAAGGCATCGCTGCTGCTCGCCCAACCATTGGTCGAATGCCGAATCCAGTCCAATCAAATCGGCTAGCATCCCGCCCCGCCACAACTCGAGGGAACCGGGCTGCGCCGGCGTCGCGCACAGGATCTGGGCTACATCAACGTGAAGTCCATCGTCGCTCAGCGCGAGATGAGCAGTCTCAGCCCGCAATAAGCCGCCAGTCGGGTCAAGGGCCACGCGTAGTTCGTGAGTCGCCTGGCGCAAGGAACCCCGCGCCTGCTGGGGCGCGCGGCGCTCCAAAGCAGCGCAATTAGCTGCGACCGCGCCACAGGCCGCGGTGCAGCCAACGTCAAGATCGCCAGCACCGCCCGGGTCTTCCGCGCTCGCGGTAACCGATCATTTCCGTCCGCATCGCTAGCCCGTAATGGACCAAGCATGTTGACAGGCAACGAAGGACACGGATCCTTGGTCGAGATGATATCGTTGTTGAACTGTAGCGATAGCTGGGATTGGGGATTTGCAAGAACTTGCGCGGCCATGGCAATTCGTCGCATCAATGTCGTCTTGTCGTCGCGAAGTGGTGCACAGTCCGAGATAATGGACTGCTCCACCGGCCCATCGGCCCACCGGGCCAACGCTACGCCGCTGACCTGTGCCGGTAGTGAAATGCCATGCAGACCCACAATAGATTGAGGCTCGCCATCGGGACTCCGGGAAACACCGCGAACCACTTGCCGAGCGACGACCAGAAGTAGAGGTTGTAGAAGTTGGCCACCGTGTAGAAACCGATCGTAGTCGCGCTGATCCCGGCCACGTGCTTGTCTCGGTAGAGCCGGATGCAGTTGCGGGCATTCAGAACAGCCGCGGCCGTCTGGAAGACACCCATCCCAACGTCGGGTGCGATGTGCATCGCTCAGAAAGCAACTTTATGTTGAACGACACGGTCCATACTATCGCATCAGATGCTTCTCGGCAACGTGTTCCGCTTTTGGTTGTAGATTAATTGACGCGTTGACGATTCAGAAACACCTCAAGGCAAACAAGCCTATTATTTTGATACGCAGGAAAATTTACCTTGACATGCGATAGACATGCTGGCAAGCTTACGTTGTGGACGGGGACGTGCACCCCCCGGCATCCTCGCCTCCGCCCGCGCGTCAAGGCTGCGGGTCCAGCGATATGCCGAACAGCAGCGTCCGCGGGGTCACGCCAAATCAGGGCCGGAAACAGGATGGTTTGTCGGCATCGCCGTCGCGCATTTAATCCTCACTCAAAGGACCGCTATCATGAACCCTATCGTTGCGCAGTGACCCGCCTGTGACGCCACCCCATGTTGGTGATTCCGGCAAGATTGTTCTGGGGGGACTGGTGCGCGTCTGCCACCGGCTCACGCTCATGTCTGCCGATCAGAGTAAGATCCGGCTCGGTGCCGGCGTCCGACTGCCTGCCGAGCGCAAGACCGCCTGAGCCACGGCCGGGCTAGCCAGTGCGTCTCCCCTCGTCCCGGCGCTCGTCGCGCACGGGGGCTGTGCGCACCCCGCGCGAGCACCGAATCGACTGACTCCAGCACGCTGCCACCGACGTTCCGGTGCGGATTGCACAGCTACCAATCGGGTGTGGCGGCCAGGAATGCGGCTCGATCGGGAGCGGACATAGACGTCCCTCTTCCTCCGGTGCCAGCCCATCATGCATCCGGTTGTAGACCATTAAACCTAGTGCGATGCCAAAACACACCGGCTCGCCTTCAGTCGGGCGCGTCGCCCTTGTCCGGATAGCGGCACCACGCCGCCGCAACGCAGCGCCAGCACTCCGGGCGCCGCGCCTTGCATACGTAGCGCCCGTGCAGAATCAGCCAGTGATGCGCGTCGCGCAGCATATCTCGTGGCAGACGCCGAACCAGCGCGTCCTCGACCGCGCGCGGTGTCTTGCCGGGTGCGATACCGGTACGATTCCCCAGCCTGAAAATGTGGGTATCGACCGCCATCGTCGATTCACCGAATGCGACGTTCAGAACCACATTGGCGGTCTTGCGTCCCACGCCGGGTAGCGCCTCCAGCGCCGCGCGATCCGGCGGAACCTGCCCATTGTGCCGCTCCAGCAGAAGGCGAGACAGCTCAACCACATTGCGCGCCTTGCCCTGCCATAATCCGATAGAGCGGATATGCCGGCCGACGCCCTCTACACCCAACCGAACCATCGCCGCCGGCGTGGCAGCGTCCGCGAACAAGGTCCGCGTGGCACGATTGACCGAAACGTCAGTCGCCTGTGCGGACAGCACGACCGATACCAGCAAGGTGTAGGGATCGGCATAGTCCAGCTCGCTACGCGGTTCGGGATTGTCACGCGCGATCGCCCCGAGGAATTCGCGCACATCGGCGAGTGACATGGCCCGACGGGACACTCGCGCCGGTGGCTGCGTCATGCCGACTCGCGCACCAGCCTATGGATCAGCGTGTCATACGCGGCGAGGTAATCCGTCATCGACAGATGGCGTTCGGCATAGCACCGCGCCTCAGCACGTAGGCTTCGGGCGAGCGCGGCGTCCTCGATCACCGACACCACCTTCGCCGCCAGTCCGGCGGGATCGAAGAAGTCAGCGAGTAGCCCGTTCTGCTCGTGCGTGATGAACTCACGAACCGGCTCGGTGTCGCTGCCAATCACCGCGCATCCCGTCGCCAGTGCCTCGCGCAGCGACCATGAGGCGACAAATGGATAGGTCAGATAAACGTGTGCGTCCGAGCGCTGCAGCATCCGGACATAGGCCTCGTAATCGAGCCGGCCGGGGAATACGACCCGCTTCGGGTCAATTTGCCCGCCGAGCTCCGCGAGCATGACGTCCTTCCAACTTCCCGCTGCTGGCGGCGCGCCGTAGCTGACCCCGTTGCCGCCCACGATGACCACGCGGATATCCTTGCGAGAACGCAGCATATGCGGCACAGCCCGCATCATCGCATGGAAGCCACGATAGGGCTCAAGGTCACGTGCAACATAGGTGATCAGCTTGTGGCTGGGCGCGATCCGCATGCCGCCAATCGTCATCACCTCGCGGCGCACCGCGGGATTGGGTTTGCACACATCAAGGTTAACGCCTTCGCGCAGCAGCGTGATCCAGTTCCGCATCCAGGCAGGGTAGGTGGAGAGTTGCCATTCAGTCGGTGTCAAGCCGTACCCCCCATTGGCATAGGCGAGAAGGTTGATTGCGTTTTTTGCGCGGACGCGCGGATATTCTGATGCGTCAAGGAGAAACTCCGGGTCAAACCCGACATCTGCCGCACCGGTCTGATAGTAGAACTCCATGTACCCGAGGATTGGTACGCCCGGCCATACATCGGCCAAATTCAGCAACTCGCCCCAGCCGTGGTGACCGATGATGATGTCCGGTATGTAGCCAAGCTGATTGAGGTTGCGTGCGGTTCGCGCCACCACATCGGCGCGATGGGCGGCAGCATCCAGATCGCGAGCAACCGGATGGGTTTGCGTGGCTGGCCCCACGGGCCGCCGATACGGCACCTTGCGGACGCCGCTGATCTGATTGCGGTTTGGCTCGGTGATGAAGACCAAATCGTGCCTTTGTTGCGACGTCAGGTGCCGGACGACGTGCAGAAACTGCCCGGGAAAGTTCTGATGTACAAATAGGTACTTCACACTATGAACCCGAATTCGGATGTGCGCCGGCCGGATATAATCCGCCATTGGGATACCGCCGCCCGTCCGGCGCTGCCAAGCGATCCGTGCCAGCCGTTCTAAGTCGTAGCACGCGGAACCCGCATGTCGTCACGCCATGGTTCCGGACAGGCTGCGCTGCGCAGCAACTCGGGCTAGCGCGGGCGTCTCGGAGTCGAGCGTGCCGCCCCGCGTTTGGCGGGCGGCGCCATGGGCTTGGCTGCGGGGACCGGAGCTGTCGGCCGTCCGATCGCAGGTTTTCCCGCGGCGGGCTGGATCTTCGGCCGCCCAACTGCGGGCTTAAGCGCTGATGCCTCGATCCTCGCCCGCGTTGGCCGGACCGGCTCCTGGCCGGGTGTGACCGCGGAGGTCGCCGCACTGCGTCGTCGCAGAACGATCTGAAATGCCTCAAGCGCCGCGAGGCTGTCGGCCTGGCAGGCCTCCCCGCTCGGCACCGGCCCAACGTTGCTGCCGTCAACGAAACTCGCAGAATAGGTACATTCGTGGGTTTTCGTCGCTTCGCCCTTCAACCGCACGTTAAGGCCTAGCAAGGGCAGCGCCATCCCGCGGCTGCCACAGAACTTGCCGCCCTCGATCCAAGGTGACAACCATCCCCGCCCCAATACCGCCTGATACTCAAGGTCTTGCGGTACAACACCCTGTGGCGGCGTGATGGCGAAACCTTCGATCCAGCTTCCGCTCCCGCGCGTGCCGGTCCAGGCACCGAACTGACCCCCGACGTCACCCATACGCTGGACGTGCGCCACCACATCCGCCGTGGTCGGTGCCGGTGTCCCGCGAGAGGCTGCTTGGACCGGAACAGCCGCCCCAGCTTGCGGCAGCGCACCCGCATCTTGCGTGAGCCGCAGCACCTGCAGTCGTGGAGCGGCATCCGCGTTCGCGGCCATGGATTGGTAGACTGTTACCAGGATTTGGGCTGGCCCCTGCTCCACCCGCACGAGCGCCGCGCCGTCGGCAAAATCCAGCCAGCCATCGGAACGAAACGTGCTGATCCTGACCGGGTCGGTTGATCCGGACGGCGATGGTGGCAGGGAGATACGCACTCCGGGAAGGCCGGACCCGTCGCCAGTCAACGCACCGCCGGGCGCGTGGAAAATGCAAAACATACCGGTGTCGAGGGTCATCAGATGGCCCGACACTTTCAGCTCCGCGACGCGATTGGTCGCGGCACTGGCGACATTGGTTCTGGCGGCGGCTTGCTTCTTTACCGCGTTACCGGCTTCGGACATGCAGGAGTCTCGCTTTTCACTGGAACGTTCGGGCTGCGGGAGGTCGGTTTAGCCAATGGATCGATCCCTGCAACCGGGTATTCGGTGCCATGGTCACCGATAGTCTGACAAGCCCGCTGCGGCAAGCAGCGCGGAATTAATGGAAGATGGGGGCAGACCGAGTGGCAACAGCACACCACGCCCGGTACGGCGGATACGTTCGGCTTGCGCACCTAGATCGAAGGCGACCACGCGCAGCCCGGCGTTCCAGGCCTCCGAAAGGGTGAAGCACCACGTCTCCGGCCAAACCGAGGGCAACCAGGCAAGCGCGGCATTCTGAGCTTGGATCAACGGCACTGCCTCCGCCGGATGAAACTCACCGGTCACAAACACGCGGCCGGTATCCAGCAGCCGCCGGTCGTCGATTGTATGGCCAACGACGATGAACTCGAGCTTCAGGTCGCGCTCAGCCGCGTCACGCGCACACGCCAGCAGAATCTCATACCCCTTCTCGACGCCGATCGCGCCTATGACGCAGATTCGCGCGACTCCGCGCCCGGGCCGGCTCGGGATTGGCGCGCCAGTGAGGCCCGTGTCGTCGCTGTACGGTACTCTCCGGACGTTAACCGAAGGAAAATGTCGACGCAGGCGCACGGCTGCATCTTCGGACGGTGCCAGGATGTGGCGCGCCCCCGCAAGCAATCGGGCAGAGCGTTGCCGCAGTGCGGCGACGCTGATCTCCTCACCGGAGACACTGCCAAGATCGGCGATGCAGGCTTCGCAGGCAGCAACCGCCGGCTCGCCGCAATACCGACGCTCACGGCCCACCAGCGCAATGCGCGGGCAGATCAGGGCATAGTCATGCACATGCACATCGTATGGTACGCCCAACATCGTGATCAGCTCGAGGATTGCTGATTGATGGCCCAGCAGGTGATGCAGCTCCACCTCTCGCACGCCGGTGCCCCGCAGGAACTTTGCCAGCACCGACAGCTCGGACGGAACAGCGAACCGAAGATTCGGAAATGAATCCGCTACCCCGTCGCCCAGCACGGCTCCAGGCGCTCCATCCGCGAACATGGTCGGACGCAGGACGATCGGGCGAACCCCGGCGCCCCGGTGGGCGGCGCACGACACCACGATGCGCTGCTCCACGCCGCCGCCGTCGCGGTGAGTGATGAGAAGTGCCGCCGCGCGGAAAATGGGCCGAACCGCCCGCCAGCGCGCCTGATCCAGCCGCCGCCGTGCCGGGGCGAGCGGGTCGCTTCGTAGATGCGCGACGATCAGCTCCACATAGCCTGGGTGCAGCCGCTGCAGTATCGCCTGGTTGCGCGCGCGAAGGGCGTCACCGCCCCTTCCGAATGACTGGGTGCCGCAGTGTGCCACGAACACGCCCGGCGCGGCGACATGGCGCCATCCAAGGTGGCGGGCGCGGAGGCAAAAATCATTCTCCTCGCCGTAGCCCTGCGCAAACACATCCTCGCGGAGCGCACCTACAGCGGCCAGACAGTCTCGCCTGATGTACATGCAAAATCCCACCGCCACCGGGATGGGTACGGCGTTGCCGCGGTTGGCGCGATCCGCTTGCCGCGCGAGCCACGCGGTCGCCTGTGTGTCAGGCATCATGTTGGTCTCGTCGCGCCGCGGGTAGCTAAGGATTGTGCCGTTGTTCGACAGCGGCGAGACCGTGCCGATGTCGGGCGCGCTGTAGGCGATCTCACGCAGCCGATCGAGCCAGGACAGCGCGACGATCGTATCGCTGTTCAGCAACACCACGTCCCGCGTGGAGCACATACGCATGCCGGCATTGGCGCTGGCAGGATAGCCAAGGTTATCGGCCTGTCGGACCAGGCGGATACGCCGACGGTGGGCCAGGTCGGCCAGCTCCACCGCGAGGTCACGGTCGGGCGACGCATCGTCGATCACGATGATCCGGCTTGGCGGCGATACGGTCGCCAGAACTGACGCAAGGCACGCCCGCACTATCACACCACCGCCATGCACTGGAATAACCACGTCGGCGATCCGTCGGCGACGATCACGACCGACCGGTGGGAATGGACCGACGACGTCCGCCGGCACCGCGAGCGAGGGGCCCAGGGCAATGCCAGGAGCACGTCGAGAGCGCTGGGCGATATTCCGGGCGGTCCAAAGTACCGCGGGGAATGCCGCCCGCACCGCACCGGCTGCGGCGACCGCAGCCCTCTCCTCGCGTCCTGGGTCGAGAGGGCTCCCCAGCAGCTCCCTTCCATCGGTCCCGCGCAAATGAAACGGCGGCGCCATGCCCTTAAGCCGGTCGGGCGACACGCGGAAATGACGCGGACGGCCCAACAAGGTGGTGAGTGGCACAGCGTCGGTTTCGTCACGGGCGATAAATGTCAGTTTCTCGCCCGAGGCAGCGCTCATGGTAATTGCTGGGTCGATCGTCGGATCGCTGGGATGCCAGGCCCAGCCGTCGAGAGCGCCATCACGAACGGTGACGCACCCTTCGACCCGCCTGATGGCGCGCAGGTCGATCGGACTACCGAGCAGATGTCGGCCGTCAGCGATCACACCGACTTGACGCGCGGAGCTTCGCCACGCACCGGGCGAGGCGGCCTTGCCGGCGGTCAATAGTCCGCGCCCCAACTGCCGTCTTTGCCCATCGATTTCCAGTACGATCTCATCGGGGTCGTCGGTCACATGGATGTCGAGCGCACCATCGACTGACGCCCAGCACCACCCTGGCGCAGCAATCCGGTGTGCGACGAGGCCGGCAACGTCCGCCAGGGTTTTGTCAGGCACCAGCGTGGAGAGGGCACGAGACACGGCCTCCGCCGCGCCCATGTGGTCGCCCAGGTTGCGGCGGGACACGGCGAGTCCGGTCCACGCTTCTCGACTGCCATATCGCGCGGCGAGCCGCGCAAAAGTCTCGGCAGCTTTGGTATCGTCCTGGCCTAGACAGCCCGATGCCATTGCCAGCGCCAATGTGTCATCTGACGGCAACAGGCGACATGCGCGGGCCATCCACCGCTGCGCTTCGGCTTTGTTGCCGACGGCTACGAGCGACTGGGCACGATCATGCGCGTCCCGCGCCAGGCGCAGCCGATCGGATTGGATCGACCCCGGCGCGGCATGACCCGGCATTGGCGGCGTCACGGCAGACGTCATCCGAAATGCTGGCTCCGGCGCGATCGAAAGAGCGAATGAAAATCAGCGCTCCGCCCTGAAACGCGCGAGGCTGCTTTGCCCCCTCGACCCCCGCCAGGAGCACAACCCTCGGAACCCGTCCTTTGGTTGGTGTGGGGTTGGCGGGGCCGCTTCGACCGAGACAAATAGTCCCCGGAGACCCTGCCGGACTCTTCCCTCAGGCGTTGGACGCGAGTGGGGGGCCACCACCTGCACCAGGTAGAGCCCTCTGACGAGATCCAGGGGCGCCGCCCCAGGCCCTCCTTCGGGCCACTTCGCGCGCGGCACCAACCGCCCGAAGTGATGGCAGGAGCATCATCTCGGGTGATTGGTTTCAGCGGCCGACAGCCTGGGGTGCCTGGAGGGATGCGTTAGCGGGCGGCAGTGCCGACAGGTCACCGCGCGCTTCGGTCAGCCCCTGAGCCAGCGCCCGGTCCAACCACACCCGTGCCTCATCGGGGTTGGGTGGCGTGACAAGACCCCGAGCAAGATACCTCCCGAGCATCATCTGGGCTTGCGCATGTCCGCGCTCGGCAGCCGCGCGAAACCATTTTTGCGCTTCGGCCCGATCGGTCGGTACCTCGTGACCACCACCATGCATCGCACCGGTCGAGAACATGGCACCGATATGGCCGCGTCCTGCCGCGCGCGTAAATAGCTCGAGTGCACCAGGATGGTCGCGTGGTCCGCCGCGCCCTTGCAGCCTCAGCTCTGCCAGCGCCACCTCGGCTTCCGGCATGCCGATCGCAGCTGCCCGTTCCAGCCACGCACGGCCCTGCTCCGGGTTGGACTCCACGCCGCGGCCCTCTATCAGCATGCGGCCGTACCAATACTGCGCATTTACCACGCCGTCAGCGGCGCGGCGCATCCACTCCGCGGCCTTGCGGTCGTCTCGATCGACCCCGACACCCTCAGCTAGGCAAACGCCGAAGTTGAACGCTGCGATCAGGTCGCCGGACGCCGCCGCCTGTTCGAACCACTCCCGCGTGCGCACGCCATCGTCATTCTCGCCAAAGCCTTGCAGCAGCAAGTTGGCGAGGTCGGACTGGGCATGCGCATCACCTGCGTCGGCGGCACGGCGAAACCATGCCGCTGCCTCCTCACCATCACGACCGACGCCGGCCCCGGTCAGGTAAAGCATGCCGAGCGCGCGTGCCGCCGCACGATGTCCGGCCTCCGCGGCGCGGCGGAACCACATGGCGGCTTCCGCATAGTTTGGCGGTAACACACCGCCACCCTTGGCGTAGAGATCACCGATTAACGCCGCGGCTTCCCGGTCACCGGCGAGAGCGGCACGGCGCAGCCAGGATTCGCCTTGAGAGGGATTGGCCGCAACGCCGCTTCCCTCTAGCAATGCGAGGCCCCATTTGGCCTGGCCGACCAGGTCACCCTTCTCGGCAGCGAGACGGTACAGATCTGTCGCCGCGGCAATATCGGCCGGCAGCCCCACGCCCCGCTCGGTCATCAGCCCCAAGACCCGCAGCGCCAGCGGCAGGCCGGCCTCGGCAGCCCGCCGGATCAGTGCGACTATTTCAGGCGTTTGTGACGCGTCACCAATCCGGGCCAAAGACAAGGCATAGCCCAGTGCCCCTTGCGGGCTGCCAGCGGTGGCTGCGCGTTGGTACCAGCCGTTCGCTGCATCCAGGTCCCGGATCGTCTCTGGCCCAGCCGTCAGGATGTAGCCCAACAGCGCTTGCGCATCGCTGGCGCCGGCCTCCGCTGCCGCTCGGGCCCATTTGAGGGCACTCTCGTAATCCGGATTGGTGCGCCCGGCGTTCGCGAACAGTCCTGTAGCTGGCTGCGCCACACCCGGGTCCGCGGTGAGACTTCGAGCGGCGCCAAAGCCGTGCATATAAAGCGTGGCCAGAAGGCTTTGTGCCTCGACCAAGCCATGTGACGCAGCTCGCTCCAGCCACCGCATGCCCTCTGTCTGGCTGCGCGGGACGCCGGAGCCTTCCAGATACAGCCGACCAACGCGCAATTCCGCCTCGGGCAAACCGGCGCGCGCAGCGCGCGCAAAGAGTGCGAATGCCCGATCCGCCTCGCCCCGTTCGCTCAGCCCTTGCGCCCGCTTCAACGCAATGCCAGGCGACCGCCGGCCGATCAGTTTGTCAAATATCGCCAAGTACCCGACGATCCCGCTCGACAGTGGTGCTTCGTGCAGCTCTCAGCTACCCGGCTCGCGCAGCGACTCGGTCGCAATAGGCACGATCCGGCTCATGAAATATTCCAGAACGGTGCGCTTACCTACCTTGATATCAGCGGTGACGGTCAAGCCTGGCGTCACATGGAAGTTCGCTGGAACATCGCGGAGTGCCACGCGATCGATGCTGACCTGGCCAATATAGAAGGCCCCTCCTGTGCTGTCGCCGGTAGTGGAGGAAGTCGGCAGCGGTACGGGGGAGGCCTGCGCCGCCGTCGGGTCACTGCCGTAAAAGGTGTCGGCGCTGACGCTCATTACGGTGCCATACGCCATCCCATAATGGCTGTACTGGAATGTATCGAACTTGATGCTGACTGGGTCCCCGAGATGCACGAAACCACCCTCGCTGCCCTGGAGAATTCCCTGCACGACCAGCGGCGAGCCGTCAGGCATCAGGGTGAAGAATTGCTGGCCCACCTGCATCACGGATCCAACGGACACCTTGGCAACGGACAACACCGTGGCGTCGCTATCGGCACGAAGTTCGACCAGCTTGCTGTGCACCTCTGCCGCGCGGAGCGACTGGGTCGCGTCCGACAACTTGCCCGTTGCGTCCGACAACTGTTGGCTGATATCGGCATCCCACTGGTGGATGAACGCATCGCGCGTCGCGACCTCAGCCGCGAGATTGCTCTTCGCGTTGTCCGCGGTCTGCTCCGCGTTGGCTAGGTTACGGGCCATCTCGGCGCGATTATCTTGTGCGGCCAGGGTATTGAGCCGGCTGCCGACCTGCAACCGCTGCAACTCCTTGCGCATGCCTTCCAGATTCTGCGCCACCACCAGGCGCTCACGATATCCCACGGCGTCCGACTCGGAGCGGGCGATCAGTGAGACCAGCCCGTCGATCTGCTGCTTGTAATTCTCGAGCGTGTATTCGTACTGTGACCTGCGCTGGGCGTAGATTGCCGCCTGCAGCGCCATGTCGCGGTCGAGCCCGGTGTAGGAAAATGGCTG
>DASRQX010000140.1:0-27982 GCA_035696165.1 Acetobacteraceae bacterium | reverse complement strand
AACTGTTCTACTGGTCCGAGATGCGGGGACGCTGGCGCACCTTCGGAGATTTCGGGCCGCTCAGGCTCACCCTCGAACGAGCCCACGAGATCTTCCGGGAGGAAACAATCTTTCACATCCAGCCGAGGCGATGAGGCTGCGTATTTTTCAATAAAGTCCAGCTTAGGGATCGTCAGGAATTAACCGCTCTGGTCGGTCGTCAAAACGCGAGCACACGACTCGATCAGACCGCCGAACCAGATTCGGTTATTTCCTTCCGAGCCCTTAACAGAGACTTTTCGGCGGAAAGGCGTCAGCGCGCCGCCTGCCGTTTGGCTGGGGCTTTCGCGGCGGACTTCTTCTTGCGCGCTGGAACCTTCTTCTTAGCCGCGGTCTTGCCGGCAGCGGCTTTCTTCGCCGGCGGCTTGGGTGCCGCGCGCTTGGCCAGCGCGGCGCGGCGTTCGGCCGCAGCGGCGGCCGGGGGTGCCGCCGCGGCAGCCTTGCGCGCCGGCGCGCCACGCCCACGCCGCGCCCCACCGCGTGGCTTCAACTGCTTGCCCTTCTCGGCTAGCAGCGCCAGCGCGTCCGCCAGCGTGATCTCCTCCATCGCTACACCGCGCGGCAGGTTCGCCACGGTCTGGCCGTGCTGCGCATACGGCCCGAAGCGACCCTTGCGCACGGTCACCGGCTCCTGATCCTTCGGATGCACCCCCAGGGACCGCACGCTGGCAAGCTTCTTGGCCAGCAAATCGACTGCGCGATTGATCCCGATCGCCAGCACGTCGTCATCGCGATCGAGGGAGCCGAACACCGAGCCCATTCGCACGTAGGGTCCGAACCGTCCAATGCCCGCTTCGATCTTGTCCTTGGTCTCCGGGTGGATCCCGATCAGGCGCGGCAGTGACAGCAGTCCGATCGCCTGTTCCAGCGTGACCTTTTCGCCATCCAAACCACGTGGCAGGGACGTGCGGCGCGGCTTAACCTTTTTGTCCTCGCCAGCCTCGCCTCGCTGGACATACAGCCCGTACGGACCGCGCCGCACAGTGATCGGCTCACCCGTCGTCGGATCGGGGCCGAGTTCGCGCATGCCGTCCTTCAGCACCTCGTTGTCGGTCTCGCCGATCTCGATCGCCAGGCGCCGAGTGAACTGACACGCCGGATAGTTCGAGCACCCAATAAAGCTGCCGTACCGCCCGAGCTTCAGCCCGATCCGTCCGGTGCCGCAGGCGGGGCAGGTGCGCGGATCGGCGCCATCTTCGCGCGCCGGGAAGAAGTGCGGCCCCAGATCGGCGTCCAGCGCGGCTATGACGTCACTTATCTTAAGGTCCTTGGTCTGGTCGATGGCGTGGGAAAAGTCATCCCAGAACGCCCGCATCACCGCCCGCCAGTCGAGCTGGCCGGCCGAAACGTCGTCGAGTTTTTCTTCCATCGCGGCGGTGAAGCCGGTGTCCACCCAGTGCTCGAAGAAGCTCACCAGGAAGGCGGTCACCAGGCGGCCGCGGTCTTCCGGAATGAAACGCCGCTTGTCCAGCCGGACGTAGTTGCGATCCTGCAAGACCGACAGGATCGAGGCATAGGTGGAAGGCCGGCCGATGCCGAGTTCCTCCATCTTCTTTACCAGGCTGGCCTCCGAATAGCGCGGCGGCGGTTGGGTGAAATGCTGCGTCGCATCGACCTGGCCACGGCGCAGCGGGTCGCGCTCGCGCATAGGCGGCAGCATGCGGCTTTCGTCCTCCTCGGCCGGGTCGTCCTGGTCCTCGTGATACAGCTTCAGGAACCCGTCGAAAGCGACGATCGAGCCGTTGGCGCGCAAGGTAAGACCTTTGCCGTCGGTGACATCGACGATGACCTGGTCGAGCTCGGCCGAGGCCATCTGCGAGGCGACGGCACGTTTCCACACCAGCTCATACAGCCGGCGCTGGTCGTTCGAGAGATAGCGGCTGACCTCGGCGGGTGTGCGCGCGACGTCGGTCGGGCGAATCGCTTCGTGGGCTTCCTGCGCGTTCTTGATCTTGCTCTGGTACTCGCGCGGTGCGGCGGGCAGGTAATCACCGCCATGCGTGGCCTTCACGTGATCGCGGATCGCTGCGACCGCCTCGCCCGCCATCTGCACGCCATCGGTGCGCATGTAGGTGATCAGGCCGGTGACTTCGCCTTGCAGCTCGACGCCCTCGTAAAGCTGCTGCGCCATGCGCATGGTCTGCTGCGCGCCGAAGCCCAGCTTGCGGCTGGCTTCCTGCTGTAGGGTGGACGTGGTGAAGGGCGCCGGCGGGTGGCGGCGGACGCGTTTCTTCTCGACGGTGCCGACGTGGAAGGTGCCGGCTTCTACCGCCTTCTTGGCGGCGAGCCCAGCGGTCTCGTTGGGCAGATCGAACTGGTCGAGCTTCTTGCCGTTCAGATGCGTCAGGCGGGCGGTGAAGGGCGCGCCGGCGGGCGTGGTGAAGGCGGCCTCGACGGTCCAATACTCCCGGGCGCGGAACGCCTCGATCTCCGCCTCACGCTCGCAGATCAGGCGCAGCGCGACCGACTGCACGCGTCCGGCTGAGCGGCTGCCGGGCAGCTTGCGCCACAGCACGGGCGACAGGGTGAAGCCGACCAGGTAGTCCAGCGCACGGCGGGCCAGGTAGGCCTCGATCAGCGGCTGGTCGAGCGCTCGCGGCGCGGCCATCGCGGCGCGCACGGCGGTGCGGGTGATCTCGTTGAAGGTGACGCGCTGGACGTCGACGCCCTTCAGCGCCTTGCGGTCCGCCAGCATGTTCTGCACATGCCAGGAGATCGCCTCGCCTTCGCGGTCCGGGTCGGTGGCCAGATATAGCGTGCGGGCACCCTTCAGCGCCTTGGCGATGGCGCCGACCTGCTTTTCGCCGCGCGCGTCGGATTGCCAGTCCATCGCGAAGTTTTCGTCCGGGCGGACGCTGCCGTCCTTTGGCGGCAGGTCGCGGACATGGCCGAGGCTGGCCAGGACGGTGAACTTGTCACCGAGATAGCGATTGATGGTCTTGGCCTTGGCAGGCGATTCGACGACGACAACGTCCGTCATTGTGTCCTGTCATTTTTCGTCAAGGCGAGCGCTAGGCACTCCGATCCGACAGTGCCGCAACCCGCCCACCCGGCAATGTTTCAACACGGCCGGCCAGCTCGAGTTCCAGCAACGCCGCCATCACGGCGGGAGCAGAGAACTGGCAGCGTCGCAGCACCGCGTCAACCGGCGTTGGGGAAGGTCCCAGTAAATCAAGTACTTGCGCGTAGAGCGCGGTGTGATCAAGCACGGAGTCCCGTAAACCGGCGTCGAGCGGGTACGGTTCGGAGAAGCCAGCGGCGCCATCTGGTGCGTCGGGGCGCGCAAACAAGGGGGGCCGCTTCCGCCGCCGAGTGGTCCGGTAGGTTCGCGAGCACGTCCGCGGCCGTCTCCACCAGTGTGGCCCCTTGGCGGATCAGGTCGTTGGCGCCCCACGCGCGCGGGTCGAGCGGCGAGCCGGGGACGGCGAACACCTCACGCCCCGCCTCGACGGCGAGACGGGCGGTGATCAGACTGCCGGACCGCGGTGCAGCTTCAACCACCACCACACCCAGCGTCAGCCCGGCAATGATGCGATTGCGGCGCGGGAAGTGGCTTGCCTGGGGCGCGGTACCAGGCGGCGCCTCGGTGACCACGGCGCCCGCGGTGGCGATGCGGCGCTGGAGGTCGGCGTGCTCAGGCGGGTAGGGGACATCGACGCCGCCGGCCACCACGGCGATGGTGCGACAAGGCCGGCGCGCGCGACTTCGGCGCCGAGATCCTCGGCGATGCGGCGGCCATTGACCGAGGCGTTGTCGCCACCAACAAGCGCGACGGCACGCAGGGCCAGAAGGGCGGCGTCGCCCTGCACGGCGATCACCGGCGGCGCGTCGTCGAGCCGGGCAAGCAGCGGTGGATAGTCGGCATCCCCCAGGAAAATGAGCCGGGCGCCAAGTTTTGCGGCGCGGTTCAGTTCGCGGATCACATCCGCCTCGGTCGGCACCACGGGCGGGTTGGCCTTGCCGCCGGCGCGGGCCAGCCGCGGCAGCGATCTGAGTGCGGCGGCGGCAGTGTCGAAGCGCGTGAGTAAGCGGCGGTAGGTCACCGGGCCGACGCCTTCGGCGCGAGCCAGGCGCAGGCGGTTGGTGTTGTCTTGCTGGCGCATGGGGGTGTCCTGCTCGCGCATGAGGGGGGTTGGTCGGGCACGGGCAAGCTCCTGCTACCCCCGGGTCATGGTCCCGTGGGGGCCGGTCCTACGCCTTGTCGCCGATGCGCGGCTCGGTGCCGGCGAGCAGGCGGCGGATGTTGGCGTGGTGGCGGATGAACACCAGCACGGCGATCGCCAACGCAAGCTTAACGACGCTGGAATCCCTTAGCAGCGCGGCGAGGATTGGCGCGGCTGCGAAGGAAACGAGAGCGGCGAGGGATGAAATCCGCGCCAGCCCGGCGACAACGAGCCAGATCGCCCCCGCCGCGAGGCCAACCGGCCAGGCAGCGGCGATCAGGACGCCGTAGCTGGTGGCGACACCTTTGCCGCCGTGGAAGCCGAGCCAGATCGGAAACAGGTGGCCGAGGACCGCGCCGAGCCCGGCCCACAGCGCCGCGTCGTGCCCGGCCAGGTGGCCGCCGATCAGCACGGCGCCAACGCCCTTCAGGCCGTCCAGCACCAGCGTCGCCGCGGCGAGGTCCTTGCGGCCGGTGCGCAGCACGTTTGTCGTGCCGATGTTACCAGAGCCGATCGCGCGGATGTCGCCCAGCCCGGCGGCGCGGGTCAGCAGCAGGCCGAACGGGACCGCACCGAACAGGTAGCCGAGCAGGACGTAGGATTCGCGGGGCATCGGTGCGGCGAAGATAGCTGGTTTCGGACCGGGTTCCGAGGGGGTCTCTGGCATGACGTGGGGCGCTCGAATTGGGACGAGCAATGTTCAGTGTGCAATGCTCAGTACGCAGAGAGACGAACAATACCGAATAGCAATGGTATTGCGTCCGGCGTTGGACCGAATGTCAAGAGTAGGACGCCAGATCGGTCGCGGACATCGTCATTTTGTTGCGCGGACCGGCGGCCGGGCGCCCCCAGCGCCCCCAGCGCCCACGGTGAGCCAATGGATTGGGTGCCGCGACACGCAAACCAGCGACCTAGGCAAGCCGGTCGTTAGCTCAGTCGTTAGCTCAATGGCGCCGCTATCGTCGCGGCGCCGTCCAACGGCCCTTTCACGGTAGCGTGAGGATATCGGATGGTCTTGCACATCGGTGGACGGTCAGCGCAGTTCGGGCGTTGGTGTTGGCGATCCTGGCGCAAGGAATGCCGTTGATCCGGGCCGAAGCGACATACATGTGTGAACATATTATGAGCCAGCAAATATTCCTTTAGCGTGACGTTAGGACTGCGTGAATATTACGTTGGACATGCTGCTAGACCAAGCTTGGCCGACACGGTCGTCACTGGGCATGAGCCAGCGCAGCGCCATAGCTGTTGGCAGCCTCATGTCCCATTGAAAGAGATTTGTGTTGGAATTCGGGCAAAGGGGCACGCGCTCTTCCGAGGCTAATGCTCTGTGCCAAATGAGCATTATTTGTAGAGACCGTTCCATGTCGCGAACGTTATCCAGAGACACCTCCGGTGCCGAGCTCGGACGGTGGAACGCACATCGCGAATGCTATCGGCCAGACGCCGAGCCGGGCGATACGGGCGCTGCGGTTCCCAGGAAGGTTGCAGAGACGAACTCATCGTTGATGCGCCGAGGGGCGAAGGCGTGTCGCTATTCGGAAACGAAATGAAAAAGTGTACCGTTTACCTCAATAAGAAGTGGGAATGGGCCAATGCCGTTGTCATCCGGTGAGTTAATCGTCGTTACGCAAGAATTGGCGGATGGTACGACTGCCGCGACTATGAATTTTCAGCTTTACTCGCTGGAATTTACCCAGGAGTTATTTCGGCTTCAACGTTCGCAAACGACCTGGCTGCACAAGCCACGTACCTGTCAGAGCATGACGACGATCTGGCTCAACAAGTCGCCGGGACGCTACCATTCAACCCGATAACGTATGGCCAGCCGATCTGCTATTTGCGCGACACGCATATCCTCACCGAGACCGGCGAAGTGCTTGTCGAGGACCTGAAGATCGGCGACATCGTCGTAACGCCGTCGGGTGCGCAGCGGCCAGTCCGCGGGATCGGTTGCCGGTATTTCGACCGGACGCGCCATCCGGCGCCAGAGCGGGTGCAGCCGATCCGCATTCGTACAGATGCATTCGCCGACGGCGTGCCACATCGCGACCTGTCGCTATCGCCAGATCACGCCGTGCTGCGTGATCGTGTGCTGGTCCCGGCGCGGCTTCTCTTGAACGGCGCCAGCATCGTGCGCGAGACACGGTGCGGCGCGTTCACCTATTACCATATCGAGTTGGATAGTCACGACATCCTGCTGGCAGAGAACCTGCAAGCGGAATCCTACCTCGACACCGGCAACCGTGGCATGTTCCAGAATGCCGACTTGCCGTTGACGCTGCATCCGGACTTTAACAACGATCAGGCGCGGCGTGAGGCGGAATCGTGTGCGCCATTTGCCGACGCCCCCGAGCGGGTCGAGCCGATATGGCGCGAATTGGCAGACCGGGCCATGCGTCTCGGATGGCATCTGCCACCCGAGCCGGAGACCACGGACGATCCGGCGCGGTGTCTTCTGATTGCCGGGCGCCGCGTGGTGCCGATGAGTGATGTGCAGGGGCGCGCCATCTTTCTGCTGCCGCAATCCGACGCAGAGGTGCGGCTTGTATCGCGCAGTGCGGTGCCGAGCGAGACCTGGCCTTGGGTTGCGGATGACCGTCGCCTTGGCGTCATGCTGGCCGGCTTGACGTTACGGTCCGGTGGGCGGGCGTCGCAGATCCCGCTCGACCACCCGGCATTCGGTGAGGGCTGGTGGGCGGCGGAGTGGCACGGGCCGACCGTGCTGCGCCGCTGGACCAATGGCAACGCGGTGATCCCGATCCCGGCCGCGGATCTGCTGGCGGCGGGACCCTGCCTGCTGGAGGTCGAGACGGCCACCACGCTGTCCTATCCCGTGCCAGCTGCGCGTGAAACGGGGATGAAGAGCGTCGGGCCCGACGTCACGCGCGTTGGGGCGGCCTGACGGCTCTTTTGTTGTCGGAGGCTGTCCCCGAAACGTGTAAGCGGCGGCCATAAGCTGCGCCGAGCCGAAGCGGGTTGCCTGTTCGGGAAGGTGTACCTTTCCGGGCCGGCGGTGCTGCCCGATCGCCGTGTGGCCCCCCCTTGCGCACCAGTTTCGTCATGTCACGATGCAGAATATGACGATGCGGGG
The DNA here is from genome assembly GCA_035696165.1 of Acetobacteraceae bacterium. GTDB lineage: Bacteria > Pseudomonadota > Alphaproteobacteria > Acetobacterales > Acetobacteraceae > Palsa-883. The sequence continues at coordinate 20,686 of DASRQX010000140.1, read as the reverse complement.
CGATAACGTTGCGTGAGGGTTAGGACGATGCCGCTCGCGATTGGAGACTGGTGACGCATGACCCGCGCGGGCGACGGGAGGGTTCAAGTTGAACACACCCGGCTTGCATGCAAGATTGCAAGGATCGCTGGCCGGACCGCTCGGCTGCGCACGGAGGGGACGACAATGCAGACTGTGACATTCAGACAGATGGCGGACGGGACGAAGCAGGAGTACCTGCTGCTGCAGGGCCTCGAGAAGCAGCATGTTTCGATGACAGCAGATCGCGTCCTGCGCGAACTGGGAATGGCGGACGATGAGTCGATCGCCGGCTATCGGATTACCCGGCTGGAGCACGGATTGCAAAGCGCCACGCGCGCGTTGCGTGACGGCGCGGACACTGACTGGATTGTGTCGGCCCTGCTGCATGATATCGGCGACGGCCTGGCGCCGCGGAACCATGACCGCTTTGCCGCCGAGATCCTGCGCCCCTTCCTGCGCGATGAGTGCACCTGGGTGGTCGAGCATCACGGCGTTTTTCAGATGGTCTACTACGCGCATCACTACGGCTGGAATCCAAATGAGCGCGAGCAGTACAGGGATTCGCCGTACTTCCAATCCTGTTCCGATTTCTGCGAGCGTTGGGACCAGACATCGTTCGACGACGCCTACGTGACTGAACCGCTCGAGACGTTCGAACCGCTGGTGCGAGAGGTGTTCGCGCGCAAGGCCTATGATTCAGCCATCATGCAGGTCGGCGTCGTCAAGGGCCTGCCGGCGCCTGTTGTTGTCGCAGCTTAGCGACGCGTCCGAGAGACAGCCGCCGAGGTTCATGCTGTTGAAGGCGACCGGTTGCGCGGAGCGGCCCGATGCGATTCCAAAGGATGATCAATGTCGTCGGGGTGCACACCGGCGGTGAGTTGAACGAGGTCATCACCGGCGGCGTACTGGACGTCCCCGGCGCCACGATGTTCGACAAGATGACCTATCTGCGGACGCAAGGAGATGATCTCCGCCAGTTCCTGTTGAACGAGCCGCGCGGCCGGATCTCGCAGTGCGTCAACCTGGTGCTGCCCTCGGCGCATCCGGAGGCGATTGCCGGCTTCGTCATCATCGAGTCCGAATATTACGTGCCTATGTCCGGGTCCAACACGATTTGTACCGTCACGGCGTTGTTGGAAACCGGAATGATACCGATGCGCGAGCCGGTCACACGCTTCTCGCTGGAAGCGCCGGCTGGGCTGGTGCCAATCACCGCCGAGTGCCGCGACGGCAAGTGCCGCAGCGTGACATTCGACAATGTCCCGGCGTTCGTCTTCGGTCTTGACCAGACCGTCGATGTGCCGGGGCTGGGCAAGCTGGTCGTCGATGTCGCCTATGGCGGCATGATCTATGCCCTGGTCGATGCGACAGAGCTTGGATTCCAGATCGTGCCCAAGGAGGCCCGTGCCCTGGTTGAGTTGGGTGAGCGGATCAAACGGGCGGCGGCGCAGCAGTGCCCGGCGGTGCATTCCGAGAATCCGGAGATCAACACGATCAACCAGACGTTGTTCTACGGTCCTCTGATTGACGTTCCCGGCGGCAAACGGTCGAGGAACACCGTTGTCGTGTCACCGGGCCGGCTCGATCGTTCGCCATGTGGAACAGGGACCTCGGCTCGACTCGCCGTGTTGCACGCGCGCGGGATGCTGTCGGTTGGCGAAAGCCTTGTTCATCAGTCGATCATTGGTAGCGAATACATCGGCACGATCGCGGGCACGGTTGACGTCGGGGGGATGCCGGGGATCCGTCCGACGATCACTGGGTCCGCGTGGATCACGGCGTTTCACCAGTATGTTCTGGATCCGACGGATCCGTTTCCCACCGGCTACCTGTTGCCGGATAGTTGGCCGACGCCGGCGGATTGATTGCCATCAGGGGGGCGCCATTCGGACCGAGATCGGATCGTTGCGCTACAGGATGTCGTTACGGATACATGCCTTGCTGTGGCCGGGCGCGACTTCCACCAGATCGGGAACGGTGACCGCACAATCCGCGATCGCGTGCGGGCAGCGCGTGCGGAATACGCAGCCGGAGGGTGGGGCGAATGGGCTGGGGATTTCGCCAAGCAGCCCCGCGTGACGGCGCCGGCGCGCCGGGTCGGGCGTGGGTGCCGCTTCGAGCAGTGCCACCGTGTAGGGATGCCGCGGCCGTCGATACAGTTCCGTGCTAGGTGCGATCTCCATCACGCGGCCGAGATACAACACCACCACGCGGTCGCTCACATACTGCACCACCGCAAGGTCGTGGGCGATAAACAGCATGGCCAGACCAAGCGATTGCTGCAGATCGAGCAGCAGGTTGAGCACCTGCGCCTGCACCGACACGTCGAGCGCGGAGACCGGCTCATCGGCCACCACGAACACCGGATCGACGGCGAGCGCGCGGGCAATACCGATGCGCTGGCGCTGGCCGCCGGAGAATTCGTGCGGATAGCGTTCCATCGCGTCAGGCGGCAGACCGACACGGTGTAACAGGTCTGCGACGCGCTCTTCACGATCGCGCGTGGTGCCGATGCCGTGGATGACGAACGCTTCCTTGATAATATCTCGGACTTTCTGCCGCGGGTCGAGGCTGGAATACGGGTCCTGGAAGATCATCTGCATGCGCCGGCGCAACGGACGCATCGCCGCGCGGTCAAGTTTCGTGATGTCGGTGCCGTCGAAACGAACGCTGCCGCCGGTGGGACGCAGCAGGCGCAGGATGGCGCGGCCGGTGGTGGTCTTGCCGCTGCCGGATTCACCAACCAGGCCGAGCACTTCGCCCGGCATGATCGCCAGGCTGACATGGTCCACCGCGCGTAGTCCGGCCGCCCCGGCACGTTGGAACAACCCGCCGCGCACGGGGAATGTTACGTCCAGTCCAGCGGTTTCCACCAGTGGCGCCGTCATGCGTTGTGCCAGTGATGACAGCGCACCTGATGGCCCGGCAGTGCCTGCTCGATCGGCGGCGCGGTGTGGCGACAAAGGTCGGTGGCGCGTCCGCAGCGTGGCGCATAAGCGCACCCGGGCGGCAATGCCGCGGCACTCGGGACCTGGCCGGGGATTGCCGCGAGGCGATGTGCCGGATCGCGGCCGCTGCCTTCAACGCGCGGGATGCTGGCGAGCAGCGCGACGGTGTAGGGATGCAGCGGCCGCGCGAACACCGCGGCTACCTCGCCCTGCTCGACGATGCGGCCGGCATACATCACCGCCACGCGGTCGGCGATCTCGGCAACCACGCCGAGATTGTGGGTGATGAACAGCACGCTCATCGCCAACTCCGCCTGCAGGCCGCGCATCAGATCGAGAATCTGCGCCTGGATCGTTACATCCAGCGCCGTGGTTGGTTCGTCCGCGATCAACAACGAGGGGTCGCAGGCCAGCGCCATGGCAATCATCACCCGCTGGCGCATGCCGCCGGACAGACGATGCGGATACTCCGACGCACGCAGCGCGGGATCGGGGATTTTTACCCGCGCGAGCATGTCGATCGCGTGACGCCACGCCGCCGACTGGCCGAGGCCGCGATGCGCCTGCACCACCTCGGCTATCTGCTCACCGACTTTCAGTAGCGGGTTGAGGCTGCTCATCGGCTCCTGGAAAATCATGCCGATCTCGTTGCCGCGGATCCGGCGCATCGCGCGCTCCGGCAGGCGCAACAAATCATGACCCCGGAACAATACGCTGCCCGCGGTGATCTCGCCCGGCGGGGTCGGCAGCAGGCGCATGATCGACAGCGACGTGACCGACTTGCCGCTGCCCGATTCACCGACGATTGCCAACGTCTCGCCGCGGCGCACGGTGAAGCTGACGCCGTCCACGGCGCGGGCGATGTCGTGGCCGGAGCGGAACTGTGTGTGCAGATCGGCAACCGAAAGCAGCACGTCGTCCGACATGTCAGGCGGCGGAGTGGTCACGTCAGGCGACGCAGGCGGGGATCGAGAGCGTCGCGCAGCCCGTCGCCCACCATTTGCAACGACAGCACGGTGAGCACGATGCAGAGGCCGGGCGCGAGGATCAGCCAGGTCGCCTGCTGCATGTATTGCTGCGCGGACGCAATCATGTTGCCCCAGGTGGGGTTGGTGGGCGGCACGCCGGCGCCCAGGAACGACAGCGCCGCCTCGGTCAGGATGGCGGCAGCGAAGATGAAGGTTCCCTGCACCAGCAACGGGGACACCAGATTGGGTAGCAGGTGCACCAGCATGACGCGCCGGTCGGTGGCGCCGAGTGCTTCTGCGGCTTCGATGAACTGCAACTCACGCAGCACCAGCGTGGCGCCACGTGCCACGCGCGCGACACGCGGTGTGTAGACGGTGCCGAGTGCGATCACCACGTCGGAGACCGATGCGCCGAGTGACGCCATCAGCGCGATCGCCAGCAGGATGTCGGGGAACGCCATCAGCGCGTCCGTCACCCGCATCAGCAGTCCATCGAGCCGGCGGACATAGCCGGCGACGACCCCAAGGATAGTGCCGCAGACGAGTGAGACCACGACGACAAGGAGGCCGACGGTCAGTGACAGTCGCGCGCCGTAGATGCAGCGCGTCAGGACGTCGCGGCCGAAATCATCGGAGCCGAACCAATGGCTGGCGGACGGTGGCGCGAGGCGATGGGCGATGTCCATGCGCTGCGGCGCATAGGGCGCGATCCAGGGTCCCGCGACCGCGCAGAATATCACGACCGATAGAACGAGCAGGCTCAGTACCACGACGCGCCGGCGCACCATGCGCTGCAACAGCAGCCAGGCGGGTGAGGCGGAGCGGTGCTGTATCGTTACTATGGCGTTTGACGCCGCCATCAGTAGCGCACCCGCGGATCGAGCACGGCATACAGCAGGTCGATGCCTAGATTGATCAACACGTAGACGCCGGAGATCACCAGCAACGCTCCCTGAATCACCGGATAGTCGCGCCGCAACACCGCGGAGACGACAAGATTGCCAACTCCGGGCAGGGCAAATACCGTTTCGGTGACGATCGCCCCACCGATCAATCCGGCGACGGTGAGGCCGATCACCGTCAGCACCTGGGTGCGTGCGTTGCGGAAGGCGTGCTTGATGATCACCGTCGCGGGATGAAGGCCCTTGGCGCGCGCGGTGCGCACATAGTCCTCGTGCAGCACGTCCAGCATGCTGGTGCGGGTGAAGCGGATGATCAGCGCGGAGTTGGGCACGCCGACCGCGATGGCTGGCAGCACGAGGTAGCGCAATCGCTCCAGCAGGCCGGCGCCCGGCGGCCCGTAGCCGGCGACCGGCAGGATGTGCCACTGCACCGCGAAATATTCGATCAGGGTGAGGCCGATCCAGAAGCTCGGCAGACTCGCCGCCGTCATCGAGAACGCTGTCACCACCTGATCGACCACGCTGCCGCGCTTGACCGCGGACAGCACGCCGATCGGCACGCCGAGCAGCGTCGCAAGACCTGCCGCCATGAGCGTGAGCTGGATGGTCAGCGGGGCGCGTTCGAGCAGCGCCTGCGTCACGCTGCGACTGAGAAAGATCGAATCGCCGAGGCGTAGCGCCGCGACAGAGCGCAGGAAATCCAGGTACTGCAACGGCAACGGTGCATCCAGCCCGAGCCTGGCGCGTAGTGCGGCGACATCGGCCGCCGTTGCGTCGGGACCCAGCATCACCGCGGCAGGGTCGCCCGGGATTATGTGCGATATCAAAAAGACGATGGTCGTCACGATGAACATGACGACGACCATTCCGGCGATGCGTCGCAGGACGTAATCAGTCATGTGGTGGCGCTCCGGCGTTTCCCTTGGTTCGGTCCGCCCGAGTGTAGGCACGGCCGATCGAAGGCGCGATAGTGGGGGTGTTCACGGGGGGACGTTCATGGGCGGGCACACTGGACTCCATCGTCGCGCCGTGCTGGCCGGGGGCGCCGCGGCGTTGCTGCCATGGGCGCACGCCGGCGCGCAATCCGCGTCGGCCGGCAGTTCGATCACGGTTGCCACCGTCGGTGATCCGGGTTCGCTTGATCCGATGCCGTTTACGGCGGACCTGGTGTCAGAGATCGACCAGCACATCCACGAGACGCTGTATATCTTTGATCCCAGCTTGCATTTCTTTCCCCTACTGGCGGCTGCGTTGCCGGAGGTGTCCGCGGATGGCAAGCAGTACAGCATCAGGCTGCGGACCGATGCGCGGTTCCATGACGGCAGCACGATGGGCGCGGACGATGTGGTGACCTCGCTGCAACGCTGGATGCGACTGTCGCCGCGCGGTCGTCTGGGCGGGGAGTATGTCGATAGCGTGGTGGCCAGCAGCCCGAGTAGCGTGGTGATGACGCTGAAGCGGCCATATGCGCCGATGCTGGCGCTGCTGGCGTATCCCAACGGCGCCGCCGCGATCATGCCTAAGCGGCTTGCGACGGCATCGGACCCGTTGAAGGAGTTCATCGGCACTGGGCCGTACAAGCTGATCGAATACAAGCCGGATCAGTATATCAGGCTGGCCAAGGTGGTCGATTATGTCTCGCCACCCGGCCCGGCCAACGGCTATGCCGGGAGGCGACAGGCGCTGATCGACGAGCTGCGGTTCGTTCCGGTGCCCAATCCGGTTACCCGCGTGGACGGCCTGCTGAGCGGGCAGTTTCATTTCGCTGATCTGCTCACGCCGGAGGCATATGCGCGGTTGGCCAATCAGGCCAACGTGAAGCAGGGACTGGTGGACTCACCGAACTCCAGCAACATGATCTTCAACACCAAAGCAGGGGTGCTGAGCGACCCGCGGCTGCGTCGTGCTGTCCGATACGCGATTGTGCCGTCCGACATGCTGGCGGCCGCCTTCGGGTCGCCGCCGCTGTGGCATCTGGAAGGGTCAATCTACCCGAAGGGCACCGATTATTACGATCCGGAGACGCCGGAGTACAACATCCACGATCCGGACAAGGCGAAAGCCCTGATGAAGGAGGCCGGCTATGACGGCAAGCCGGTGCGGCTCCTGGTTACCACGCAGTACGACTACATGTTCAAGATCGGCCAGGTGGCGCAGGTGCAATTGGAGGACGTCGGCTTCAAGGTCGATGTCCAGGTGATGGATTGGGCGACGCTGTTGCAAAAGCGCACCAACCCTGTACTGTGGGAAGGTTTCATTGCCTCGCACAGCCTGGTGGCAGACCCGACGCTGATCACCATCATGAACCCGAGCTATCCGGGCTGGTGGGATTCGCCGGACAAGCGCACCGCGCTGAATATCTTCGTTACCGAAACAGATCCGGCGAAGCGCCTGGCGGCGTGGCGGCAAATCCAGGCGATTTTCTATCGCGACGTGCCGACCATCAAGCTGGGCGAGTTCCTGCAACTATATGGCATTTCCGCAAAGCTCACCGGCTACACCCCGCTGGCGTGGCCGTGCTTTTGGAATGTCGGGGTTGCCGGCTAAAAAGCCATGGATCGCCGGCCTGAGCCGGCCATGACGGGGCGCCCCCTACGTCGCCAGCTTCGTGTTCCAGAACGCCGGCCAGATGCCGGGATAGTAGCCACTGATCCGTTTGCTGGCACCGAACGTCGTGAAGCCGGCACCGATTTTCACCGTTGGCACGTCAATGTAGAACTGCGCCTGCAGCTTGTGCCACAGCGGCACCCGCTTCGCGGTATCGCTCTCGGTCACGAATTCCTGCAACAGGGCGTGCTTGTCGGGCGTATCCCACCAGCCTGGATAGCTGGGGTTGAAGATCGTGATCGAGGATGGTTCCGGCACGACGCCATGGCCGGTGACGAACGCGTCCCATTGATCGGGGTTCTGCCGACGTTGCAGGATCGTTGCCCAGTCGGTGACCACGAGGTCGATCTTGAAGCCGGCCTCGGTGAGGTTGGCCTCGATCACCTGGGCGGTCTTGTATTGATAGTCGTATTGCGTGCTGGTCAAAATTCGGATCGGCTCGCCGTTGTAGCCGGACTGCTTCAGTAACGAAGCCGCCTTCTCGGTGCTGCCCTGATTGTAGCCCGGCGCATCGCGATCGAACCATGCGGTGCCTGTCGGATAGATTGAACCTTCCAGTCGCCACAACGACTGGTCGGCGAAGGCCGCTGTCAGTGCGTCCGTGCAGTTGATGGCCGCCTGTGCGGCGCGGCGAATGGCCACATTGCTCATCACGCCTTTCTTGTTGTTCATGATGAACAGCACCCAAAGCGCCGCTGTCAGAACGCCGGGTACCACGTCGGGCTTGCCATGGATATTGGCATAACTTTCCGGGGTCAGGTTGTCGGCCCAATGATACTGTCCAGCCAGCAGACCGTCCGCGCGCGTGGTCGGGTTGGGCGTAGGCAGGAACCGGACCTCGTCGACCAATGCCTCACGCCGGCCGACATAGCCGGTCGGCGTTCCCGGGGGCGAAACATATTGCGTGAATTTGCCGACACGCACCCAGGTGTCAGGTTTGTACTCGATCAGCTTGAACGGACCGGTGCCGGTGAAATCCTTCAGCGGGTCGGGCGCGGCGGCAACGCGCTTCGGCATGATCTGCGGCGAGCCGTTCGGGAATGCCAGCAAGTTGAGCAGTGGAGAATAAGGCTGCTTCAGCAGGATCTCGACAGTCGAGGGATCCTTCGCCGATATCGAATCCAGGAAGGCCCATGGCGTTCGTCCGCGTGGTGACAAGCGTCCCCACCGCTGCAACGAAGCCACCACGTCGTCGGCGTTCATCGTGCTGCCGTCATGATACGGCACGCCGCTGCGCAGCTTGATGATGTAGCGTTTCCCGCCATCGGTGATCTCCGGCAAGTCGGAGGCCAGCAACGGAGCGATGCTATAATCGGGGCCGAAGATATACAGCGTCTCGTAGAAAAGCTGGGTGATCTCCGACAGCATATCGGAGGTGACCGGTGTGGGGTCGAGCGGCCCGGGATCGCCGGTCGTTGCGATGCTCAGCACGCTGTTGGATTGTGCCCGCGCACGCAGGGTAGGCAGCACTGTGCTGGCCGCGGCGCCAAGCAGCAGGGCGCGGCGTGACGGCGCGATGGCGTGGTCCATTGATGTTTCCCCCCAGGTTCCGGTTATTATGGTTGCCAAAGCGCGGCAACGAGGATCGCCCGAGCATGGACCTCCCATCCGACCCTGTCGACTTCCTGATTGTCGGCGGCGGGTCCGCTGGCTGCGCACTGGCATCCCGGCTCAGCGAGGATGCCGCCACGTGCGTGCTGTTGGCCGAGGCGGGGCGCGATGTCACGCCGGCCGACATCCCGGCGCTGCTGGCCTCGCCCTACCCCGGGCGCACCTACTTCCAGACGGAGTGGCTGTGGCCGTCGTTGCAGGCGTCGCGCGGCGATAGCGGAACGAACCAACCGACGCAACCATGGTTCTACGAGCAGGCGCGCCTGCTTGGTGGCGGTTCGTCGATCAACGGCATCTGCGCCAATCGCGGGTCGCCCTACGACTATGACGAATGGGCGGCGAAGGGCGCGCATGGTTGGAGCTGGCCGGAGGTGCTGCCGTATTTCAAGAAACTGGAGACGGATGCCGATTTCGGCGAACCGTGGCACGGTCGGTCCGGACCGATGCCGATCCAGCGCCATCGCCGCGCCGACTGGACCGGGTTTACGCGCACTGTGGCGCAGGTCTTCGCGGGCATGGGCTATGCGATGCAGGAGGATCAGAATGGCTCCTGGGCGGACGGCGTGTTTCCCACGACGTTCAACGTGGATCAGCAGGGCCGCCGCGGCAGCGCCGCGCTGGTGTATCTGTCGCCGGAGGTGCGCCGGCGGCGCAACCTGACGATTCTGACCGACACGCCTCTTGAGCAGCTCGTCATTGCCGGCGGGCGCGTGCAATCGGCCCGGTTCACCCGTGGTAGCGAAACGATCACCATCTCGGCGCGGCAGGTCATTGTCTCCACGGGTGCGCTGCAAAGCCCGGTCGTGCTGATGCGTAGCGGCATCGGGCCGGGCGTGCATCTCGCGGAGCATGGCATTGCGGTGCAGGCGGATCGGCCGGGTGTCGGCGAGAATCTGCAGGAACATCCTGGCGTCGGGGTGTCCGGTTATCTGCACCCTTCGGCGCGGCTGCCGCAGCGCGAAGCGCATCATCTGCAGGCGCTGCTGCGATATTCGTCAGGTCTAGAAGGCACGCCGCCGGGCGACATGCACGTTGCGATTGCGGCGCGAGGCGGGTGGCACGCGGTGGGGCGGCGCATCGGGGCGCTTGGGTTCTGGGTGAACAAGTCCTATTCGACCGGGCGCGTGCGGCTGTCGGCGTCGGCGGACAAACGATCCAACATCGATTTCCGCATGCTTTCGGACCCGCGCGACATGGTGCGGTTGAAGGCAGGGTTTCGCATGGGCGTGCGCGCGATGCTGGCGGCGAAGCAGGCGGGTGTTGTGCTGGACATCTTCCCGAGCGGCTTTTCGCCGCGCATCCGCGAACTGACACGGCCGACTCGCCGCAACGCCGTAATGACTGCGATCGCCGCGCCGCTGATGGATCGAAGCACTGGCATTCGCCAGCGCATTATGACCTATGCCGTCGACACGCAGCATACCGCCGAGGTGCTGGCCGAGGATGACACGTTGCTGGACGCGCATCTGCGCCGGCGCGTGGGTGGCACCTGGCATCCCTGCGGGTCCTGCCGGATGGGCGATCCGGCGGACCGGATGGCGGTGACGGATGCCAACGCGCGGGTGATCGGCGTGGAGGGTCTGCGCGTGTGCGACGCGTCGCTGATGCCGACCGTGCCGTGTGCGAACCTGAATATTCCGGTGCTGATGACTGCCGAGAAGATCGCCGCCACGATCCGTGCCGGTGGCTGACTCCCCTGTTCGACAGCCACGCGCTATCCTGCGTTCAAGGCTGCCCAGGAGGAAATTGCCATGCCGTCGAAGGTCCTGCTCGTCAACACCATTGCCGAAACAATCCAGGAGGCGCGGGAGATGACGCCCCCTGGGTTCGAGCTTATCGTCGCTGCGCCCGGCAGCGCGGGCTATCCGGCGGCACTGGCCGAGGCGGACTGCCTGCTTGGCAATGTCGAAGGCATGGACGATGCGTTCTACCGTGCCGCGCCGCGGTTGCGGCTGGTGCAGCTGTTCAGTGCCGGCTACGACCGGGTGGATCTGGACGCCGCGCGGCGCGCCGGCGTGCTGGTGGCCAACAATGGCGGCGCCAACTCGCGCGCGGTGGCGGAACACACGATTCTGCTGATGCTGGCGGTTTATCGACGCCTGGTTCACCAGCACGCGATGACTGCTGGCGGGCGTTGGCGCGGCAACCAGCCGATGCCGACACTTTTTGAGATGCACGGCAAGACGCTCGGCATCATCGGCTACGGCACGATCGGCAAGCGCGTCGCGCGCATCGCCGCTGGTGGTTTCGATATGCGCATCCAGTACAACGACATTGTGCGATTGAGCGAGGATGCCGAGGACGCGCTGAACGTTCGCTACCGCTTGCTGCCGGAACTGCTGCGCACCTCGGACATTGTCACGCTGCACGTGCCGCTAACCTCGCAGACGCGCGGCATGATCAACGCCGCCGCGCTGGCGCAGATGCAGCCGCACGCGGTGCTGATCAATTGCAGCCGCGGCCCGGTGATCGACTTTGCGGCGCTGCACGATGCGCTGACCAGCGGGCGTATCGCGGGTGCGGGGCTTGATGTGTTCCCGGCCGAGCCGCCGTCACCGTCAGAGCCGGTGCTGTCGCTCGACAATGTCGTGCTGACACCGCATTTGGCGGGCGCCAGCCGGGAGACGCGAACGAAACAAACACGTAACGCGTTTGACAACGTGTTGCGCGTCACGCGCGGCGAGCGGCCGCTGTGGGTGGTGCCGGAACTCCGCGACGTGGCGCTGCGCGCGTGATTATTTGGACCGCGGTCGCCAACGTGGCCAATGGCGGCTGCCGGCTTTCTCTCGGAACAGGATCTCTCGGATGAAAATCACCGACCTGAAATGTGCGGTTATCGGCAGAAGCCCGGTGGTGCGCATCGTTACCGATGCGGGCATCAGCGGCTTCGCGCAAGTGGAAACCTTCAAGCCCTATCTGAAGCCGTACATCCTTCCGCTGCGTGAGGCGTTGGTCGGGCAGGACCCGACCAACGTCGAGCGGGTCATGCAGCGCATTCGCCCGCGAGGTGCTTTCAAGCCGTGGGGGTCCGCTGTGAGCGTGATCGAGACGGCGCTGTGGGACCTTGCCGGAAAGGCCGCAGGGGTGCCGGTCTACAAGCTGCTTGGCGGCAAGGTGCGCGACCATGTGCGCACCTATAACGGCTCGCTGCGCGTGCCGCTGACGGGATTCACGCCGGAGCACTATGCCGCCGATTGCCGGCGGATGCTGGGGCTGAAGGAAGGCTTCACCATCATCAAGCAGGGCCTTGCCTTCCACAGCCCGATGCGGCGTGAGATTCCGGATTTCTTCCTTGGTACGTCTGAAGAACTACCGTTCCATGGGTGGCACGACAGCGGACTGCTGACCGAGCACGGGATGCACCACGTCATTGACTGTGTCGCCGCGATGAAGGAGGTCACCGGCGACAAGGTGGCATTGGCGCTGGATTGCGGGCCGGGCTGGATGCTGCCCGATGCGATTCGCTTTGCCCGTGCCGTCGAGAAGTACAACCTGCTGTGGCTCGAGGATATGCTGACCGGCGACTACATCCCGTTCGTCAATGCCGACGTCTACCGCGAACTCACACATGCAACCACGACGCCGATCCATACCGGTGAGCAGATCTACCTGCGGCAGAACTTCAAGGACCTGGTCGAGCACAACGCGGTGCGGGTGGTCGGCCCCGACCCCTGCGACGTCGGGGGCATCGCCGAGCTGAAATGGATCGCCGAGTTCGCTGACCTGCACGGCGTGCTGATCGCGCCGCACGGCACCGGCAATGGGTTGCTGGGATTGGCCGCGTTGGTGCAGGTGTGCGCGACGCTGCCGAACAATTTTATCGCGTTCGAGTACCCCAGCGGCAATCCCGCCTGGTGGTATGATATCGTCGACGGCCTACCTGATCCGATCGTGCGGAACGGCCTGATCGAGGTGTGGGATCGGCCAGGGATGGGCGTCGAACTCAACCCCGAAAAGGCGCGACAATATCTGGCGGAAGAGGATGCAGCGTTCTTCGACTGAGCGCGCTATGGTGATCGACACAATGGCGGACAGCCAGAGAAGGGGAGGGGATGTGATGCAATTTTCCGGCAACGGCGACGCTGAACTGCGCCGGATCGATCGGCGGACATTGCTCGGCACCGCGGGCGCGGTGGCGTTGGCTGGGGCGTTGCCTAGCAGCGCAAATGCGCAGAGCAGCAAGACCGGGATCGACGCAGCGACATGGACGCCGCAATACATCGCCAGCATTGCCGGAACAGCGGAGTACGACACGGCTGCCGAATGCGCGAAGGTGGTACCGCTGAACTATAGCGGCCGGCTGACCTATTGGTATTTCGGGCCGAACCAGGCGTCTCCGCCGATCGAGCACGAGATGGACGCAGCGTTCTGGAAGGCGTTCGGCGAAACCTATCCGAACATCAAGGTGACGGCACAGAACCTCGACTACAACCAGATGCTGGACAAGCTGCGCACGGCGGCATTGGGCCGCGCGGCGCCGATGGTGGGGCGGCTGCCGATCCTGTGGGGCGTCGAATTCGCCGCCAAGGGGCAGTTGATGCCGCTCGCGCCGCCGGATGTCGGTTATGTGGAGGATCAATTCTGGCCGGGCGCGATCAAGTCCGTCACGTGGAAGGGCAAGCGTTATGGCGTGCCCACCAATAACGAAACGATGGCGCTGATCTGGAACGCCGGGTTGTTCAAGGAGGCCGGGCTCGACCCGGAATCCGCGCCGGCGACGTGGGACGATCTGGTTGCCTATTCGAAGCAGATCAAGGACAAGACCGGCAAGAACGGCTATGGCCTGGTGGCCCGCATGAACGCCGGCAACACGCCGTTCCGCTTCATGCCGCAGGTCTGGGCCGATGGCGGCGGGGCGCTGGACGAGGCAGAGTCAGACCCGGCCTACAAAACGATCGAGATAAACAATGCCGGCTCGAAGGCGGCATTAGAGGCGTCGTACGACATGTATGTGCGCGATCGTTCAGTGCCGGTGTCGGCACTGACCAATACGCAGACAGAGAACCAGGATCCGTTTATTGCCGGGCAGCTTGGGATGATGATCAGCCATCCCAGCGAATACGCGGTGATGCTCGACCGCGCGAAGAAGGCCACCGGCGATGACCGCAAGGTTGCCGACGCGGTGGTGGCGAACATGCGCTACGGGCTGATTCCGAAGGGGACGGTGCGCCGGTCGGTGGTGTTCGGCGGGTCCAACGCGCATGTGTTCAGCCCGGACCTTGTCGACGGTGGGCTGGACGTGCAGGCGGCACGCGCGCTGATCGCGTTCATGACTGGACCGGAATGGTCTACCAAGATGGCGTGGGTCGGGTCGAATCCGGGGAATATCCGGGGGTTCCGCACCAAGTGGATGAAGCAGCGGTTGGAAACGATCAAGTTTTTGAATGTCACGACCTCGATGCTGCCGAACGGGGTGCCGTTCCCGGTGTTGCCCCAATCGGCGGAGATCATGAACATCATCGTTCCAGGTATGATGCAGAACGCGCTGACGAAGAAGATGACCGTGGCGGCGGCCGCGGACGACGCGGCGAAGAAGATCAAGGATCTGCTGTCGGATCTTTAACAGGTGCCGGGAATGGGACATTCGCATTCGGCCGGCCTGATGCGACGCATTATCCGGCACCGGGCGGACTATCTCTACGTCTTGCCGGCCATCGGCGTGATGCTGCTGGTGATCGGATATCCGGTGTACTTCACGATCTATCTCTCGTTCTTCAACACGCCGCCGAACCTGGCGCTGGACGACAAGATCTTCGTCGGCCTGGACAACTACCTGCGCATCCTGGGCGCCGACAGTGTGCGGGAGACGACCGTCAACACGCTGATCTGGACAGTGTGTTCCACGTTCGTTTCGTTCGCCATCGGCTTTGGCGCGGCGCTCGCGCTGAACCGCAGCTTCCCGGGGCGCGGCCTGCTGCGCGGCATCCTGCTGATCCCCTACGTAATCAGCGCGGTCGCGGCAGCCTATGTCTGGCGCTGGCTGCTGCACAGTGATTTCGGCGTGTTCGGCGCGATCTCGATGGCGCTGAGGCTGACCGACCATCCGATCAACTTCCTCGACAACACTGAGACCGTGCTGCCGTCGCTGATCCTGGTGAATGTGTGGAAGGAATTTCCCTTTGCCATGATCATGATGCTGGCCGGGTTGCAGACCGTGCCTGATCAGTTGCTGCGCGCGGCGCAGGTGGACGGCGCGGGCGCCTGGCACCGGTTCTGGCACATCACGGTGCCGCATCTGAAGAATGTTTCGGTGGTGACGGTCCTGCTGCTGCTTGTGGCCAATCTCAACGCCTTCACCATTCCCTATGTCATGACCGGCGGCGGCCCGGCGGGCGCGTCGGAGATCTGGATCACGCAGATCTACCAGATTGCCTTCGGGCGCATCCGCTTCGGGTTGGCCTCGGCCTATTCGGTGATCCTGTTTATCGTGATGATGACAATGGGGTATTTCTATGTCCGCGCGCTGACCCGCGGCGATGAGCGGAACGCCGGATGAGCGCGCGAAGCGGTGACTCCAGGCGACGGGGTGATCCCTGGCAGCGTGCCGGTGCGGTGTTCCTCGCGGTGCTGATCGTGTTCTCGCTGCTGCCGATGGCCTGGATGCTGCTGACCTCCATCAAGACACAGTTCGCGGCGTTGCAGTTCCCGCCTGAATGGATCCCACACAACCCGACACTGGCGAACTACATCGCACTGCTGTCACCCCAGGCTGATGTCGGGCGCGAATTCCTGCGCTACATGGTCAACAGCCTATGGGTCTCGTTTGCCAGTACGGTGTTGGGCGTGGCCGTCGCGGTGCCGGCGGCGTACGCGTTCTCGCGCTTCCGATTTCCTGGGCGCAACCTGCTGTTCTACGGGGTGCTGCTGCGCAACATGTTTCCCGCTGTGGTGTTCTTGATGCCGCTGTTCATCATGATGCGCTGGCTCGGGCTGGTGGGCACGCAGTCCTCATTGATCCTCACCTACCTGACCTTTGGCCTGCCATTGTCGATATGGCTGCTCAAGGGCTTCTACGACAACATCCCGGTGCAGCTTGAACAGGCCGCGCGCATCGATGGCGCGTCACGCTTTCTTGCTTTCCTGCTGATCGTGATGCCGCTGTCCTCGCCCGGCATCATCGCGACCGCGATCTATTCGTTCATCCTGGCGTGGAATGAATACGTCTATGCGCTGACCTTCCTGAACGACCAGAGCCGACTTACTCTGCCGGTCGGCTTGCAGCGATTCTTCACCGAATACGCCACCAACTGGCCTGGCCTGATGGCTGCCTCCTTCATTATGAGCGTGCCGGTCGTGGCGCTGTTTCTGGTGCTGCAGAAATACTTTGTCCGCGCACTGACCGAGGGCGCCGTCAAATCCTGAAGGACTGACGATGGCAGCGGCGCCGGGTCTGGTCAGCGCCAACGGCGCGCAGCACCGTGGTGTTGCGGCCGACCGTCTATAAAATGGGAAACTCAAGCCGAGACACGACCGACGTTCATCCCCCCTTGCATCTCGCCGCGGATTGCGCTTGAAACCGCGCCTTTTGGCGGAGCGGCCGGATGATAAAGTCCATCGGGATCGACTTCGGCACCACGAACAGCGTGGTCGCGCTGCTGCATGACGACGGCACGGTGAGCACGGCGCGCCATGCATCCGGCGAGACATTCGTCGACGTGTTCCGCTCCATCCTGTGCTTTTGGTCCGAGGAAGGGCGCGGCCGTCGGATCCTTCACCATGCCGCGGGACCGGAGGCCATCACCGCCTATCTGGACGACCCGCTCGACAGCCGGCTGATCATGTCGATGAAGACCTTCCTGGCACAGAAGAGTTTCACCGAGACACGGATATTCGGCCGCCCCTTCACGCTGGAACGCCTGATCGGGCGATTCCTGGCCGCCTTGCTCGCGCGGGTCGAAGCGCCACCGCGCGTTGTTGTCGGACGTCCGGTGCGCTTCGCCGGAGACTTCGCTGACGACGGGCTCGGCGCGGCCCGGCTGCGCGGCGCCTATGCTGAAGCCGGCCTGTCCGAGGTGACGCTGGCGTTAGAGCCCGAGGCGGCGGGCGCGCATTTCGCCCATGGTCTGACCGAGCCAGCCACCGTGCTCATCGGCGATTTCGGTGGTGGCACCAGCGACTTTTCGGTGTTGCGATTCGAACCGGGACGGCATGGCGGGGTCACCCCGCTCGGTCATGCCGGCATCAGCATCGCCGGCGATGTGTTCGACTTCCGCATCATCGACCGCGTGATCGCGCCGCTGCTTGGCAAGGGCGACAGCTACACGATCATGGGCAAGCGCCTGCCGGTGCCGCCGGAATATTATTCCGGCTTCGCGCGCTGGCACCTGCTGTCGCTGATGCGCACGCCACGCACGCTGCGCTCCATCGCCGAGGTGATGCGCACCGCCGAACATCCGGAGCGCCTGCGCCATCTGATCGCACTGATCGAGGACGAGCTTGGCTATGCGCTCTATCAGGCCGTCTCGATGGCCAAGGCGGCGCTGTCCATCGCCGAGAGCACGGAATTGCGGTTTGCCCATCGGGATTTCGCCATTGAGCGGACCGTCACAAGGGCCGACTTCGAAGCCTGGATAGCCGACGATCTGAAGCGGCTCGGCGCCACGGTGGACCAGGCGCTGGCAACCGCGGGGGTGGCGCATGCGGCTGTCGATCAGGTCTTCCTGACCGGCGGCACGGCCTTCGTTCCGGCGGTCCGACGGCTGTTCGCCGACCGTTTCGGGACCGTAAAACTGAGCGGCGGTGGCGAATTCGTGTCGGTCGCCGAGGGCCTGGCACGGATGGGTGCCACGTGAGGTTGCCGTTGGGGCGCAGAACGCCTAGAGCGGGTTCATCGTGACTGGAATTGCTTATGCCTCTCCCGCCCTACGCGGGCTCGGGCCGCGAGGCGGGCCAGTGGCGAGGGCGTTGCGGTCGCACGACCTTCACCCTCGTCGCTTCGCGCCTCGACCTTGGTCCGCTCTTCGCGGCCCAAGCCCGCGAAGAGCGGGAGAGGTGTACGTGGTTTCGGTTAGCTCGGGCTCGCGCTTGTCACGCGCCGTCGAAGCTAAGTGACAAAAGCGGGGCGAGGCCATGGCGACAGAGGGCGCCGTCAAATACTGAGGGACCGAAGATGGCGCAAGTCAGGCTACGGGATGTTGGCAAACACTATGGCAAGCTGGAGGTCGTCAGCAGTCTGTCGCTGACCATCGAGGACGGCGAGTTCGTTGCGTTGGTCGGCCCATCCGGCTGCGGCAAGACCACCACGCTGAACCTGATCGCCGGCCTGCTGGAACTCAGCGGCGGCGAGATCTTCATCGGCGACCGCCTGGTCAACGACCTTGACCCGAAAGACCGTGACATCGCCATGGTATTCCAGAACTACGCGCTGTATCCGAACAAGACGATCTTCAAGAACCTGGCTTTCCCGCTGCAGATGCGCAAACTGCCACCCGCCGAGATCGACCGCCGCGTGCGCGAGGCCGCGCGCGTGCTGGACATTACCCACCTGCTCGACCGCCGTCCGCGAGAGCTTTCGGGGGGCCAGCAGCAGCGCGTTGCCCTCGGCCGTGCGCTGGTGCGCGACCCGAGTGCCTTCCTGATGGACGAGCCGCTGTCCAACCTGGATGCGAAGCTGCGCGTGCAGATGCGCGCCGAGTTGAAGCGCTTCCATCAGGACCTTCGCGCGACCGTGATCTATGTGACCCACGACCAGCTTGAGGCCGTTACGATGGCAGACCGCATGGCGGTGATGCATGGCGGCGTATTGCAGCAGTACGACACGCCCGAGCGCGTTTTCGCAGCCCCGGTCAACACTTTTGTCGCCGGCTTCGTCGGCAGCCCGGCGATGAACCTGCTTTCCGCGCGCGTCACCGGCGCGGCGCTGGAAGGCGAGGGGGGGTGGCGGCTTGATCTGTCGCCCGAAAACGCGCGCCGCGTCCTTGCCGCCGCCACGCAAGAGATCGTGCTCGGCGCCCGGCACAGCGCGGTCGCCCTGCACGGCGAACCTGTCGTGCTCGGTGTCGAGGGCCGCGTCTACACGGTGGAACCGACTGGCGACATCACCTTCGTCCATGTGCGTCTGGGAAACGACACACTCGTCATCAGCGTGCCGCCCGACGTTCGTCTCGCCGCCGATGCGCCGGTCTGGCTGGCGTTCGACCAGCAGCGCCTGCATTTCTTCGATCGCCAGACCGGTCAGGCCCTCGTCCAGACGTTGCAATGACCGAAGGGATCCCTCGCCGATGAAAATTACCAACGTCAGCACCGCGGTGATCGCGGGAAACTTCCCATGGGTGCTGGTGCGCGTCGACACCGACGCCGGTCTCACCGGCCTCGGGGAGGCCTACTGGGGCGCCGGCGTCGCGGAGCTTGTGCACCAGGCAAAGGCGTTGCTGATCGGTGAGGATCCGCGCAACATCGGCCGGCTTTTCGACCTGATGATCCGTTGCCTGTCCGGCGAAGGTTCACAGGCCGGCGCGACGGTCACCGCCATCAGCGGCATTGAGATCGCGCTGTGGGACCTGCTGGGCCGCGCGCTGAACACACCGATCTCAACCTTCTTTGGCGGCCGGTTCCGCGACAAGATCCGCATCTACGCCGACTGTCACGCTGGCGAAACGCCGGACCCTGCCGACTATGCGCGCAAGGCCCGCGCGGTGGTCGCCGAGGGCTTCACCGCCATCAAGTTCGACCTTGACACGCCTAATCCCTACACGCTGGACGTTACAAGCGACCCGCACCCGCGCCGGCGATGGTTCGAGCCGTTCAACCGTGTCATCGGGTCGCGGGAAATGGCCTGGATGGTGGACGTGGTCCGCGCAGTGCGCGAGGCGGTCGGCCCCGAGATCATGGTTTCGATGGACGCGCACTGGAAATTCAACGTCAACGACGCCATCAAGCTGGCCCAGTCGCTGGAACCGTTTGACCTGCTGTGGCTCGAAGACCCCATCCCGCCCGAGAACATCGAGGCACAACGCCACGTCACCCATTCCACTCGCACACCGATCTGTACCGGCGAAAACCTGTATCGTAAGCACGGCTACCGTGAGCTGATCGAGAAACAGGCTGCCCGCATCATCGCCCCCGACATCCCGAAGATGGGTGGCCTGATGGAGGCGAAGAAAGTCGCCGACCATGCCGATCTGTATTACATTCCGCTGGCTCCGCATAATGTTGCCAGCCCGATCGGCACCGTCGCCGGTGCGCATGTCTGCGCCGCGATGGACAATTTCCTGGTAATGGAATTTCATGCTCACGATGTCGCGTGGTGGAACGACATTGTGGTCGGCGGCGCGGTGATCACCGATGGGTTCATACATCTCGATGAACGCCCGGGTCACGGGCTTGCGCTCAATGAAGACGTGGCGCGCGCGCATCTGGCTCCGGGGTCGAGTTTTTTTGGCGAGAGGCCCTGACGGGATTTCCGGAGTAGCCGGGTGATCAGCAAATCTCATTTTGGTTTTTCTGTCTGTGGCGGCCTTTGTTAGTTGTTCGGCGGCACGATGGGCGGGGTCCGGGCGGGGCAGCGCTCACGGCGGTATTGGTGGCGGCTTGGCGAAGGCGAGAGTGAGCAGCAGGTCGTCCCATGACGGGAAGATCAGATAAGCCGTGATCGCCGCCAGCTTGCTGAAGAAGTTATAGCGTGGCCCGA
>DASRQX010000139.1:0-11439 GCA_035696165.1 Acetobacteraceae bacterium | reverse complement strand
GCCTGCTTCCCTGCATCGTGCGGCTCAGCGGGCGGCTCAGCGGGCGGGCTGGCCGGTGGCGTAGTCGCCGGTGCCGATCCACCGGTTCTTCACCGCGTTGTAGTACGCCGTCTCGTCATACAGCGGCACCTGCAGGCCGAGGTCGCGCGCGGTCAACCGGCCGACCGCCGAGGCCATCACGTACGACGACGCCACCAGGTTGGCCAGGCTCTGCACCAGCGTGGTGCGGGAGTTCAGCAGTTCCTGCTCGGCGTTCAGCACATCGAGGGTGGTGCGGCTGCCGACGATCGCCTCGCGCTCCACGCCTTCAAGCGCAACCTCGTTGGCGCGGATCGCCACGCGCGTGCTGTCCGCCGTCGCCCGGGCGGCGATCAGCGTGTCCCAGGCGGCAACCGCCGTTTGCACCGCGGTCCGGCGGCTATCGTCCACCAGTTTGTGCGTCTGCTGCTGGGTCTGCCGCGCCTGGCGGACCGCGGAGTATTCCGACCCGCCCTGGTAGATCGGCATCGAGAGGTTGGCAGTCACCAGGTAGCCGTTGGTCTGGGCCGAACGGGCAGCGGCATTGTTCTGCTGGAACATCTGGCCCTGCAGACTGACTTGCGGCATGAGCTGGGAGAACGCCTGGTCGATCGCGTCCTTTGCCGCGGCATCGTTGAACAACGCCATGATCACGGTGGGGTTGTTCCCCGACGCAAGGCCGGCGGCGTCCTGCTCGGATTTCACCGGCAGCTTTAGCGGTTGTGGTTCGGCCAGGTCGGCCGGCGCCTGGAAGCCGATCACCCTTTGATAGGTGGCGCGTGCCGTCTGCAAGTTGCCTTCCGCGGTCTCACGGGATGCCGTCGCACCGGCCAACGCCGCCTCGGCCTGCGCCACGTCGGTGCGGGTTATCTCACCGACCCGGAACCGGTCGTTGGTTGCGTCAAGCTGCTTCCTCAGCACCTGCTCGTTGTTGATGTTCAACTGCAGGAGCTGCTGCGCCTGGATCACGCCGACGTAGGCGTTGACCGTATCGGTAAAGCTTTGCTCCTCCTGTACGATCAGGTTGGCGCGCTCCGCCATGTCCGCGTTCTTGGCGTGGTTGACGGTGGATTGCACCTTGCCGCCGGTATAGATCGGCTGGGTGATGGTTGCCGTCGCCTCCGCCACGTCGCGCTGCAGCGGCGCTTTCGTATTGACCCCAGACGTGAACAAAAAGCTGCGGCTGGTGCCGTCGCCATAGCCGACGCCGCCACTCAAGATGACAGTCGGCCGCCAGCCGGACAGTGCCGCCGGCACACCCTCATCGGTCGCGCGCAGCTTGGCGCGCTCAGCTTGGAGCGCCGGCTGATAGGCATAGGTCGCGGCGAGCGCCTGGCTCAAGGTGTGCGGCACCCCGGGGACGCCGGCGCTGCCCGGGTTGGTCGCCCGGGCCGTCGGCGGCGGGGGGGCCGATTGGGCCCAGGCCGGAACGCCCTGGGTCAGTCCGAACAGGATCAACGCGCCGGCGCCGGCCAGCCCAGACTTGGTCCCAGTCTTGGTCCAAGCCTCGGTCCGAGCCTTGGTCCGCATCCCGGTTAACGTTTCACCGCGTAGCTTCATCCCCCGATCCTCGCTCTGTCGGCTGCCTGCCAAGGCGACATTGTCCCGCACCGCACCACACCGCCGGGACACAGACGTGCCACATCGGCGCATCGCACGCCAAGCCATTCCTGACCGGCCAGCCCTGATCGGCCATTCCTGGGTCGGCTCGACGTCGGCACCTGGTCTGCTCGCGTCTGGAACCTGCCCACGTTCGGGTGCCCACGCCTAAAACGAGAACGCCGGCGGCGGCAGCAACGCCGGGATCGGCAGCGTGGCGCAATCGAATTCCGGCCACAATTGCAACCCGGCCTGCGTCGCCTCGCCGCGCACGGCGTGGCCCGGCCCCGCCGCCCCGCGGATCACCGTCACCATCCGCCCGGTCTCCTTGCGAAGTTGCTCCACAATCGCTGGCGGGGGCGCCACCACCGCGCCCTCGATCAGCACGATGTCGTAGGGAGCATCCTGCGGCCAGCCGGCGGCCAACGGACCAGCCACCAGGTTGACCCCGGGCGCAATCGCCGCCAGCGCGGTGCGTGCCACGGCCAGCAGCGCCTCGTCCGCCTCAAGGGCGGTCACCCGGACGCCACAAGCGGCCAGCACTGCAGCGCCGTAGCCGACGCCGGCCGCGACCACCAGCGCGCGCTCGCCCGCCTCCGGGGCAATGAGTTGGATCATCCGCGCGATCACCATGGGTTCCATCAGCACGCGGCCACTGCCCACCGGCACGTCCTTGTCGACATAAGCCAGCGACGCCAGGGCGGGTGGCAGGAAACGCTCGCGCGGGATGCTGCGCATGGCGCCCAAGATACGCGGATCGGTGACCTTGTTGGGGCGGATCTGGCTATCCACCATCCGATTGCGAGGATCGGCGAAGGGGTCGATCGGCGCGGCCACGTCCATGCTGGTCTCTGCACTGGTTGTTTCCGAACAGGTTATAGAGGGTCGGGCCCCCGGTCGGACAGGGGGGAAGTATTCCATTCCGATCCGCCAGGCCCCCGGTGGGCAGGACCGCCGATCGGCGAGACAAGGAGCATGCTCTGTGAAGCAGACAGTTGCATGGGGCATGCCCTCGAGCATTTGACCCGAGGGGTCGTGTCGCGGTTTCGCGAAAACACGCCCGCCGCCACCGTCCTCACCGCCATGGCCGACCCCGAGCCGGCGATCCGCCCCCGCCGGTGCCACCGCGCCCCATCCCGACCGCGGTTGGTGCCCCCCGGGCCGCAGCCTGGCGGCGGACCGTTGCACCGGGCATGTCCTCGGGGCACTCGACCGAGGGTCGTTGCGCGTTTCGCGAAAACCCGTCCGCCGCGACCTGTGCCCGTCCTTCCCTGGGTTGCGCTCGCGTCCGGGTCGAACCCAGCAGGAGGAGCCTGCCCCGGCGGAGGCCAGGGTCGTTGCGCAATTTCGCAAAAACCGAGACCACCGCGACCTGTGTCGATCCTTCCGCTGGGTCGTGGCCCCGCCCGGATCGGACCCCACGGAAGGAGCCTGCCCCGTCGGGCGGGTCGTTGCGCAATTTCGCAAAAACCGAGGCCACCGCAACCTGTGTCGATCCTTCCCCTGGGTCGTGGCCCGCCCGGGTCGGACCCGACGGAAGGAGCCTGCCCCGGCGGGAGGGTCGTTGCGCAGTTTCGCAAGAACCGAGGCCACCGCGACCTGTGTCGATCCTTCCCCGGGGTCGTGGCGCCGCCCGGGTCGGACCCGTCGGAAGGAGCCTGCCCCGGCGGAGGCCGGGGTTGTTGCGCAATTTCGTAAAAAAGCACGTCCGCGGCGGCCAACCGGTCCCTTCCCGTCACGACCAGCCCACAAGCCCGCCGCTCGTCGCCATTTGAACCGCACCACAGTCGACGCGGAACTCCGCCGGTGCCGGCGCTCCGCGCGAAGCGCCATTCTGCCCTTCCGTGCGCCGAGAGTGAGCAAGAAGAATTGGAACCGCAAATGACGCAAATGGAGTGCGCCGCACAGGCATCGGGTCGGCACCAGCCCACGGTTCGCTCGGACCATTTGCGTTTTTTGCGTTATTTGCGGTTCCAATACTTGCCTGCCTCGGCAAACCACCGCACCACCGCCAATGGCGCTTCGCGCGGCCCCCACACAGCTGCGGAAGACCCAACCCCAGCCGAGACCCTCGGCGCCCACCCACTCCTCCCCAGCCGCGGCAGCAGCGCGAGACGCCGGCGTCAGCATCTCCAGCGGCGCCACCGGCCCGGGATACGTATACCCAAAGAACTCCCGCCACTCCGGCTTGGTCATGTTGTCCCACCCCGGGTATTTCCGCGCCGCCCGTTCGTCGGGCACCCATGTCCGCGCGTAATCATCGGGCTTGTATTTGTAGATCCGCCGCGGCCCCGGCTTCACCGGCAACGCAGGCTCGCCCGCCGCCTCGCGCCGCAACCGCTCGATCTCCTCGTTCATCTCCGCGTCGTCGATCTCGTCGATCCAGCGGATGATCTCCGCCGACTCCGCCGCCGCCGCCTTGCCACCGCGCGCCGCCTCGGCCGGCCGCGCCGGCGCCTCCCGCAGCGCCGCCGCCAGCACCGCCGCCGCGCCGCCCCAGTCGCGCGCCGGCACCGCGGGCTGCAACCGAAGCTGCTTCAACGACCGCACCGCCCCGGCCATGACGCGCGCCAGCGTGGTGGCGCTCGCCCGCTGGCGCAGCGCCTGCACCGCCGAGGCGTCCGGGGCGAACGCCAGCCGGCAGGCGTCGACGGCGCCGGCATGGGTGGCGATCACCGTCACCGCCAGCATCGTCTGGAGCGCATCGCGCGGGTCGAGCACCCCAAGCCTGTCGAGGCCGCCCTGCACCACCTCCTGCCAAGCGGTTTCGGGCGCATCGGCCGGCGGGCGGGGCAGCGTCAGCACCATGTCACGCAGGTCCTGCGGCGGGATGGTGTAGGGCGGCTTGGCCGAAGCGGCGGTAGGATCGGGGTCGGCAGTGGACACGGGCGCGGTCTTGGGGTTGAAAGTTCAACCGGCTCGCGTAGCATGTATAGGAAAATAAGCTCAGTATTATGTCTAACACCGGAGGTGGGTTGTGTTCGGCGTGATGCGTCAGCCGGGCCGCCGCCAACATCAATCCTCAGGCACCAATCAAGTGGTTTAGTACCCCTGCAGATGATCCTGACCGATTGAGCCGGCTCCGGGCCGCGGCTGCGGGTTATTGCGATGGCATAGGCCCGCGATCCCCGATGCAAACCCGGTGACACTACAAGGCAAGAAAGAATTTCAGCGCAGATGAAGAAGACGATGCACGCAAAACACGCAGATGTTTCGGCGTGGTTCGCGGGCTATGGGCCACGCGTTTGATTCCGAGTCGTGTACGCTGACCCCAAACGCATTGTGCACGATAAACGCGAAGCTGATCGTGTCCCCGAAGGCTCATTCAGGTTGTCGCCATCTGCGTGTTTTGCGTGCATCGCGTTCTTCATCTGCGCTAAAATTCTTCCTTCGCGGTGCCGCCAACAGGCGACTGCGGAAGCACGGATCGGGCACAGGCGTGGTTTCCCTTGGAAAAAGTTGGACCGCCCCGTGTAGCACAATGCAGCAGCAAATGATAGTTAATACATTTGACTTAACCGACCAAATCCGAACGCCCGCAAACGATGCAACCTAGTACAGTGTTTCCAAGGAACCACTCCGATCGCGATGTATCCTGGACCGCTTCGCCGACCGATTGACAGAACCCGATGATAGGAGCGGTTTCATGGAAGCGCTGCACGAGCACGTTGGGCCGCCCGCGGGCCAGGCCCCTCTCGGCTGCGGCTCAGCCATAGGCCGAGGAGGACAGACGCCCTCCTAAGTGTCAGTCCGGGAGGTTGTTGAGTCTTTTGAGTAGGTCAGGCGTGTCGGCTTGAGCGCATTCGGTTGCGAACGAGCCAATTCCCGGCGCGGGTTCGCAAGTTACCGCGCGTGGACACCGCGGCACGCCATATGACGTTTTGATGCCGGCCCGGCAACCCGCCGCGCGAAGCGCCAATCGCTTGCCTTCTCTGCGATCTCTGCGTTAATGCTTCTCTTGCGTGCAGCAAGCACCAGTTTGACCGGCCGAAGCGATGCCCTGCCGCCCCCGGCGAACCTGCCGTGCGGTTGGCTCTGCCGCATTAGCGCAGAGACCGCAGGGCGTGCAGAGAAGACAAGACTAATGGCGCATCGTGCAAAGCGCACCACCGTGGTTCCTCACGTTCGTCCCGTAGAATACCCGACGGCATCCATCTCGCACCGCTCGCAGATGCCAAGAAAGTCTTGTAATGATTGATGAACCTTCCGGACGGACTCTTACCGGTAAGACTCGAAGCAGACCACGCACACCCAGAAGACAATGCCCAGACCATCAATGGAAAGGCCAATAATGCCGAAGATGGTGCCGGGACGGTAATTCATTGCCCGAGCTTGCCGGATGCCCTTGATGCCAAGCCAGATGCCGACGCATGACGCGAGAATCCCAACGACCGGAATGCCGAAGCCAATCACGCCGGCGACGATCGAACCGATACCGGCAATCACGCCGGGCAACGGTTTCTGGGCAGCGCGCGTCATTCCAGGATCATGATCGTTCGCTTCGGTTGACATGCTCCAACCCAAGATTTCGGAAACCAATATCGAGACCTCACCACGGCAGCGGCTAGCGGTCAGCACTATGACAGGCGCGGACGGCGACACGCTGACGAGATTGTGGCCCTCAAACTGCGTGCTATTTCCAATGCTGCACCAGGGGCCACCACACAATCTGTTCAAAAATCGCCCGCCAAACCCCCTGTCTCCGGCTCTCGGCTCCCTTCGGTGACCTTTGGGGCGGTTTATCGCAGGATGCCCAGCAGGTCAGCGTCCCGATCAACCCGGGTTTCCGGATCGACGGCAGGCTTTCGACCGGGAGCGCATCGGTCTGACCGGCGACGATGTCCGGACCGAGGCTGCTTCCGCTGCTCCGTTCCGGCCACGACACGAGATCAGCGCTACGTTCCCGTCCCTTTGCGGCTTGGCGTGCGATTTTGAACAGTTCGTGTGGTGACCCCTATTCCGGCCAGCATCAGAACAGGCGCAGCACCAGGAAACCCCCGACCACGCCCGCCGCCAGCAGACTGGTGACCAAAGTCAGCCGCCGCTCGATGAAATCGCGCACCGGCGCGCCGAAGAACCGCAGCAGCGCCGCCACCGCGAAGAACCGCGCGCCGCGGGTAACGGCGCTTGCCGCCATGAATACGGCGAAGTCGAAATGCGCCGCGCCGGAGGCGATGGTGACGATCTTGTACGGGATCGGCGTCAACCCCTTGATCAGGATGATCCAAAGTCCGTACTGCGCGTACATCGCCTGGAACGCCGCGAAGCGCGGGCCGTAACCGTAGAACGCGATCAGCGGGCGGGCGAGCTGGTTGAATACCGCGTAGCCGATGAAATAGCCCAACGCCCCGCCGGCGACGCTACCGATCGTGCACACCAACGCCAGGCGCCAGGCGCGATCCGGCCGCGCCAGAGCCATCGGGATCAACAGCGCATCAGGAGGAATGGGAAAGAAACTGGCCTCGGCGAAGGCGATCGCCGCGAGCCACCAGGGTGCGCGTGGCGAAGCCGCCAGCGCCAACGTGCGCAAGTACAGACGACGGAGCATGCGAGCCTCCTACACCGGCCATTGATCACTGACCACTGATCACTGATCACTGATCACTGGCCACTGGTCGACCGCCAAGCCGCGCCGTAATCTTCTTGACCTACGAACGCCGCCGAGGAACCACATGCGCCGCGTCGCGATTTGCCTGCTCGCCCTGCTGTCGTGTGCCGGGGCGCTGCCGACCCGAGCTCAGGCCCCGGGGCTACCGCCGCATGCGTGGCTGTTCGGCGCCTGGATCGGCGGCCTATATCCCCCACCGGTGACGCTCAGCGCGGAGCAGTGCCTGGCCCAGCCGGTGGTCATCTTCACCCGCGACGTGGCGATGCGCGCCGTCCTGACCGACGTGACCTACGCGCAGCGCCAGATCGAAACCGTGCGCGCGACGGCGACCGGCGCCGAGTTCCGCTTCGTTGCACCGGTCCAGCCCGCCGCGGAGGGCGGCACGCTGTTCGGGCCTCCAGGCGCCGCACAGGAGGTCGGGTTCGGTTGCGAGACGGCGGACGTGCTGCATGTGCAGCGGCAAGGTGAGAACCAGATCAGCTTCCCGCATTGCGCCGACTTCCCGTATCCGCTGATCCGCTGTCCGGCGCGCTAAGGGCCCGAGGCGAGATAACCGCTTCAAGTAGCGCACGGCTTGCGCACACAGCGTCATGCCGGCGCTCACAGCGTCATGCCGGCGCATGCCGGCATGACGGAAGCGACCACCGTGCGCATGGTGAGACGATTCGGTTATCCTGCGTCGAGCCCTAAGTGCGCAGGCTGCAACACGACCCAGGAAGGCACCGCCCGCCATGCCCCAGACCGTCGCCCGCCTGCTGGCCGAAAGCCTGGAGGCCCACGATATCGACCAGCTCTTCTGTGTGCCCGGTGAGAGCTATGTCGGCCTGACCAGCGCGTTGCTCCAGCGCAACACCATCCGCATGATCGTCTGCCGGCACGAGGCGGGCGCCGGGTTCATGGCGGTGGCCGACGGGCGGCTGCGCCAGCGCGCGGGATGCTGCGTCGTCTCACGCGGTCCCGGCCTCTCGAACGCGATGGTTTCGCTGCACTCGGCCTATCATGACGCCACGCCCATCGTGATGCTGGTCGGCCAGGTGGAGCGCAAGGATTTCGGCCGCCTGGCATTGCAGGAGCAGAACTACTCGCGGCTGCTGTCCGACGTCACCAAGCTGGTGATCGAGGTGAACCAGCCCGAGCAGGCCTCGGAAGCCATCGCCCGCGCCTTCCATATCGCGGAAAGCGGCACCCAGGGGCCGGTCGCGGTGATCCTGCCGGAGGACATCTTCGATGAGGAGACCGACGCCGAACTGGACCAGCCGCGCCCGCGCGTGGCGGCCGGGCCGCGCGCCGAGGACCTCGATCGGCTGGCGGCGATGCTGGAACGTGCAGAGCGTCCGCTGGTGCTGGTGGGCGGTGCGTTGCTGGCCGACGCGATGTACGACAAATCGGTGTTCGCCGACCTGAACAAGCTGGCCGAGAATTGGTTGCTGCCGATCAACCCGACGCATCGCCGGCCGCAACTGTTCGATGCGACACATCCGAACTACGGCGGCTACATGGGCATCCGCGTGCCGCCGGCGCTGATCACCGAAATGAAGCGCGCCGACCTGATCGTCGCGCTGGGCGAGCGGATGTCCGACACGGTCAGCCAGTCCTATAGTTTTCCCTCGGCGCCGCAGCCGCAATTGCCGTTCGTGCATGTTTGGCCGGATGCCAACGAGATCGGTCGGGTCTGGAGCCCAGACCTCGGCCTGCCGTGCAGCCCGCATGAGGTGATCAGGGCGCTGCTGAAGCGCGGAACGCCCGACGGCGCAGGCAAGCGGCGCGGCTGGGTGAACGGGCTGCACACGATCCATCGCAAGCTGCTGGCCAAGGAGTGGAATGCGACGACCGACGGCGTGAATTTCGCTGCAATCGTCTGCGAGGTGGACAAGCACCTTGCCGACGACGCCACGGTGACCACGGACGCCGGCAATTTCGGCAGTTTCGTCCATCGCTATATCGGCTTTCGGCAAAGCCAGATCTTCCTGTCCTCGGTAGTCGGCGCGATGGGGTCGGGCATGCCGATGGCGGTCGCGGCGGCGCTGCGCCGGCCGGACAAGCAGGTGGTGGCGTTCCTCGGCGACGGCGGAACATTGATGATGGGCAACGAGATCGCCACCGCGTGCCAATACGGCGTCAATCCGATCGTGGTCATCTCCGACAACGGCATGTACGGAACGATCGGGATGCACAGCTATGTGCGCTACCCGGAACGACCCTTCATGGATGGCACGCGGCTGACCAATCCCGACTTTGCCGCGTGGGCGCGGTCATTCGGCGCGGAGGGCATCACCATCCGCGACGAAGCAGACGTGAAGGACGGCATTGCCCGCGCCTTCGCGGTGAAGACGAAGCCGGTGGTGGTGCATTGCCTGACCTCGGCGATCCAGATGAGCGCCTGGCGCCGCTACACCCGTACCGAAACGTTGCCGTGACCCGCATTGCGCTGATCCACGCGCTGAAGCACTCGGTCGCGCCGATCGAGGACGCGTTCGCGCGGCAGTGGCCGGCGGCGCGGCCGGCCAACCTGCTGGATGATTCCCTGTCCGCCGATCTGGCCCGCGACGGCGTGCTGACCCCGGAGATGGCGGATCGCTTTCTGACCCTGGCTCGCTACGCCAAGGTTAGTGGCGCCGACGGCATCCTGTTCACCTGCTCGGCGTTCGGCCCTTGCATCGAGGCTTGCGCGCGTGAACTGGCACCGATGCCGGTGCTGAAGCCGAACGAGGCGATGATCGAGGATGCATTGGCGTTGATTGGACCGAATGGCCGGATCGGGTTGCTGGCAACCTTCGCGCCGACGCTCGACTCGATGCCGCCGGAGTTCGCCGCGGCCGCGCCCGGGATGAAAGTGGTGCCGCAGCTTGCCGAAGGCGCGCTGGCCGCGCTCGATCGCGGCGACGTGGCGGCGCATGATCGAGCGGCGGTCGATGCGGCGATGGCGCTGCGGTCGTGTGACGTGATCGCGCTGGGCCAGTTTAGCCTGGCGCGGGCCGCGCAGGCGATCGGCGCGGCGACCGGTCGACGGGTGCTGACCACGCCGGACTCGGCCGTGGACAAGCTGAAGCGCCTGCTTGGAGAAAGCTGAACCTTGGGCGGAGATGGGATCATGGACATCGATGAATTGCGCGGCACGCTGCATCTGGCCGAGCCGCCGGCCGGGCTGAGCCTGGCGTTGCAAACCCTGTGGTGGGACGCCAAGCACGACTGGACGCGGGCACACGAGTGCGCGCAACAGGACGAGGGCAAGACGGGGTCTTCGGTACACGCCTACCTGCACCGCAAGGAGGGCGACCTGTCCAACGCGCGCTATTGGTACAACCGCGCGGGCCGCTCGCCTGCGACGGGAACGCTGGACGCGGAATGGGAAGCGCTGGCGCGGGAACTGCTGGCGGCCTGACGCGTCTGCCTGCGTAGAGCCGGTTCAGCGAACCGCGGGCGAAGCCGACGCGGGGAGGTCGCTGCCGGCGGGTCGACGGTTGCGACATGCACGCGTTGGGGGGCAGCTCGAGATCGGCAAAAAGTGGCGAAAGCCACCGTTTGTTATCGATGCAATGCGCTGATGGTCCGACGGTCGGCAAAAAGTGACGACAAGACCAAATCCATCTCTATCGATCGGACTCAAACATGTCTCTCACGATCACCGGTACCACGGCGGCCGACCAGGCGGCACCAAGGGCCGCGCCGCCTCCAAAGGAGGCACCGGAGGCATCCGCCGCTACCGGAGCGGCCGCCGGCGGAGGCGCCGGCAAACCAGTTTCGAATGGGATCGCCGGCGGGCAGGCACCAGGCGGATCCGCCGGGACATCGACCACACAACAGCAGGCCGCGTTGAAGCAGTTGCAGGCCAAGTACGTCTACGACCAAATGCATGGCGTGGACGCCCGCACGCTGTCGGCTCGTGGCAAGCAGATCATCGCCGCCGCCAAAGCGCTCGGTCAAACGGTGACACTGCCGACAGCGCCGCCGAGCACCGCCGCGGCGCCCGCAGCAACTGCCCGGTCGGGGGCGGGGATCATCAATGTGAGGCCTGATACCAACGGCCCTAGCCATTGACGCACGGGACACTGCTCCACGTCATGCCGGCGCAGGCCGGTATCCACGACTCATATGAGGTGTCCCCCGTCAAGTGGAAATTCGCTCATCTCGCCACCTTCCCTTCCGTGTTCAGTTGCTGCGATTGAGTGCTTAAACGGCACCACTGCATCCGGCTTGGGTGACGGTGCCGGGGT
>DASRQX010000138.1:0-8710 GCA_035696165.1 Acetobacteraceae bacterium | reverse complement strand
CCGATGTCGCCGATGGGGTAGGTCGCGTTCATGCCGCGGCGCTTGTCCGGGAACCGGTCCAGGCACCCTCGCAATGATCCGAGCAGCGAATCGAGCGCAGGCATGGACGCCAGGAATCCCATTCCGGCGCTTGTGCGAATCCGCTTTTTGCGGCGGCCAATCGGTTCACTGCCGAGTGTTGCATTCCGGACTCACCCCCGTCGCCGCGACTGCGACTCAATCGCATTGAGAACCGCTGGAACTGCCCCGCGACCTTGCTGGACTTCTATAAGCCGCTGATACTGTTCCCGCGGTGGCGACCGCGTACCGCAATCAGCGAGAGCAGCGCAAACAGCCCTATCCCGCTCGGCTCGGCGATCGCCTCTGCGTCGCTTTGCGTGCCCACCGCAACCGATGTCGTGCCGAGCGAGGTGGTCTCGAACCAGTTGGTCGTAGTGCTAGCTTGCACCTCATCAAACCTGCTGGGCAAAGACACCGCGACGTAGAAGGACCATGTGCCGCCGATCCCACCTGCGGCGGCCGTCCCGGCAACCGATGCCAATATCTGCTTGCCGGTCAGTGTCGCGACAGTGGTTCCGTCATCGAGAAGGGCCAGCTTGTTACCATCGTCGGCCGACCCCCAGAGCAGGTTGAGCTCGGTTTCCGGCTGTGTCGCCGAGATCGTCAGATCGTACTCGCCGCCGACCGGCGCGGCTGTGAAAGGCGTCGTGACTGCGTGTCCGGCCGTGTAAATTGGCGCCGTCGGGCCGCCCGACTTTGCGGTGATCCCGAGATACAGTCCGGCGGGCTGCAAAACCGTGCCCCCAAGAGAAGCTCAGGTTTTCGCTGGTGCCATCAGCGAAGGTCTGGCTCACCGGCGCGCTGCTCAAAAGCCCGGCCGGCGTCCCGGCAGGGGCGCTTCCGAGGGACAGCGTATCCGTCGCCGGTGCGGGCGCGGTGAGGCTAGCTGAAAAGGTGAGTACGGTCGCTGACGCCGGGGTCGCGGCGAAGCCGAGCGCAATCGCCGCCGCGCCAAGACAGCGGCTAAGCATGTATGCCATGAGTGGAGAGCCTTGTTTGATATGTAGTGAAAACGGGCTAGTGTCGGCCCTGTTGGATGCGGTACGCGGCAGCGTCTTACGAAACCCTTACGGGGAACAACTGAAACTACAGCGTGCTCGACTTTATCCGACTGGCCATTTCATTCACGTTTCAAGGCTTGCTCGGCCTGCCGGGTGCAGGTGGCAACATTTTATCCGTCCGGGCCGCGGGAAAACGCTGCGGCACGCGCGCGATCTCGCCATCGCTTTGTCGATCCGGTTCGCCGCCGATAGTCGCGAGCAGCCGGCTGGGATCGCAGTGGCGCCTCACGATGACCCGGGCGGGGCATGGTCCGCAAAGGTGGCGTCGCTGGCGAAGGCCCTGCGCCCGGCGCTAGCCCCGACTTCCCCGGCCAGCGTCTGATCGTCTGCCGCAACCCCGATCTCGCCGCCCAGCGCATCAGCAAGCGCGAAGACCTGCTGGCTGCCACCGAGCGAGCCCTCGCCCGCGTCCGCTCAGCCGCTCTCCACGACTTGAGTGTCGCCAGCAAGAAAGCCGTGGGTAGTCGGAGCCTGTCTTCCAGCGGCCCTTTGGGCCGCCCCGGGGGCCGGCCATGACATGGGTGGGTCAATGCT
This sequence comes from Acetobacteraceae bacterium, assembly GCA_035696165.1. Taxonomy (GTDB): domain Bacteria; phylum Pseudomonadota; class Alphaproteobacteria; order Acetobacterales; family Acetobacteraceae; genus Palsa-883. Next base: position 7,055 of record DASRQX010000138.1, on the reverse strand, counting down.
TCCACCACTTGGTATCCCTCCGCCTACCATGCCGTCATCGGCCTGCCCGCAGCCGACCAACCACACGCCGCGCCCACCCCGTGGCTCGCCAGGACGTACTGTGTTCAATCGCGCGCAGCGCGGCGCGCGTGGCAAGCAACTCCTGCGCAAGCTCGCGCGCCTTGATCGACGCAGCGAGCAACTCGTTCGCAAGCTCGTGCGCCTCGACCGACGTGGCGAGCAACTCGTTCGCAAGCTCGCCTCCCGAATCGCCATCGCGCTCACCCGGGTCGCCATCGCACCGACCGCCGCATCATGTTGCGCCCGTAGTTGGCGCAGGCGGGCACACAGTATCGCCTCGGCACTGGGGCCTGCCTCGACCTCGGGCGTCGCCGTGCGGCGATTACCCGCGCGCGCGGGCGCCGTCCCGCCATAGGCCGCGTCGAGATCGGCACAGACCTGACGAAACAGCGCGGCGCCGTCGAGGCCGCGTTCCTCCTCCCAGACCTTCAGCCGGTCGATCAGGTCGAATGTGGCGCGCAGCAGCGCCGCCGCCGGGTAGCCGCCCGATGTCGCGTCGCGCGTGCGACCGATCCAGTGGTCGATCCGCTCATGCGCGAAACCGATCGGGTCGGAACCGGTATGTTCAACCCGCGCGCGATCAATGCAGGAGGTGTAACGATTGGTCTTCTCGATCCATCGCGCCACGTTCTGATGCGACAAGTGGTGGATGCACACGCCGGTGTCCGCCGCGACCTGCAGCACCCGATCAGACCGCGGCACGACGCAGGCATGCACCGTGGCGCTGAATTCGACCGCGCCGCGGCGAAAAAACCGGATATGATGCTCCGGCCAGTAATAGGCGCGTTCGTCGTGCGGCCCCAGGATGTAATCGCGTCGCGGTAGGCTGTAGACGTCGGCTCTCGGTGCCGTGAGTTCCGCCTGGATGAGTCGTACCGCCTCGGGGCTCAAGCACTCGTCGTCGTCGACAAACACGATCCAGTCGTGGGCGCACTGCGCCAAGGCAAAGGCGCATGTGTCGTCCGCCGTCGGCGACCATGGCACGGTGATGACACGATCGGCATGCCGCGCGGCAATCGCCGGCGTATCGTCGGTCGATGATTTGTCGACCACGATCACCTCGTCGGCGAAGCCCAGGGCGCGCAGGCAGGTGCCGATGACGGCGGCACGGTTGAACGGGACGACGAAGGCGCTGACCTTCTCGCGCATGACATACATCGATGACGACCGCTCCCGCATAACCTGTCGCCGGCGCGCCGAGCATTCGCTTGTATTCATGAACAAGAGGTAAGCGGGCACTTGTCTCGGACGAAGCCCGGGCGTTTCATGCATATGCGCGACGCCGCCGCGCGTGCGGGCTCCGGCACGTCTGACCACGCTCTCCGCCGGGCCGCCGCTTCACCGAGAACACGCTCCGGGTCCAGGATGGCGCCGGAATGACGCCGGGGGGACGACCATGACGGGCTGCGTGCATGATCATGCGAAGTGGGGGTCGCCGCAGTGGGGACCGGGCGACCAACTCGGCGCGGCCAATCTGCTGACGGTGGAAAAACGCCTGGCCGCGCTGCGCTCGGTCGAGCAGGGGCGGATGTATGATGTCAGCCACGAGATCTCGATGGACGCGCCGTTCATGGTGCCGAACCAGACGCCGTTCCTGATGTCGATCTGGGCGTCGTGGCGCGACAGCATTCGCCGGCGGCGGCTGACCGGGGCGCTGAATGACGCCGGGGCCAATGTGGAGCGGATCGAGATGACCGCGCATGTCGGCACGCATATCGACGCGCTGGGGCATTTCTCGAAGGGCGACAAGCTCTACAACGGGTTGTCGGCGGCGGACACGGTTACCGATTGGGGACTGCTGAAGCTGGGGATCGAGCAGGCGCCGCCCATGATCACGCGCGGCGTGCTGCTGGATGTCGCGCGGGCCGATGGCGGGGCGCATCTGCACCCCGGGCGGGCGATCACGCCGGACGAACTGGCGCGCGCCGCGGAGGTCGCAGGGGTGGGGATCGAGCCGGGCGACATCGTGCTGATCCGCACCGGATGGGGGCGGTATTTCGGGGTAGACAACGCGAAGTACCTGGCGGGCGAGCCGGGCATCGATCTGGCGGCGGCACAATGGCTAACCGGCAAGGGCGTGGTCGCGATCGGCTGCGACAACATGGCGGTCGAGGTGCTGCCCAACCCGGATCGCACCCTGGCGATGCCGGTGCACCAGCACGCGCTGGCCGAGGCCGGTGTGCACCTGATCGAGAACCTTGCGCTGGAAGAGCTGGCGCGCGATGGGGTGGGGAGCTTCTGCTTCATTCTGCTGGCGACGAAGTTCCGCGGCGCGACGGGGGCGCCGGTGCGGCCTGTTGCGCTGGTGTAGGGCGGAAGGCGCTGCCCTTTTCCGCCCTTGGCCTCTGCACTGCTAACCACACGAATCACCGTACCGCGCGAAGAATTTCCGCTGACACGACAATAACATTTTGAGTAAGCTTGTTCTTCCGGCCTACTGGCCACAATCGTGCCCGGCGCAGCAAAGATAACTCAGCCGCCGATGAACGCCGATAAGGCCAAATATTACAGGCCCAGCACGATGCGCCTGATCTCCAGGCGCGGGTTGCCGAAGTTGCGCAGCAGGCAGACACCTTCTCAAGAAATCCAGCTCCAAGAGCATTGCAGACCGTCATGGCACCGCCGATGATCTGCTCCGTCAGATGGTCCAGCACGGGGTCATCGGCGTTCATCGGCGGCTAAAAATCCCTTGCTTCCTTCGCATCAACACCTGCCGAAAACGCGACAGGTTCATCGGTTCGGCCACGTCAATTGGCGGCAGGTCGTCGGCGGCACTATCCGTCGTGCCTGTTTTGGTTGCGGCCAATGGGCCGCGCTGCATTTGACTACCAGCTTCCAGTCCGGACCACACCGGGCGACAGCATCCTCAACGACCAACGCAACGGCACAGCAGCGTGGCGGCGCCATGCGCGGGTGACATGCAGGCGCCACAGGCGCTCGGCGCCGGCCAGGCGTTCCCCCTTCGGCACGTCCCAGACGATCTCCGCGCGGCCCGGGATATGCAGCACATCGCCAGTGTTGAAATCGGGGATCAACAGCGCCGCGCGCGGATCGAGCAGCATGTTCCCCAACGTGTTGAAGTAGCGGTTGCCGGCGAAGTCCGGGATGGTCAGCGTGTCGCCATCCACCCGGACGAAGCCCGGCTTGCCGCCGCGGTGGGAAATATCGACACCCTCGGCGCCGCCGGTCGTGGCGACGAACAGTGTGTCGGTTGCCGCGATCGCGTCCCGTGCCGCCCCGTCCAGGTCATGCATCAGTTCCGCCGCCGAGGAAGTTGCGGGAATCGCCCGAATGTCGCGGATGTGGATGTATTGCGGGCAGTTGCCGAAGCTTTCCTCTACCGCAACGACAATGGTATTTTCCCTGGTGGCCACAATCACGCCGTTGGTGCGGTTGCGCCGCCGGGTGGCAAGGTCAATGCCCAGCAGACCGATCGCGGCGCCGGGTTTGAACCACGCGGCGCCGGGGTCCTGGGTGTCCCGCACAGCTTTTATGCGCAGGGTTCGGGCATCCGGGCTCGCCATGAAGCCGGGCGCGCCCGCCAGGATGGTGGCGACTGGCCAACCGTCCGCGTCGGTCGTCGTCGCCAGCACGAACGGCAGCGCCGCGAAGAACGCGCGGTGCTGGTCCGGCATCCAGTCGCGGATCGCAGCGGCGCGTGGTGTCGCGCCGGCGCGGGCCTGCGCGGCGCGCTCGCCGGTATGGAATGGCGCGTCGATCAGGGAGGTGAGGGCGGGATCGGGCATGAAACGCCTCCTGCGGGCTGACGCCGGATAGATAACCCTTGCACCATTCGACAATAATGGGTGAAAATTGAAAGCCAGCGTTTCAGTATATGGAATTATTAATGGATCGCCTGGACGAACTGGCGGTGTTCGTCGCCATTCTGGACGCGGGCAGCCTTGCCGTTGCCGCGCGCCGGTCGCGCCGCTCGGCACCCTCGGTCACGCGCGCGCTGGCAATGCTGGAGGCGCGACTGGGAGTTCGGCTGATCGAGCGCACCACGCGCCGGCTGACCCCGACCGAGGCCGGACAGCGGCTGAGTGCCGATGCGCGTCGCGCCCTGGCGGCCTATGGCGACGCACTGCGCCCGAGCGCCGAGGCGGCGCCGCGCGGGATGTTGCGGATCACCGCGCCGCTGATCTTCGGCCGGCAGCATGTCACGCCGGTGGTTGCCAGCTTCCTCGCAGCGTACCCGGCGATGCGGGCGGATCTGCTGCTGGCCGACCGCAACCTGGATTTGCTGGAGGAGGGACTGGATGCAGCGCTGCGGATTGGGCCGCCAGCGGATAGCGGCCCGCCGCCGCACCGGCTAGGCGAGGTGCGCCGCGTGGTGGTGGCCAGCCCCGCCTATCTGTCGGCACATGGCGAACCGGGCATGCCGGCGGAGCTGGCGCGGCATGCGGTGGTGCATGTCACCGGTTGGCCGACCCCGGTGGAGTGGGGGTTCCGCATCGGCCGGCGCGAGCGGGTGGTACGGCTGGCGCCGCGTCTGACAGTGAACGAGATTGAGGCGGCGCTGGTTGCGGTGCGCGCCGGGCATGGTATCACGCGCGTGCTGTCTTACCAGGTGGCCGACGAACTGGCCGCCGGCACGCTGGTGCGGCTGCTGCGGGCGCATGAGCCGCCGGCGTTGCCGGTGAGCCTGGTCACCGCGTCGGCCGAGCCACCACCGCGGGTGCGGGCGTTCCTGGAGCACGCGGTTCCGGTGCTGTCGGCGCTCGCGGTGCTTTGGGCGGAGAGGTGAGGGGGGGTCACCCAAGTCGCGCGGTTGCCGGTTTGCGGGATGCCCATCGGCGTGGCGGAAGGCGCTGCCCCCCGGATCAAGTCCGGGGGCATGGCTTGTCCGCCCTTAGGCCCGCCGCCTGCGACAACGCCACGAGTTGTGCTATGATCCGACCATGGAACGCGACACTGCCGGGGCCTCATTCAAGGCACACCAAGCCGAGTTGGACGTCGTCAAATTATGATGCCAATCGTGATGCCCCTGGGGAGGGAAACACCATGGGAGGGAAACTCTCAAATCATGCAGTGGCGGCGCTTGTCGTGCTCATGGCCTGCGGGCTCGCCGCGGTGAACGCCGCGGTTGCCAGCATCACCCACGCCCCCTACGGCACCTTGCCGGATGGCCGGCAGGTTGACCTCTACACGATGCAGAATGCCAATGGGGTGACGGTGAAGTTCCTCAGCCTCGGCGGCTGCATCACCGAGATCGACATCCCCGACCGCAAGGGTGACGCGGGCAACATCGTGCTCGGCCACGATGGTCTCCAGGGCTACAATTCCAACACCGGCTATTTCGGTGCGATCGTCGGCCGCTACGCCAACCGCGTCGCCAAGGGCAGCTTCTCGCTGAACGGCCAGACGTATCACCTGCCGATCAACAACGGCGCCAACTCGCTGCACGGCGGCACCGAGGGGTTCAACCTGCAGGTCTGGCAGGTGACACCGCGATCGGCGGCGGACAACGCATCGGCCGTGCTGACCTACACCAGTCCCGACGGGCAGGACGGTTATCCCGGGACATTGACCGTGCAGGTCACCTACACGCTGGATGATTCGAACGCGCTGCGTATCGAATACCAGGCGGCGACCGACAAGCCCACGGTGCTGAACCTGACCAATCATTCCTACTTCAATCTCGACGGCAACGGATCCGGCTCGGCGCTGCACCAGTTGCTGCAGATCAACGCCGACAGCTACACGCCCACCGACGCCACGCAGATCCCGACCGGCGAGATCGCCAAGGTTGCCGGCACACCAATGGACTTCCGCGTGCGGCGCCCGATCGACTCGCAGATTCGCACACCGTTCCAGCAGATCATTCTGGCGCACGGCTACGACCACAACTGGGTGCTGAACAAGACGCAGCCGGGCGAACTGAGCTTCGCCGCCCGTGCCTATTCACCCCACACCGGACGCATCCTGGAGGTCTACACCACCGAACCAGGCGTGCAGGTCTACACGGGCAACGGCCTGCAAGGCACGCTGACCGGATCGTCGCACACCCTGTACCGACAGGGCGACGGTTACACGTTCGAGACGCAGCACTTCCCGGATTCACCGAACCAGCCGGGTTTCCCCTCGACCATGCTCAACCCGGGGCAGGTGTTCCATTCGACAACGGTCTTCCGGTTCTCCACCGACCGGTAATTCCGGCCGTGACAGATGGAGCAGTCAGGCGGATAATTTTTTCGACGCCCGACGTGCCATTCGCTCGGGGAAATTCGTATCTTTGGTAACTATTTGCAGTACTGAATCACCACAGAGGCACGGAGACACGGAGAAGAAAGGCCAAGTGGTCAGCTTGGTATTCTTCTCAGTACCTCCGTACCTCCGTGTCTCTGTGGTGATCCTTGCTTGCGGACATGCGGCAGGGCACAGATTCCGGCGAGCATTGGGTATATCGGTAGCTTGACGAAACCTCGGCATTGCCGAGCGATGGCCAGACCCGGCTATAGTGGAACAGCAGCGCCTCGCCGATATGCATCTGCTCGAACTTCGGCGGATGCGCGGCGTCGACGCAGCTTGGCAGCGGCGCGATGTCGGTGTCGTAGTTCGAAGTGGCGAAGATGCCGGCCGAGTAACGATCGCGTCCGTAACAGTTGACCACCCGATGCAACGTCGAGGCAATGCGGTGGTTAGTCCACATCTTCAGTCTGTCGCCGATATTGACGACTAACCTGTTCTCCACCGGCGGGACCACGATCCATTCGCCGGTCTTGCTGCGAATTTCCAGCCCGCCGACGTCGTCCTGCTGCAGCATGGCGAAAACGCCGGCGTCGTTGTGACGCAGCACCAATTCTCATTTTGGTTTTTCTGTCTGTGGCAGGCCTTTGTCACTTGTTCGGCGGTACGATGGGCGGGGTCCGGGCAGGGCAGCGCTCACGGCGGTATTGGTGGCGGCTTGGCGAAGGCGAGAGTGAGCAGCAGGTCGTCCCATGACGGGAAGATCAGATAAGCCGTGATCGCCGCCAGCTTGCTGAAGAAGTTAT
>DASRQX010000137.1:0-8712 GCA_035696165.1 Acetobacteraceae bacterium | reverse complement strand
GGCGGGCGAGAACGCTAGCGGCTTGCCTGAAATGACTGAAAGCTCGTCGCGCGCCGTCAGATGTGGCGGGAATCAGACGAGATCACCAAATTCCTATCTAGAGTTGTAATCCTGGCAGGAAATTCCCGCACACGCGCCGATGGTTTTGCAAGAGGCTCTCATATTTAGAGGTTCTGTCGCAAATCTTCGCCTGAGACAGCCGCGGTGTATGATCGGCGACAACTGGTACGGTAGGGCGGCAGGTGATGATTGAGTTCAAGGGTAGCCATTTCGAGCGGGACGTGATCCTTTGGGGCGTCCGCTGGTACGTGGCCTATCCGATCAGCTACCGGCAGCTCGAGGAAATGATGGATGAGCGCGGCGTGGAGGTTGACCATTCCACGCTCAATCGCTGGGTGCTCAAATACGTTCCGCTGCTGGAGACGCGGTTGCGCGCGCGCAAGCGTTCGATCGGATCCAGTTGGCGATTGGACGAGACCTATGTGAAGGTCAAGGGCGTCTGGAAATACCTGTACAGAGCGGTCGACAAGGCTGGCGCCACAGTGGAATTCCTACTGACCGCCAAACGGGATCGCAAAGCCGCGCATCGTTTTCTGCGCAAGGCGATAAGATGTAACGGTACACCGGAAAAGATCACGATCGACAAGAGCGGTGCCAATACGGCGGCAATCGGAAGCTACAATACTGACCACAAGGCCGGCATTGAAATGCGCCAGATCAAATACCTCAAGAACATCGTTGAGCAGGATCACCGAGCCATCAAGCGACAGATACGACCGATGCTCGGGTTCAAATCATTCTGGTCCGCAGCAGTGACCCCAGCCGGTGTTGAGTTGATGCACATGATCCGCAAGGGTCAGTTGCTGCTGAGAGGGGAGCTGTGTTCGGCGCAGCAGTTCTATTCATCGGAAGAATAAGATAATCTCCCCTCTCGGGCTTCGCTCGTCCATTAGAAATATTTGCGACAGAACCGCTTTTCTGCTTCCCGAAGTTTACGGTTTCGAGCAAGATTGATCAGTACCCTCATCCAACCCTCTCCCGCAGGCAAGGGTCTTTGGGGCGGCTTAGCTGCTGCGCAGGACGTTCTCGCTAGGTTCGCCCGCGGCGGATATTGTCAGCCGTCGCCGCCTTGCATCGCGCGGTCGGGTCGCTGGTCCAGCTGCTATTTGCGGCGTCTTCACGATGTTTGGCAGATCGGCGAATGGCAACGCCGAGGATCCGTTGGTCGGCTACGAGGCCGTCGGAAACTGATACGAGATGTCGGTTACCGCGTCGCAGCGTCGCAAGAAGTTCTGCCGTGCCGATCATGATGCGCATATCCGGCGGCGGCACCGAGACGACCACGGCACCAGCGTTGCCATGGAGGGCTTACAGATCTGACAGCGGATAGTAAGGGTCGACTAGCTCGGATGGCACAACCGGGCTGCGGTTGGCGACACGGACGTGGATGTCGAATGCGTTGGTCCGTCTGGGCACCGCCTCGCCGATGTCTCTGAAGCCCAATAGACCCAGCGTGCTGCCCGCGAATTCCGGGTGGGCGCGCTGCGGCGATCCGGCCCAGCAGGGCCGATCTCCCTGGCGCCGCCGCTCGTCCCTCCAGCGGCACGAGTGTTGCAGCAGCGCGGCAATCACGGATTCGGCAATGGCGGTCTCGTGGCCGAAGCAATTGCAGGTTAGTAAGGAAGACGGCGCAGCGTCTAGATTGATCGCGTCATAACGTCCGCCGGACATGGAACAGACGCAACTGCTCGGGCCGCGGCAGCGACGCATTAAAGGGGGGCCCGATGATGACGTCGGCGGCTGCGTATTCTTGCTCCTGTGCGGAGGTTTCCAGCCGGTCCGGCCGTTCGGCGATCGATGCTGGTTCGCCCAGCAATTCCACGAAGCCGCCGCTGAACCCGACGGCGGTGTTGCCATGAAAGACAACGCGCATGACCGCTGTTTTCCCCTGAACTCTCAGCCCACCGCCTGCAAGGCGAGATTGCAGTCGAGCAAGGCCGGATCGATGCCGGCCTCCATGGCGTCGAACATGCTGTCCACGAAGGCGACAAGTTTGTCGGCAGCGGCGACGGCATCGTCGGGTCGGCGCGCAGCCACCGCATCCAGCATAGCCAGATGACATTCGACGGTGCCGTCCAGGACGTCGGTCGGAGCGACCCAGTGATGATAGATCAGCCCGATCCGCCGGAAGATGGTGTGCAGCGGACGCAGCGTGTGCTCCAGGAACGGCTCGCCCGCCGCCGTGCTCAGCAACTGGTCGATGCGACGGTCCAGTTTGTTGAAGTCGCTGACAGCCATCTTGCCCGCCGAGTCGCGCAGGGTCCTGCTGATGTGCAACAGTTGATTGCGGTGGGACGGGCCGCACCGCTCGGCTGCCAGGCGCAGGACGAAGCGTTCCAGATCGCGCCGCAGCAGCAGCAGCGTGCGCTCGCGCGCCAGATCGATCGGCGCGATCTGCAAGCCGTGCCGGGGACGCACGATAACGAGTGTGTCGGACGCGAGCCGACTGACGGCTTGGTGGATCGGCGTGCGGCCGACATGGGTTGCGTCCTGAAGATCCTGGATCGACAGATACATGCCGGGCTTGAGGTCGCAATTGACGATCATCTCCTCGCACCGGTCGTAGGCGAGATCGGCGAGGTTCAGGCGGTTCTGCCGGACCGGCGTCTTGCGCGGCGCGGCGACGTCGCGCCGCTTTTCGACCAGATGCGGGATTGTCTTCGCCTTGGCGGCCATTGGAGTCTCCGATGCCGCTGCTGGGCGGCCTTCGGCTCATCTTAGACGTAGTCGGATCGCCGCCGCCAGCATTTTGCATGTTGTGATATTTCATGATATGCGCTAAACCTACGCGTAACCAGCCAAGCGGCGACGCGGAGCTAAGCAAGACCACTGAGGACGTCGGTGAAAGCCGCATCTCATCAAGACGTTACGAACAACGGGCCGCTTTTGCGTGATCCCGAACGGAACCGCGCGGCCGCTTGCTGAGCGGGCCGCCGTCCAGGCCCGGGCATCCGAACGACCGAACAAAAATCAGGGGGAGTCATGACAATCGCAGTTTCACGCCGGGCCGCATTGATGGGCGCCGCCACGATGCTGGCAGCACCCGCATTGATCGGGCGCCCGAGGGCGGCCACGGCGTTGAAAGTTTCCACGTCGTTCCCGAACGATCCGAAATTCTCCACCGCGCGGATCTGGTACGACCTGTTCCTGCCCCGCCTGAAGGCTGCGACGGATGCGCAGGTAACCACGCTGTTCTTCCCGGACAACCAGCTGGGCCAGGAAGCCGATGTCATCAACCAGGTGAAAATGGGCGTCGTGGACATGACGCTGATCGGCACCTCGATCTGGGCCAATATCGTACCCGAGTTCGGTGTCTTCGACCTGGGCTATGTGTTCGATGATTACGACCACATGCGCCGCGCCGCGGCGACGCCGGCGGGGGTCGCGCTCATGCAGTCGCTGGTGACGAAGGCCGGGACGCATTTCCCTTCGCTAGGTCGCAACCTGGGTGCGCGCAACTTCCTCACGAAGTTCACCTTCACCGATCCAGCCGGGCTGGAAGGGCGCAAGATCCGTTGTCTCCCGACGCCGGTGGTGACCGAGACCGTGCGGCTGATGGGTGCCGCGGCAACCCCAATGGCGTTCGGCGAGGTCTATACGGGCCTGCAAGCAGGGGTCATCGACGGGCTGGAGCACGACGCGCCCACCATTCTGTCGGCGAAATTCTATGAGACGGCGAAGAACTTCACGTTGACCCGGCACATCTATTCGCCATTCGGCGCGTTCATCAGCGACCGCACCCTGCAGCGTCTGCCAGCGGCCCAGAGGGACGCCCTGCTGCTGGCTGTCACGCAGGCGACCGACGATCATTTCCAGAAGGCGGCACAGGTCGAAACTGACGCCATCGCGGAGCTGAAGACGAAGGGCGTCGTCGTGGCGGAATGCGACCGCAAGATCTTCCGCGACCGCGTCAGCCCGATGTGGGACCGCTTCGCCGAGAAGACGCCAGGTGCGAAGCCCCTGCTCGACGCGATCCATCAGACCATGAAGGGCTGACGCGCCGTGTCCACGGTGCAGGCCCCTCCGGGGGGCGGCCATGGCACGATCCAGGAGGTCGGGCCGGGCCGTTCGATGGCATTGCGATCGCTGGTCGGATTGACGCTGACCGTCGTAGAGGTGAGTGCCGCGGCGTTGCTCGTCGCCGACCTGCTTGTCGTCGGCGTGTCCGTGCTGGGACGCCACTTCCTCGACGCACCGCTGGTCTGGACCGACGACGTGGCCCGCGCGCTGCTGCTTGCGGTCACCTTCCTGGGTGCGGCCGCCGCACTGGCCCGCGGCGAAAACGCGGGCGTGACCTTCTTTGTCGATCGCCTGCCCCCGCGGCGACGCGCACAGGTGGATGCGGCGGTCTCGGTCATTGTCGTGATCGTGGCTGCCGCCTTGTGCTGGAACACGGCGGTGCTGTTGCAGGATACGGCGGGGCAAACCGTCGGCTCGGGCATTCCACAGGAACTGTTCTTTGCGCCGCTTTGCGTCGCAGCCGCGGCAATGACGCTGTTCGCTCTCGACAGCCTGCTGGCGTTCCGCTGGCGCGACATCGTCATGGCGGTGCTGCTGATCGCGGCCATCGCTGCCGCGTGGCTTGCCTGGTCGGCGTGGGCGCCGGATTCGCAGCCGGGAATGTCCGTTGTAATGGCGGTCGTCTTCGTGGCGGTACTGGTTGCCGGCGTGCCGATTGCCTTCGTGCTGGCGTTGTCGACGCTGGTGTTCGTCTGGGCGGGCGACATCCTGCCTGGCGAGTTCTTCGCCCAGCAGATGGCTCGCGGCATCGACAATTTCGTGTTGCTCGCCGTGCCGTTCTTCATCCTGGTCGGCTATCTGATGGAAGCGAACGGGATGTCGGTTCGCCTGATTTCGTTGCTGCAACGCGGTGCGGGACGGCTGCGGGGCGGTCTGGATGTCGTGATGGTGCTCAGCATGGTCATCTTTTCCGGCATTTCCGGATCGAAGATGGCGGATATCGCCGCGGTCGGCTCGGTGTTGGTTCCAGCGGCGCGCAAATCCGGCCAGAAACCGGGCGAAGCGGTGGCGCTGCTCGCCGCGTCCGCCGTGATGGCGGAGACGATCCCGCCCTGCGTCAATCTGATCATTCTTGGTTTCGTCGCAAACCTGTCGATCGGTGGTCTGTTCATGGCCGGGCTGCTGCCGTCCGGGCTGATGGCGGCGGCCCTGATCATTGCCTCGATCGTCATTGGGCGGCGCACCGCGACCGATGCCATCGTCGGCAGCGGCGAGGAGACGATGTCCGGCATGGTGGTCAGCGGCGTCGCGGCTTTCGGCCTGATTGTACTGATCTTCGGCGGCTACCGCTCGGGCTTTGCCACGGCGACCGAGATATCCGCTTTCGCCGTGGCCTACGCCGTGATCGTGGGCGCGTTGCTGTTCCGGGAAATGACGTGGCGCAGCGCGGGCGCGGTGCTGCGCTTCGCGGCGGTGCGCTCAGGCATGGTGCTGTTCATCGTCGCAGCGGCGCAGAGCCTTGCCTACGTGCTGACGCTTCAGCAGATCCCGCACGCCATCGCCGAGCTTCTGGTCAACCTGTCCTCGACGCACGGCAGCTGGGTTTTCCTGCTGCTCTCGATCCTGATCCTGATCGTCATGGGCTCGATGCTGGAAGGCGCGGCGGCGCTGATCATCTTCGGGCCGCTTCTGATGCCAGTCGCGCGCCAATTGGGGGTTGACCCGCTGCATTACGGGGTGATCCTCGTCGTCGGTATGGGCATCGGCCTGTTCGCCCCGCCGCTCGGCCTGGGCCTGTATGGTGCCTGCCTGATCGGCGACGTGAAGCTGGAGGAAACGGTATGGCCGATTATGAAATACCTCGGCTTGCTGCTGCTCTGCCTGCTGTTGATCGCGTTCGTGCCGCAAATCAGCACGGCGCTGCCGCGCGCCATGGGGTACTAAGCCCCGGAGGAGATCCGTCATGAAAGCCGCAGTCATCCACGCGCCGCGCGACCTGCGCATCGACGAGATCGCGCACCCGACCACCGGACCGGGCGAGGTGATGGTCCGCATCCGGGCGGGCGGCATCTGCGGGTCCGACCTGCACTACTACCAGGATGGCGGCTTTGGCACCGTGCGGATCCAGGAACCGATGATCCTGGGCCACGAAATGGCCGGCGAAATCATAGAGATCGGCACCGGCGTTACCGGCCTCGCGGTCGGCGACCGTGTGGCGGTCAATCCCAGCCGCCCGTGCGGGCATTGCCGGTACTGCCTGGAGGGCGTTCCGCAACACTGCCTGGACATGCGCTTCTACGGAAGTGCGATGCGCATGCCGCACATGCAGGGCGGCTTTCGCGAGTTTCTTGTCTGCCCGGCGGCGCAGGCTGTCCGCGTGCCGGCCGATACACCGCTGGAACTGGCTGCATTCGCCGAGCCACTGTCCGTCTGCCTTCACGCGGCACGTCAGGCGGGATCAGTGCATGGACGGCGTGTGCTGGTTACCGGCGTCGGGCCGATCGGCGCGCTGTGCGTTCTTGTCGCGCGTCACGGCGGTGCGCGGGAGATCGTGGTCACCGATCTGGCGGATGCGCCGCTGGCGATGGCGAAGCGGGTGGGCGCCGACCTGGCGCTCAACGCGCGGACCGATCCACAGGCACTCGACCGTTTCGCGGCAGACAAGGGACATTTCGACGTCGCGTTCGAGGCATCGGGCGCGGGACCGGCATTGGCCGGCGCCTTGCAGGCGGTGCGTCCGGGCGGGACCATCGTGCAGGTGGGCATTGGCGGCAGCGAGGCGAAGGTGCCGCTGAACACGCTGGTCGCCAAGGAGATCAACCTGCGCGGCACGTTCCGGTTTCACGAGGAATTCGCCTGGGCGGTCGATCTGCTGTCCGCACGCGCGCTGGACGTGATGCCGCTGCTGACCGAGATTTTGCCGCTGGATCAGGCCGCGCGCGCCTTCGAACTGGCGGGCGACCGTTCGCGCGCGATGAAGGTACAACTGGCGCTTTAGCGGTCGGAGGACAACACGATGGCGAGGATCGTCGGTCTGCGCACCATACGGATCGCGGAGCGCGCCAACCTGATCTGGGTCGAGCTGGAGACCGAGGATGGGCTGGTCGGCCTGGGCGAATCCTTCCGCGGCGCGCAGGCGACCGAGGCGGTGCTGCACGAGCAGGTGGCACCTTGGCTGATCGGCCGCGACGCGCGCGACATCTCGGCCGTGTCGCGCCATCTGACGACGCCTTATATCGGCTTTCACAGCACCGGGGCGGAGATCCGCGCGGCAAGTGCGGTTGACCTCGCGCTGTGGGACTTGGCCGGCAAGCGTCACGGCATTCCGGTGTACGAGGCGCTGGGCGGTGCGATGCGCCACGAAATCCGTGCCTACAACACCTGCGCGGGCTATGCCTACAACACGAGCGGCGTTTGGCGCCGTTCCGTCGGAGCGGACGACGCGGCCGGCGGGCCCTATGATGATCAGGTCGCCTTCACGCGCGATGCCGGCGCGTTGGCCGAGAGCCTGCTGGCTGAAGGCTACACCGCGATGAAGATCTGGCCGTTCGACGTCTATGCCGACGCCAGCGGCGGGCAACTGCTGACGCTGACCGACCTGAAGACGGGGCTGGAACCGTTCCGGAAGATACGAGCGGCGGTCGGCGACAAGATCGAGGTGATGTGCGAGCTGCACAGCCTGTGGAATACCACCAGCGCCATCCGCATCTGCCGCGCGCTGGAGGATTACGGCGTGTTCTGGGCGGAAGACCCGATCACGAAGATGGACGACGCACAGGCGCTGGCCGATCTGCGGCGCCAGACGCGCATGCCGGTGTGCGGCAGCGAGACGCTGGGCGGCGTCGTGCCGTTCCGCGCTTTGCTGTCGGCCGATGCACTGGATTTCGTGATGCTTGATCTGGCGTGGTGCGGCGGGTTGACCGAAGGACGCAAGATCGCGGCGCTGGCCGAGGCGTATGCGAAGCCGCTGGCGCCGCATGACTGCACCGGGCCGGTGACACTGTGGGCCGGACTGCATCTGGGCCTGCACGCGCCTTCCGCGATCTTTCAGGAAGTCGTGCGCGCGACGCTGGCAACCTGGTATCGGGAGCTGGTAACGGAGCTGCCGACCATCCGCAACGGCATGGTGCAGGCGCCGATGGGCGCGGGCCTTTGCGCCGCGTTGCGGCCGGAGGTGGCAGCTCGCGCCGACGCAACCATCCGACTCAGCGGCCAATCGTCGCGGACATGACGCGCCCGTGCCTGGCCCAGGTTCAGGATACGCCCTTATGCCGCATGCGGCATAAGCCCAAATCCTGGACCTACCCCAGCATGCCAGCGGCCGCCAGGCTGAAGCCGCGCAGCTCGCCCAGCGTCAGGCGCTCGGGCAGCGGCGGGGACTGAAACCTTAAGCGACAGCCACGGAGCAGCGTGGTGCGTCCCGCATCCGACGCTTGGATCGCGACTCGGTCTCCGCCACGTGCAGCGCCGCTGCCTTGGCAGCCTCGAAGCTGTCAGCCGTGCCGCTGGCGACCAGGTCGGGGAGAGCGTTTTCCCCTTATGTCTTTCTACTGAGCCTCTTGCAGAAACATCGGTAGCTTTGCAGCGGGACAGACTCATTGTGGATGTAGTTGCGCTTTGCGATTTATGAAGGACTGATTGGAAATAATATTAGGATACACGATCAGCTATAGATGAGGCATACTTTGCCAA
>DASRQX010000136.1:0-45128 GCA_035696165.1 Acetobacteraceae bacterium | reverse complement strand
TTCGCGTGGCTCTTCGAGACCCACCGCAGCGGCCGCATCGGGTCGCCCTTGGTCGCGGGTTCCAACAACTGACCCAGGTCTTCCAGCAGTGTCGCATCCGTCTCCGTCAGCGCTGGTCGGCCGCTGCCGGGCCGGCGCACAGCACCCGACAGTGAGGCGGGGTCACCCAGGTCCTTCAGCCCACGGCCGATGGTACTTCGCGCGATCCCCGTCGCCAGTGAGGCCGCGGCGATACCGCCATAACCGGCCGTTCGGGCTTCTACCGCCGCGAACAGCCGGCGAGTACGCTCGTTCAGTCCGCGACCAACCGCCGCAAACCGCTCGCGAATCGCTGATGGATCGATCATTCACCGAGTCTATCCGGCACGAGTCCGCGCCGGAATCCGCCCTGTTCGCATTATCCCCTGTGGTGGCCCAACCCGATTCGTTCATTGTTGGGCGTCGCCTAAGCGATACGCTCACCACCCATGCCCGCCCCCTCTCCCCCGATCCGCGTCAACCGCGGCCCAGTACTGACCCTCTGGCAACCGTGATCGCCGAGCGGCTCGGCTACCCTCCCGAAACAGCCCTGACCCTTGGCCGGTTCGTCGCCGGCTCCAGCGCCCGCTGGTGCCACGCTGGCGGCAGGGCGATTTCCCATGGGCAGGAACGAACAGAGCGGGCGGGTCGTGACCGTGCAGTACGCTGCTCCTACGCGGCGTGCGTGCCTACCAAGCCTCGATCAGAACCCAAGTGATGGCCGTAGGCAGCACGGGAGTTGCTCGCCCTGCCGCGTTGCCGCGACTTGCTCGATGGGTGAGCCGGCCGCGTCGTGCGCTCGGTAGTACCCGGCGACCGGCGCGGGTTCTCCAGGGCGGAGGTGCTGTGGATCTGGCACGCGAGCGGTTACCGCCCTCAATCGTTGCGCGCTTGAGGATGGCGCAGGGCCCACAAGCGTTCATGCGCTGCGACGAGCCCCTGCGTGTTGATTCGCCGGTCGGGGCGCCCCTCTAGCGGCGCCCGGTGCAGCATGTGGTCCAGGGTGGCGATCAGTCGATCGGCCACCTCAAGGTCGCCCTGATCACAGGCAAAGTGAAACGTGATCAACACCCAATCCGACAGTCGACGGTGGCTGTGCGGGCCGGCATCCTGGTCGAGGGTGGCATCGCGCATGTTGATCACCACGTTCCGCGCAGGGCAGTCTATCCCGCACTTCCCCGAATCCACTATACCCGCCCCGCCGCGCCCGACCGGAACCTCGCGCGCGCCGTGGTGATCACCTGATCCGCCGGCAGGCCCGCGTCGTCGTGCAGCGCATTGGCGATGGCGAAGTGCGCCAACACCAATGCCAATGAGCAGTTCTACCGGGGCTTCCCCTGCGCGTCGCCAGCAGAGGCCGGACTGTGACCCAGGTGACCGACGCGCACACCTGCAAGTGGGATCACTGCAACATCCTGGCCGCCGATCTTCTGGCCACGGGCCGCACGATCTGGGGCACAAATCATGCGACGTTTCGCGACCTGGCTTCTCGCCCTTCCGGTGCCCGACCCCGACCTGCAATGCGAGCTGATCACCTGGGCCGCGATGTTCCTATGGCTGGCAAATCGCCTTGAATACCGCGGTGACCGGGTCGTCGCCGTGCTTGGCGTGCTCGCCGCACCACGCCGCGCCCGCTGGGGCTACGCTGGCGGCGGCGCAGTTTCCCAGGAAACCAGGGTGGCTAGAACGGACCCCGGCTGTACGCTGCTCCTACGCGGCGTGCGGGCCTACCAAGGCTCGATCAGAACCCACGTGAAACCCTGGGGCAGCGTCGGAGGGCGCCCCGCGGGTTGCGTGGCACGCTTCTTAGTGTGCAGTGCAGCATCCTCCCGATGGTGCCGTGGCACTCGGCTACGGCGACACCAATGCACCACGAGTCCGTCGCAGCGGTTCATCGCTTGCACGCATCGTAACCATGTCGCTATGTCTGGGCCACCGCTCGCACCAGCAAAGGAACGATCATGGCAATAACCCCATCGGCCACCCGGATCGCGGCCAATCCACTGCTACACATTTTGAAGGATACGCTCACGGCGAGCGTTGCCAGCGATGGTCCCGATTTCAGCGCCCGGCAACTGTCTGTGTTCTTGAAAGTCTATCTGGAACCAGGCACCGAGCATACCGTTCGTGGTCTGGCGGCAGCATTGAACGTTTCCAAGCCCGCGATCACGCGGGCACTGGACCGGCTCGAAGACTTCGATTTCACGAAGCGTGAGACCGAGGCTTCGGATCGACGAAGCATTGTCGTCAGGAGAACGCCCAAGGGTACGGCGTATCTTGGCACGCTCAACGGGTATCTTAACGCGGCGAGTAAGGCGGCGGACAAACTGGCGAAGAAGTAGGCCGCGCACCGAGGCCGCCGGGTTCACTGACATCACCCATGCAGGAAGGGTAGAGCGTGGAGAACGATAGGGAACACTGAAGGGCCAAACGGGCGGCTGGGCATTCGGTTGGCTTGCGTTTGGCGCTCGCATAGGCTGCGCGTCTATGGACCCAGCCCAGCCGATCCGCGTCAACCGCGCCCCGGTCCTGACCGTGTGGGCAACCGCGGTCGCCGAACGGCTCGGCTACCCGCCCGAGACAGCCTTGACCCTGGGCCGGTTCGTCGAGGGGTCCAGCGAGTGCACGAAGGACCGCCCTCGCGCTGCTTGCCTCCTTCGTAAGCACCGTGTCCTCCGAGGATCCCACCGAAAAGCTGATCTGCGACGAGGTTCATGGCGAGACGGCAGATGCGAGCGTGATGAGCCAGCTGGGCAGCGCGCAACGCAATTGCGAGACAACATGACTGAAAAGTAGGGCAGCCCATGAGTTCCCGGAAATTCCACGAGATTTGGATTGAGCAGTGCGACGCAGCTCGAGACATCAAAACTCGCTTTGGTCTCAAAGCGGCGTTCGATTACGTGATCACCGAGAAACTACTGGATTTTGCTAACGCTGCTGCAGACCATCCCGAATTCGCCAGGGAACTGCCTCGGTTCGTTTCCGGGGTGAGGCGAATGTTTACGCGAGAGGAGATCCGGACACGCATCACACGCGTCGAGCGTGAGCAACGCGAAAAAGATGCCAATGCCGCCGAAGACGAAAATGAATTGTTCCGCAAAAGTCCGGCTACTGTCACCGAGCAAGCGCGGCAGTTCGCAATCATCAGGGAATTATTGACCGCCGCGGAGCTTGGGACTTCGTGAACAGTCCACCGCAGCCGAAATCATCAATCCACGAAGTCCTGGCGGGCCTCGTCGAACGTGTCACTTACCACAACGCCGAGAATGGCTTCTGTGTTCTTCGGATCAAGGCGCGCGGGCATCGCGACCTCGTCACAGTCGTCGGCCACGCCGCGACAATCTCAGCCGGAGAATGGGCCACCACGTCCGGTGAATGGGTCAACGACCCCACCCATGGTCAGCAGTTCAAGGCGCGCTTCATGCGCACCTCGGCGCCGAGTTCCATCGACGGCATCGAGAAGTATCTGTCCTCCGGCATGATCCGCGGTATCGGCCCGGTCTACGCAAAGAAGATGGTCAAGGTCTTCGGCGAGAAGGTGTTCGACATCATCGAGGCCGAACCGGATCGGTTGCGTGAGGTCGATGGCATTGGTCCTGTCCGTGCCCGGCGCGTCACCGCAGCCTGGGCGGAGCAGAAGATCGTGCGCGAGATCATGGTCTTCCTTCACAGCCATGCGGTTGGCTCGACGCGAGCCGTTAGGATCTTCAAGACCTATGGCGCTGATGCCGTCCAGGTCTTGACAGAGAACCCGTATCGGCTTGCGCGCGACATTCGCGGCATCGGCTTCAAGACCGCCGACGCGATCGCTATCAGACTAGGCATTGAGAAGACGGCGATGATCAGGGTCCGCGCCGGGATCTCCTATGCGCTCACCGAAGCGATGGACGAAGGCCACTGCGGCTTACCCACGGAGGAATTGGTAACGCTCACCGTCGAGTTGCTGGCGGTCCCGAAGGAGTTAGTTCTGACCGCGCTAGATCTAGAGCTGGCCGATGGAACGGTGATTGCGGACACGGTCGGCGCGAGGGCCTGCGTATTCCTCGGCGGACTTTATCGGGCTGAAAAGGTCATTGCCGAGCGACTGCGGTGCTTGGTCAACGGAACGCTGCCCTGGCCCTGTATCGACCCAGAGAAGGCTTTGCCGTGGATCGAGCAGAAAATCGGCTTGGCGTTGGCCGAAAGTCAGGTCGCTGCCGTCCGACTGGCCCTGCTGTCGAAGGTCCTGGTCATCACCGGCGGACCAGGCGTAGGCAAGACGACCATTGTCAATGCTATTCTGCGCATCCTGGCCGCCAAGGGCGTGAACCTATTGCTCTGCGCACCGACGGGCCGAGCCGCTAAGCGGATGACGGAAGCTTCTGGTTTCGAAGCCAAGACCATCCACCGGCTGCTCGAAGTTGACCCTAGAAGCGGGGGCTTCAAACGCAGCAGCGACAACCCGCTCGTATGCGACCTATTGGTCGTTGACGAGACGTCCATGGTCGATGTCCTGTTGATGCAGGCGTTGCTGAAGTCGGTCCCCGACCACGCCGCGCTGCTGGTCGTCGGTGACATTGATCAGCTTCCCTCCGTCGGGCCGGGTCAGGTTCTGGCCGACATCATCGCGTCCGACCCAGTCCCCGTTGTGCGGTTGACCGAGGTCTTCCGCCAAGCCGCCCAGAGCCGGATAATCACCAGCGCTCACCGGATCAATCACGGCTCCATTCCCGATCTCTCCAGGCCCGAGGGCGCCAGCGATTTCTACTTCGTGCAGGCCGGCGATCCCGAATGTGCCGTGCCGCGGATCGTCGAGTTGGTGAAGACACGCATTCCCCAGCGCTTCGGGCTCGATCCCATCCGAGACATCCAGGCGCTGTGTCCCATGAATCGCGGAGGCGTTGGTGCCCGCTCGCTGAACATCGAATTGCAGGCCGCGCTCAATCCCGCCGGTGAGCGCAAGGTCGAGCGCTTCGGTTGGACCTTCGCGCCGGGCGACAAGGTCATGCAGACGGAGAACGACTATGACAAGGAGGTCTATAACGGCGACATCGGCTACGTCGACGATGTAGACCCCGACGTTGGGGAACTGACCGCCAGTTTCGACGGCCGAGCCGTCACCTACGGCTTCGGCGAACTCGACACTCTGGTGCCGGCCTATGCTGCGACCATCCACAAGAGCCAGGGGTCGGAATATCCAGCGGTCGTCATACCCGTCATGACGCAGCACTACGCCATGTTGCAGCGGAACCTGCTCTATACCGGCGTCACGCGCGGCAAGCAGCTCGTGGTGCTGGTCGGCCAGAAGAAGGCGATCGCCATCGCAGTACACAACGTGTCGGGACGGCGGCGCTGGTCCAAACTGAACGACTGGCTTGGTGATGCTTCATCCGCGTCGCCCCAAGCGCCGACTTCACTCAACTGACACACTTTGCGACTCAACGGGATTAGTCAGCCGCATCGGTCATCTTGCGACCGCCGGTCATGGCCTTCACGCGGCGCTTTTGGGGTGGGTCCTTCGCCGCCGGCCGCCCCGCCTTGCGCGAAGTGCCCGGCTTCGCGATCACGGATGCCGCGACGTTCGCGCGGAACCGCGCGGGTTGCTTCGCGGTCGCGTTGCCGCCAGCCCGGGACGGCGCCGGAGTCGCGGGCGTGCGCGCCACCGCCACCGCCGGGGATTCCGCCTCCGCCATGTCGAGGCCAAACAGCGCCGACACGTCATCGGTCTCCAGCACCTTGCCGGCGGCGGGGGCCTGCTTCGCCAGCGGCAGCGCCTCGCCGATCCGCGCCATCAAATCGTTCTCGTTCACCGCGCGCAGGCGGAACAACAGTTCCGGTTTCTCATCGAACCGCGCGCCGACGCCGTACAGCACTGCCGCGACGTGCTTGCACATTGAAGCGTAGTCGGGACAACTGCACGCGAAGCGGATCTCGGAGGGCTTGGGAAACAGGCCACCGCCCTGGCGGCAGATGCGCTCCATCACGCCCTTGGAGAAGCGCCCCTGCAACAGCTCCACGAGTGAATCGATCCCGCCGGCGCAGTCGGCGCAGATCGACGCCCACTGCTTCTTCGGCACCTCGCCGATGCTGACCGTCACCCTGTAGAGCGACGAGCCGCTGACCGTCGCCTTCACCTCACGCGGCGCGATCTGCAGGTCGACTACCGAGCCGTTGCGCACATAGGTGCGGCCACGCTTCAGGCGGTTTTCAAAGTCGCGGTAGCTTTCCAGGTTGTCGCACCACGCATTGCCCCAGAAGGTGGTGGTGATAGCGCGGCCCCCGATCTTCACCGGGGCGACGGGATGGCCCTTCTTGGCAAGCTTCGCCATGGCCAGCGCGGCCTTGCGGCGGCGTTCGGCGACTGAAACGTAGGCGGGCCATCTATCGGCGTAACGTGACATGGTTCTCATTCCTTCAACGCGGCATGAAGGTCGAGTGCGACCAAGCGCAACAATTGGTCGTCCGGCATCTCGGTCAGCTTGAGCTCGCCGGTGCCGGTCAGCAGCTCATTAGACAGCCCCTGCTTCGAGTCGATCAAGGCGTCGATCTTCTCTTCCACCGTGCCGCGGCAGACGAATTTGTGCACCAGCACGTTCCTGTTCTGTCCAATGCGGAAGGCGCGATCGGTGGCTTGGTTCTCCACCGCGGGGTTCCACCAGCGGTCGAAATGCGTGACATGCGAAGCGGCGGTGAGATTGAGCCCCGCGCCGCCGGCGCGTAGCGACAGGACGAAGAATGGTACGGTCTCGTCCTGCTGGAAGCGCTGCACCAGCGCGCGGCGGTCCTTCACCGGCGTGTCGCCGTGCAGCACCAGTCCGGAGCGGCCGAAGATGCCGCCGAGGAATCCGGCCAGCGGCCCGGTGATCTCGCGGAACTGTGTGAACAGCAGCAGCTTTTCCTGCCGCGCGGCGATGACCTCGGCGATCTCGCGTAGGCGGGCCCATTTGCCGCTGTCCGCCTCGGTCCAGGCGTTGTCGTTTAGCCACTGCGAGGGATGGTTGCAGATCTGCTTGAGCCGCATCAGCATCGCCAACACGACACCCCTGCGCTCGATGGCGTCGGCTTCCTCCAGGCGCTTCGCCAGGTCCTGCACCGCCTGTTCATACAGCGCCGCCTGCTTGCGGCTGAGGCCGCAATACGCCTTGAGCTCGGTCTTGTCGGGCAGGTCGGCGATGATCGCCTTGTCGGTCTTCATGCGGCGCAGGATGTAGGGTCGCACCAGTTCGCGCAGTGGGCCATACGGATTGGTCTCGCGTTCGGCAAGGTGCCTAGTGTAGCGCGAGAACTGCTTGGCGTTGCCGAGCAGCCCCGGGTTGATGAAATCGAAGATCGACCAAAGATCACCGAGGTGGTTCTCCACTGGCGTTCCGGTCAGCGCGATGCGTGCCTTCGCCTTCAGTTCCTTGGCGGCCTTGGTCTGTTTGGCGTTCGGGTTCTTGATCGCTTGCGCCTCGTCGAGGATGGCGAAGCGCCAGGCGGTCTCGGTCAGTGCGGGGATGCGCAGCAGCGAGCCGTAGCTGGTGATCGCCAAATCCAGCTCGGCCGCCCGTTGCGGCGTGAACTGCTTCACCTGCTCCGTCGTCATCGCCGACGGATGCACGATCGCCGCCTTCAGGTCGGGGGCGAATTTCTCGATCTCTGCGGCCCAATTGGACAGCAGCGACGCCGGCGCGACGAGAAGGCTGGGCTGGTGCGCGCCATTGTTCCGCTTTTGCACCAACAGCAGTGACAGCACCTGGATGGTCTTGCCGAGGCCCATGTCGTCGGCGAGGCAGGCGCCGAGCCCGAGGCCGGACAGCAGATGCATCCATTGCGTGCCGGCTTGTTGGTAAGGCCGCAGCGTGCCGTGCAGTGCGGGGCCGGGATCGGCGCCCTTGCCGTCCGGTGCGCGCAGCGCCTGCAATGTCTCCGCCAGCCAGGGCCCCGCCGTCACCCGCGACCAGTCTGTGTCGGCGGCGTCCGCGGTGTTGGTGCCGACCGCGGCACCGGCCAGCATGCGCATCGCCTCGACGAAGGTGAGACCGTCCTTCGCCGCGAGTTCTTCGGCCTGGCGGAACTGCTGCATGGTGCGTTCGAGCCGGGCGCGATCCACCTCAACCCATTGGCCGCGCAGCAGCACTAGGCTGT
Source organism: Acetobacteraceae bacterium (assembly GCA_035696165.1). Classification (GTDB taxonomy): domain Bacteria; phylum Pseudomonadota; class Alphaproteobacteria; order Acetobacterales; family Acetobacteraceae; genus Palsa-883. The sequence goes on along the minus strand of DASRQX010000136.1, from coordinate 37,004 downwards.
CGGTGCCGGAGAGCAAGGTCGCGATTTCCTGCGCCGTGAGCTGCTCGCCGTCGAGCGTCACGTCCATGCGGAAATCCAGCACGCCTTCGAGGCCGAGTGTCGATGGCGCGCGCGCGCCAACTGTCGCGGTGACCTGCGGGCGGGGCGGACGGCTGGCGCGCCACGTGGCGGGCATGCGCACGACGACGCCGGCGCTTTCCAGTTCCGGCAAGCTGGCGAGCAAGCGTGACGCTTCCCGCGGGCTCCAGCGCAACGGATGGAAGATCTCGCCGGCCTCGATCATCGGCTTGAGCCAAGCGCAATGCTCGGCGGCGCGCTGCACTGGCACGAGCAGGGACAGCAGCTTGTCGCGGTTGGCGGCGCCGGCGTATTCACGCAGGGCCTGACCGAGCGGCAGGTGCTGCACCTTGGCCTGCGCGGAAAGCTGGGTCGTGTAGGTGGCCATGAAGGCGAAGGGCGCGTCCGGGTCGCGACGGTTTTCCGCGAGGTTGAAGTGCACGCGGCCGACCAGGTTCCAGGCAGGGTTCAGGGCTTTCAGGAAGCTCTGGAGATTGGACTTTGCGTTTGCAAAAGACGTGGCGAGGGCCGCCGCAGTCGCGGCCCAGAGCGCGCGAAGGATATCCTGGGTCAGGTACTCGGCGCCTGCCATCATCGGGGCGGTCAGCACCAGCGAGGCAAGCTCTGCCTCGGCCGGCGGTGCAATTTCCGGCAGCGCATCCGCGCTCGTTGATTGCAGGCACAGAGACGCAACATAGCGCGACGCAAAGCCGCGCCACCAGACGAAGGCCGGCGGCAAGGTCTGGCCGATCTCGGCCGCAAGCCGCACGAGGCCCTGTCCGCTGCCCTGGGCAAAAGCCCCCGCAAGCCGCGCCGCGGTGCGATCGTCTATCGGGGCTGCATCCGGGGCTGGTTCAGCGACTAGGTGCCCGTGCGGCGTCAGGCGTAGGCCTAGCTGGGACGTGGTTGTGGGGTGATCCATTCGTTGCCCAGATGGAGGACCGGGCGGGTGGCGTCAACGGCACGCGGGGATGGTGTCGCAATGGCCGCTATCTGGCGGATCCCTCCGGAGACGGAGCACAGGAATGAAATGCCGTCGGCGCTCTGGTCCACTGCGCCCGAGCCAGAGGGCGCAGCCTGCGGCGACCCGGCCAATCGCACACTCGGAACCTGCCGGGACGGCGTCGTGGACACTTTCGCCGCCGCAGGCATACCGAGGCGGAACAGCTTGATTCCAACCAACGCGATTCGCCGCGGTGCGCGACGTAGCGCCGAGGAACTTCGCCTAGGTCGTGGATCTAGATCCAAGCGCCGCTTTCCACCCAAAGCGGCGGTAGCCGGGTCGCTCGCCCCGAACCGCCGGACGCGACCCTTCTCGTATATTCAGGCTAGGCCGCCAAATGGCAGATGCTGGCACGCAAGCGGAATGACCGCTTCCGAGCGCATATCCGTAGAAGCTGACGTTGCGCTGTGCGACAGCTGCAGCGGCCACCGACCCAGTCGGTCGCCGGCAGCCCGATCAGGCGGGCCAGGAAGCATACATTCAGGAAAACGGCATCGGCGACGTAAGTGCTCGCGCTCACTTGGAGCGGCCAAATCTCTTGGCGTCTGGTCGAAGTGCTGCCGCTTCGGGCAGCGTGATCGGCGCGCCCTCCGTGAGCCAGTCGGCGGCAAGTGCTCCTATGATCGGACTGAGCTGGATGCCGTACCCGCCGGCGCCGGCCGCCGCGATGAGACGCGGCTCGCCCTCGAACGGCCCGACAAGGGGACGGCGATCGATGCTTTCCGGATAGAGCCCTGCCCAGCCGTGACCAAAACCCGCGCCGCTGAGGCCGGGTAGTCTCTCAAGCAGCAGCTCCGCCAGACGTTCCTTGCCGGCGTCCTCCATCTGCTCGGTGTAGTTGTCCGGATCCGCTGCCCCGGTGCCGGCGGATTTGTGGATTTCGGTCACCAGCTGGCCGGGCCGATCATGGCGGAAGTTGAGGCCGGTTCCTCCGCCGCCATAGACCAGGTCCATCACCATAGGCATGACATAAGCGAGCGGTTCGGGCAGACGGATCGTCACCGCCTCATGGCGTTCGGGCAGGATGGGAAGCGTCCGGCCGAACAGCTCCGCCACGCGCCCTGCCCAGGCGCCGGCGGCAATAACGACGCCGTCGCAATCGATCGTTTCGGCCGTGGTCGTGAGGCGGTAGCCCATTCCCCTTCGATCAGCGCCGAGCAGTTGGCAACGCTGCCGCACGGTGCCTCCCATCTCGCGCACCATCGTCGCAAGTACGCTCGAGAGCTGATGGGGATCGAGGAAACCGTTGTCTGGCCCGAACAAGCCACCCGATATGCCGTCGGTGCTCATATCGGGAACCAGCGCGCGCATTGCGGCTGGTTCGAGAATGCGGGCACTATCGATCCCGGAATCCCGCTGATGTTCGAGGCTCTGCTCGAATAGCTGGAGGTCTCGGTCGGACCTCCCGAGCCGCAGATAGCCGATCGGATGAAATTCAAGTCCGTACTGGGCCCAGGCGCGGATGCGCTGGAGGCCGTAGGCGCGCATGGCGACGTCGAGGGCCGTAACGTGCTGTGTCCCGACGACGCCGATCGACCGCCCAGTCGACCCGCTTGCCAGCGCGCCGGCTTCCATCACGGTCACGCCGACACCGCGCTCAACCAAGTGGAACGCACTCGACAAGCCGAGCGCACCTCCGCCGATGACGACAATCTGCAATGCGCCCACGCGCCCATTCCTCGATGTGAAACCAACCTTTTTCAGTCGGCACCGTAACCCGTTTGGCTGGGTCAGCATAATCCACCTGACGTGCTACAGCAGATCGTCTCCGGCCAAGCCTAACGCCATCAATTACACGAGCGGATTTACGATGGGGTTGGGTCGATAGCAGCCGAGCTACCGGACAGTCGGTAACGCCAACTTTGCCTCCTCGATCACGAGAAAGCCGTGATTCGGTTTTCGGCCACCACCAGCCTTGAGCCGAATGGCCGATTTCAGCCGATGCTCCTTCGGAAGCGGAACGTCGAAAGACCACCCATGTCTGTAGAAAGGGGCACCATCAGTTGCAGTGGACGAACGTCCGCTGTCGGGAGGTGGCGACATCGTCCGGTACGTCGTAGATGGGCGCAACTCGGACCAGCCAGCCGGCGATGTCCTGGGGTCCTTGGTACACGTGTCGAGGAGCCCAGCGAATTTGCTGCAACTCCGTTCCCTCGGAGAGCGCTAGTGCATCCTCAACGTCGACGCCGAGGTATCGGACAGTGCTTTCGATTTTCGTGTGGCCAAGCAGAATCTGCACAGCACGCAAGTTTCCCGTCTGCTTGTGGATGATCGACGCCTTCGTCCGGCGTAGAGGATGGGTCCCACAATCCTCCCGGCGCAACCCGATCCCCGTTATCCATTCGTCGACGACAGGGGCGCATTGCAGAGTGCTTATGTGATCGGCGTGATCGATCCGGCTCGGGAACACGAACTCATCTACCGTGCCGCCTCGATGTTCAAGCCAGGCCAGCATGCTCGCGCGGATGGACTCGAGGAGTTCAAATTGCACCGGTCGACCAGTCTTTTGCTGAATAACGATCGCTCACACCCGGACCCGACCACCGCTAACCACGTCACCGATCCCGACTTTGACAACGTCGCACCCGCGCAGCCTGCTGTCGATCGCCAGGTCGAACATCGCGCGGTCGCGGAGCCGGTGCTGATGATCGAGCCAGAACCGAACTGCCCACACCTGGTGTGGCTTGAGTGCGCGCCTGGCACCTACCATACGGCCCGCGTTCGACGCACGGCGGTCTTTTGCCGCAGGATCGTATTCAGAATGTCCCATCGCCTTGTCCCCCCTCTGCCGGCCACCACCGGCCGCGGGGGAAACGAGGCACTCCGCGATTCAAAGCCGGAAGCCGGTGGCTCGCCGATTCCCAACCGGCGGCTTTCGGACGCAAAAGGCAAATACCCGATACTGCACTGCAGACCGTGACCGCCGACCTGCGCACCCTGCGCGACGGACTGCGATGGTTCGCCGGCGTGCTCTCGCAAGACTCCGAGCAACACCTGCAGGGGATGCAACAGTCTCACGCCGTCGATCAGCCCGACCTGCGAGCGGCACGAGTAGCCGGTTGCGAGCAAAGTGCGGTTCTCTCGATGGACGAGGCGCCGAACTCAATCAGCGCACGCGCATCGCGCAGCGCCGCGTCGAAACTGCCATAGCGCACAATGTCCACCGCACGACACGGCGGGATCGGCACGAGATTAAGTTTCGCTTCGGCGATCAGACCAAGCGTCCCCTCGGAACCGCACAGGATCGCGTAAGGTCGAAGCGGCCGCGCGCATCGCGGATATGCACGAGATCGTATCCTGTCAGGCATCGGTTCAGCTTGGGGAAGGATGCAGCGATAAGATCCGCCTGCTCGCGATGGATCGTGTCGACCCGCCGATGGATCGCGGCAACACGATCGGGCCGACGCTGCACGACCGCAAGCTGTTCGGCGGTCAGCGGGCTCGTACGCCATATGGTGTCGTCGAGCACCTCCGTCGCCAGCTCCAGCACATGATCGCGGGTCTTGCCGTAGAGGCAGGAACCTTGGCCGCTCGCGTCGGTGCTGACCATGCGCAGATGGTGGCTCGGTTCGACGTAGAAAGCTCCGACGGGAAGAACAGCCCGAATGGGGCCGCCGCGGCATTGAGCTGATCTTTGACCACCCCGGTCTGGACCCGCACCCAACGTTCCTCGGCATTGATTTCGAGAATGCGGTTCATGTGCCGCGAAACGTCGACGACCAATCCGTCGGTGAGCAATTGGCCGTTCGTGCCGGTGCCGCCGCCCCGCGCGGCGCGCGCCATGCCGGCGAAGCGTGGATCGCTCGTCAGCCGGGCGATGCGCACGAGGTCCTCGGTCGTCCGTGGAAACGCGATCGCCTGGGGCAACACCTGATAAATCGAGTTGTCGGTCGCCTGTACGATGCGTTCGGAAGATGTCGCCGAAAGATCGCCCTCGAAGCCACGTGCCCGCAGTTCAGCGAACATGTCGACGAAAAGCGGCGATGTGGTCGGCATCTCATTCAGGCGCGGCAGCACTCAAGCCTCCATCGTCGGCTAAGTACTGGCGACGGGCGATTCACACACCCGACGGCACGACGATGCAGTCTTCGGCTGCGAAGCAGACGGAGACCGGCTCGCCTTCGGCCGGTACGCTGCGCAGGCGATTTGGCAGCGAGGCGACAATGCGGTCGCCGCCGACGAGTTCCACCAGGAACTGTCGGTCGGCTCCGAGCAACGCGGCGCCGGCCACCCGCCCCGCCACCTGGTTGATGTTCGGGGCGACTGCTGCGGCCTCCGCCGCCTCCGTGCCCCACGCGAGGTCGATCCGCTCGGGACGGATGCAGACATCGACCTCGGCCGGGTGCGGTTGTGCCGGTGCCGGAATGCGCAGCGTGATGCCGGATGCGGTGGCGAACGTAAGGCCGCCGGCACCCGATTGTCCGGAGATCCGACCCGCGAACCAATTCGAACGGCCCATGAATTCGGCAACGAAACGGCTGTTTGGGCGGGAATAGATCTCGTCCGGCGTGCCCTGCTGCGCGATGGCGCCGTGGTTCATGACAATGATACGCTCGGCGAGGCTCATTGCCTCCTCCTGGTCATGGGTGACGACGATGGTGGTGGCGCGCACCGAGGCCAACACCTGCTTGAGCTCGACGCGCAGTTCCTGGCGCAGTTTGGCGTCGAGTGCCGACAGCGGCTCGTCCAGCAACACGACCTTCGGCTGGGTGGCGAGCGCACGCGCGAGCGCAACGCGCTGCTGCTGACCGCCAGACATCTGGCCCGGACGTTGGGCGGCTTTGTCGGAGAGTTTGACCAGGGCAAGCATCTCGGCCACCAGCCGCGGAATGTCCTGGCGCGGAAAGCCCCGATGCCGCAGGCCGTAGGCGATATTGTCGGCCACGCTCATGTGCGGGAACAGCGCGTAGTGCTGGAACAGCAATCCGATGGAGCGCTCGTACGGCCGCTTGCGGGCGACGTCCTCGCCGGCCAACCGCAACGTCCCGGTATCGGGCGTCTCGAAGCCGGCGATCAGCCGCAGCGTCGTGGTCTTGCCGCAGCCGGACGGACCCAACAACGCAATCGTCTCGCCCGGGCTGACCGTGAATGACAGCCGGTTGACCGCGACAAGCGGCCCGTAGTGCTTGCTGACGTCGGTGAGTTCAACGGTGTCGGTCAACGCCTGCCCCCTATCTGCCGAACATGCCGCGGCCGATCAGACGATCGAACCCGACTGCCTTATCCAGGATGAACATCAGCACCACGGTCACGCCGATCAGCAGCACCGACGCGGCAGCGATGGTCAGGTCGAAGGTCGCACGCATGCTGCTGACCAGCGCCACCGGCAGGGTGTACGTGGTGGGATCGGTGAGGAAGCTGCTGACGGCGACGTCGTCGAGCGAAACGGCGAAGGCGAAGATCGCGCCGCTGATCAGGCCCGTACGGATCAGCGGCAAGGTCACTGTCCACAGCACGCGGGCTTCGGTGGCGCCCAGGTTGAGTGCCGCTTCCTCAAGCCGGCGATCGATGCCGGCGAGGCTCGCCAGCGCCGTGCGGATGGCGTACGGCAACGTAATAATGACGTGGCCGACCACCAGGCGGCCAAGACCCCAGGTCACGCCGATCTGGGCGAGGAACAACAGCAACGAGAATCCGATGACGACCGGCGGCACCACCAGCGGCGAGAGGAACGTCGCGAGCACCACGCCACGACCCCAGAACTGCGTGCGGTCGAGGAACAGCGCCGCGGCAGCGCCGGCCGCGAGTGAAATGCTGCACGCGACGATCGCGACCAACAGACTGGTGCGCAGCCCCACCAGGAAATAGGTCTGCGAGAAGAAGCGCACGAACCAATGCAGCGAGAATCCTGGCGGCGGCATCGGGCCGAGGAAGCTGCGCTCGTCGAATGCCATCACCGAGGTGACCAGGAGCGGCAACAGCAGAAAAACCAAGCCGAGCACGACCACCGCCGCCGTGGACCAGCCGATGATGTCGTCGATCCGGCGGCGATTCGGCCGTGTGACGTTCATGCCTTGCGCCCCTGGCGTGCCGCAATATTGGACACCACCACGACAAAGAACAGCGCGATCGCCAGCATGACCACGGAGATTGCCGCACCACTGGGATAGTCGGCGATCTCGCTGAACCGCGTGTAGATCAGGTTGGACAGGAACAGCACCCGGCCCTTGCCCAACACCATCGGGATGACGAACGCGCTGATGGAGAACGTGAACGAGATCAGGAAAGCGGCAAGCAGGCCCGGCATGCAGAGCGGCACGGTGACGGACAGATGCGCCCGCCACGCCGGGGCGCCCAGCGACTGGGCGGCGTCGGTCAGCCGATGGTCGAGGTTCTGCACTGTTCCCAACAGCGTCAGGGCCGTGACCGGCAGCACCGAATGGAGTAAGCCGGCCGCAACGAGGCATTCGATGTAGCCGCGCCCGTTCGGTGCGATGTCGAGCGCGCGCAGCACGCCGCGCAGCAGGCCCACCGATCCGAATGTCAGTTCCAGCGCGTAGGTGCGAACCAGAACGCTGAGCAGCACCATCGCGATCAGGAATCCGATGGCTATCGCCCGTCCGGCGCGCGGCAGGCGCCGCGCGATCCACCACGCCATCGGAAAACCGATCAGCAATCCGATCAGCGTGGCGATCAGACTGATACGCAAGGTTTCGACAACGAAATCGAGAAAGCCAGAGGTGGCCAGTTCGAGATAGTTGTTCAGCGTCAGTGGCGCCCCGGCCACCGCACCCACGCGACCGGGGGTAAACAGGCGAAAGCTTTCCTCGCCAAGACCGAGCATGGGCAGCAGGAAGCCGCCCAGCAGGATCAGGCTGGACGGTAGGATCAGCAGGAGCCAGATGCGGGTGGTGCGCACCTATCGGGCCGCTATCACAGCAGCGGCGCGATGTCCGATTCCCAGCGCTTGGCCCAGGCGTCTTGCTGGCCGAGGACCACGGCATAGTCCGGCACGTAGACGAACTTCTCCATCTCGGCCGGGGTGAAGGAGAGGTGCGCCAGGTTGGCGGGGGTGGTCGCCTTGACGTTCAGTGGCGCCTCGCCGGCAACCTTACCGTACAGCGTGTTCATCTCCGGGCTGATGCAGAAATTCACGAAGTCCATCGTCGCCTTCAGGCTCGGACGGTTCTTCATGAGCGCAAACCCGCTCTGGTACAGGAACGTTGGCATGCCGGCCTGCTTGGTCATGCGCGTGACCTTGAAATTCTTGGCAACCGACGCCCAGCCGGGCTCGGCGAAGAAGCCGGCCGAGGTTTCGCCCGAGGTCAGCGAGTTGGTGAAATCCACGTCAGTGACCGCGATGCGGCCGATGTTGCCTGACTTGGCAAGGTCCTTCATCAGCTTCCAGCCAGGCTCCATGTTGCGCTCGCTGCCGCCGCCGTGGATCGCCAGCGCCACCACCTGCAACATCATGCTTTGCGTCGGTCCCGGCCAGCAGACCTGGCCCTTCAGCTTTGGGCTGTACAGGTCGTCGATGCTGGTGATCGGCATTGGCACAGTGTCGGTACGGTAGCCGAAATACATGCCGCCCACCGCGCGCGGGACCGCCTTCCAGTTGCCCTTGCTGTCCTTGATGATGATCTTCTCAGGAATGTCGGCGAGATTCGGAATATCGGCCTTGGTGATGGTCACCGGCCAATCTTCCAGAACCATCGTGTTGAAGCTGCCTTCCCAACCCGCGACATAGTCGTATTCGACGTTCGGCCAGCTTGCCTTGATCTTCGGCAGCACACTGCCGGAACCACCCTGGAACAGCGCCCAGTTGACCTGTACCGCTTGCTGGTCGGCCTCGATCTGCTTCATCGCATCGATGACATCGCCACCCCACTCGATCGCCGTTATCCCCGCTGCGGCCGCGGCGGCGCGGCGCGGCCGCAGCAGCGAGCCGATCGTCGCCGAAGCGCCGAGGGCGCCAAAACTTCCCAGAACCCGTCTGCGCGAAATGGTCTGCATGGCATTTCCCCCATCCTCGCTCTGTCGCGAGGTCCCCAGATGAATTTCCCAGCCAGCGACGCGTGCGTGTCGCATTCGCCGCGACGTGACCACCGCGATGACGGTGGCCGAGCGTGGTGCAGAACATGCGCCCACGTCACGTTCCGGCGGAATAGCGTTTCCTCAAAGTCTGGTTTGACGGCAAGCTGTCTCGGCAACGCTCGATTGCATCGGTGCGTGGGGCCGATGCCGGCATCCGCGGCGCAGGATCGAACACTGCCAGGGCATTGTCGCAACAGTCAAACTCGGCTTTGATGAACCGCCATTTCAGCCGCGGCACTGCTGTGAAACGATCCCGTCGGCTCGCATCTAGGTATGACGGCATGGCCGTGCGGCCCGGGGCGAAACGACTGTGGGCCGCGCGACTGTTGGCCGAGCGAGACGCCCGCAGGGGCCGGTTGCACGGTCAGTCCGCGCCAGCCACGGCCCACGATTGGCTATCCGACTGGTCTACGCAGCAACACATTGGCATAGGGAGTAACGGACATGGCGGCTCAGAGGAATTGTATCCTGGCGCTGGTCTTCGGCCTGGGCCTGATGGCTTTCGGCGCGTCGGCGGTTCAGGCCGACGAACTCGACGACATCGTCAAGGCGGGTAGCTTGAAAGTGGGCATCTTCGAGGACTTCCCGCCGTTCTCCTCGGCCGGCGCCGACATGAGCCTGCATGGCTACGACATCGACGTGGCCAACGCCCTTGCCGCGGCGATGAAGGTGAAATTGGACCTTGTCGGCATCACCGGACAGAACCGCATCCCCTATCTGAACGAACACAAGGTCAACATCCTGCTCAGCGTCGGCGAGAGCGCCGAGCGCGCCAAGGTGCTCGACTTCACCGATGCCTACGCGCCCTACTACATCGCGGTCCTCGGCGGCCCGTCGATCGCCGTCAAGGGACCGGCCGATCTCGCCGGCAAATCGGTGGCAGTGAACCGGGGAACGCTGGAGGACACGTCGCTGACCGCCGTTGCGCCGCCGAGCACGGATATTCAGCGGTTCAACGACTACAACGGCGTCATCGCCGCGTTTCTCGCCCAGCAGGTGCAACTGATCGTCGTCAGCAACGACGTCGGCGCCAGCATCCTGGCACGGCACCCGGCTGTGGAGCCGCAGCAGAAATTCGAGCTGATGAGCTCGCCCGACCACGTCGCGCTCAACAAGAACGAACCCAGGCTCAAGGCGCTGATCAACGGCGTCATCCAGCAGATGCGCACGGATGGCAGCCTCAACAAGATCTCGATCGAGTGGCTCAAGACCCCGCTGCCCGCGAACTTCTGACCCGCATCCTGCGGTGGAGCATCAATTCGACTTTGCTGCGCTGCTGCAGGCGCACGCGCTGCTGCTCAGCGGAGCACTGGCGACGGTGGGGTTGGCTGCGTTTGCCTCGGTGGTCGGCATCTGCCTGAGTATCGGCGGTGCCGCCCTCGGGCGAAGCGGCATCAAGGCGGCCAGGCAGGTTGTTGCCGGCTACGTGGAACTGATCCGCAACACCCCGTTTCTCGTGCAGATGTTTTTCATCTTTTTCGGCCTGCCCACCCTGGGGCTGCACCTCAACGCCATGCAGGCGGCCGCGCTGGCCATGACCATCAACCTGTCCGCCTATTCGATCGAGATCGTGCGGGCAGGCATCGAGGCGGTACCGCAGGGGCAGCGCGAGGCCGGAATGGCGTTGGGCCTGCGTCCGGTGATCGTATTCGGCAAGATCGTGCTGCCGCAGGCGCTGGGCAGCATGTGGCCGGCGCTGGTCAGCCAGGTCGTCATCATCCTGCTGGAATCGGCCGTGGTGTCGCAGATCGCCGTGCGCGATCTGACCTACGCGGGCGACGTGATTCAATCGCGCACTTTCCGGCCGTTCGAAACGTATCTGATCATCACGGCAATCTATCTGATCCTCGCGGTGGCAGCGCGACGCGTGCTGCTGCTGCTGGGGCGAAGGTTGTTCGTGAGCGGGGTGCGCTGATGCAGTTCACGCTCTGGGACATGTTGTCCAATCTGCTGCTCGCTGCACGTTGGACACTGGGTCTGACGCTGCTGGCCTTTGTTTGCGGCGGTGCCGCCGGGCTCGCGCTGCTGGCGCTTCGCGTCGGCCCCTATCGGCCGGGGAAGGCGGCCGCCAAACTCTACATCGAAGCCTTCCAGGGAACCCCGCTGCTGATGCAGTTGTTCCTCGTGTTCTTCGGCCTGCCGCTCGTCGGCGTGGAGGTGTCTCCCTGGCTGGCGGCCGGCGTGTGCCTGACACTCTACGCCAGTGCCTATCTCGGCGAAATCTGGCGTGGCTGCGTGGAAGCGATCCCGCAGGGGCAGTGGGATGCCGGAGCCGCCCTGGGGCTGCACTATCTGAGACAGTTGCGGTTGGTCATCCTGCCACAGGCACTGCGCATCGCGATTCCGCCGACGGTGGGCTTCCTGGTGCAGCTTTTGAAAAGCACCGCTGTCACCTCGGTGATCGGGTTCCGCGAGCTGACCCGGATCGGCGAGATCATGACCAACGCGACATTCCGGCCCTTTGCGGTGTACGGGCTGGTGGCGCTGATCTATTTCGTCATGTGCTCGCCGCTGACGGCATACGCGCGCTCCCTGGAGCGGCGCCTTGGGTCGCGCAGCCAGCGCGCCTGATCGTTCAGTTTCCGGCGGGCGGCGTCCAGCGGGTGGCGCGCTCAGGAAGCCGGTTGACGCGCCCGCATCGGCGGTACGCCGATCGCCGGTCCGGAACGAACCGCGGCCGCGTCCGGAAATTTCGCAAGGTCGCGCAGCAACTGCGTGAGCCGATCGACCAGTCGTCCCGGCCGCATCCCCTTGCGTCGTGCCACGGAGAACGACTCCCGGTAGTGCATCGTGCCGGCCAGCAGTGGGCGCATCCGGTCAGCGCGGCACCACGCAGCCGCGAAATGGGACGGCAGGAAACCGATAAAGGCTCCCGACAGAATCAGCATCGCGACGCCCTCGACATGCCACGCCGTCGCCGATGGTACCAGCGATGCAATGATCTTGAGCTTTGTGGCACCTTCGAAATATCCCCGATTCACATAGGCGTGGTCGGCGAGTTCCTCGGGCCTGATCGCAGGGTCGGAACGGGTGAACAACGGGTGGCCGGACGCGCAGTAGAGCTGCGAGGTTTCCTGGTAGAGCGGCGTGTATTCCAATCCGTGCAGCCTGCGATACTCGGGCAGGACGCCGAGTGTGAGGCGTCCGTTCAGCAATCCGGTCTCGATATCGTCGGGCGACAGCACCATCAGGCGGATCCGCACCTGCGGCGCCTGCTGGCGCAGCGCGCCGATCGCGCGGACCACCGGCGCCGCGTCGTCCGTCACGGTGGCATCGACCAGGCCGAGCGTGATCTCGCCGGTCATGTCGCCGCGGGCGCCGCCGACATCGTGCCGGAACTGGTCGATCGAGGCGAACAGATCCAGCACCGCGCGATACACCGCCTGCCCCTGTTCGGTGAGCCTGAACCGCTCATGGCCGCGATGGCAAAGCCGCATCGACAGGCGGATTTCCAGGTCGGCCAGGTGTTTGCTGATCGTTGCGAGACTAAGGCCGAGATCGACCTGCGCCGGGGACAGGCCGCCGCGGTCGGCGACAGCCTTGAACACACGCAACAAGCGTAGATCCACATCGCCGATTGCCGGTCCCAGCCATCGCGGCATGCTGACCGCGGCGTCCACTTTCAAACCTGACTTCGACATATAGCCATCCTGCCAGCCGCCTCGTTGTGCAACAAGCGTCCGCACGTCGGCGCGGGCCGACAAAAGGCCGATGTGTCGGCGTGCCCGCCGACCGCCGCGGGGCAAGCGCGAGTGTCTCAGGCGGTCGGACAAGGTAGGAGCACCTTTCCCAATGCATTCCGTCAGCGATGCCTTTCAACCAATCCTCGGCACGGTGCTGCCCCGCTTTGCCGGAATCACGACGTTCATGCGGCTACCGCACCTGACGGTCCAGGCGGCAACGGGCCAGGTCGAAATCGGTCTTGTCGGCGTTCCGTTCGATGGCGGCACGACAAACCGCCCCGGCGCCCGGCACGGTCCGCGCCAGTTGCGCGAGCAGTCGACGATGATGCGGCAGGTCCACCATGTCACCAAGTTGGAGCCCTATCGGCTGGCGGCCTGCGCGGACCTCGGCGACGTGCCGGTCAACCCCGCCGATCTCGCTGATACGCTGGCGCGGATCGAGCATTTCTACCGGGCGATCAGCACCGCCGGCATCGTCCCGCTGTCCGCCGGCGGCGACCATCTCGTGTCGTTGCCGATCCTGCGCGGCATCGCTGCCGGTCGCCGGCTCGGCATGGTGCATATCGACGCGCATACCGACACGTCGGACCGGTATTTCGGCGAATTCGGCTTGACCCACGGAACGCCGTTCCGGCGCGCCATCGAGGAAGGGCTGCTCGACCCCAGGCGCGTCGTGCAGATCGGCATTCGCGGCAGCATGAACACCGCGGACGAAAAGGACTGGGGCCGCGAACAGGGCGTGCGGGTCATCGAGATAGAGGAACTGCACGCCAGCGGGTTCGACGCGGCTATCGCCGAGGCACGCGCGATCGTCGGCTCCGGCCCGACCTATCTCAGCTTCGATATCGACGCGCTGGATCCGGCGTTTGCGCCAGGCACCGGCACGCCGGAGTTCGGCGGTCTGACCGCGATCGAGGCGCAGCGTCTGATCCGCGGACTGCGCGGCATCGACTTCGTCGGCGCAGACCTTGTCGAGGTTTCGCCACCATTCGACAGCTCCGGCGCGACCGCGCTGCTCGGTGTCACACTGATGTTCGAAATACTGTGCCTGCTTGCCGAGCGCGTCGCGCAGCGGCGCGACCGCAACCCCGCCTGACAACGGATCTCACCCCTCCTGACAAGGGATCACACAATGTCGACAACCTCCATGCTGGCCGATCGTCGCTCCAGGGCCGTGCCGCGCGGCGTGTCGTCCGTCCACACTGGCATCGCGATCGCACGTGCCGCGGGCGCCGAAGTCTGGGACGTCGATGGCAATCGCTATCTAGACTTCGCGGCAGGCATCGCCGTCTGCAATGTGGGTCACTGCCATCCCAAGGTGGTGCGGGCGGCCACCCGGCAGATCGAGACCGCCATTCACACCTGCTTCAACGTGGCGATCTATGAGAGCTATGTGTCGGTCGCCGAGCGGCTGAACGAACTGGTACCGGGCGGGTTCGCCAAGAAGACGCAGTTTGTTTCCACCGGGGCCGAAGCGGTCGAGAACGCGGTCAAGATCGCGCGTGCCTACACCGGACGCCCCGGGGTGATTGCGTTCACCGGCTCGTTCCATGGCAGGACCATGTTCGCCAGCGGGCTGACCGCCAAGACGATCCCGAACAAGGTCGGTTTCGGCCCTTTCCCCGCCGACATCTACCATGTTCCATTTCCGGACGCGTATCGTGGGCGCACGGTCGCCGACACCATGCGCGCGCTCGACGATCTGTTTCACGCCTCGATCGCGCCCGACCGCGTCGCCGCCATCATAATCGAGCCGGTGCAGGGTGAAGGTGGGTTCAACGTCGCGCCGACCGCGTTCCTGCACCAGTTGCGCACGCTGTGCGACACGCATGGCATCGTGCTGATCGCCGACGAAATCCAGAGCGGGTTTGCCCGCACCGGCAAGATGTTCGCGCTCGATCACACCGGCACGCACGCCGACGTGGTGACCACGGCGAAATCCCTGGCCGCGGGGTTTCCACTGGCTGCGGTGACCGGACGGGCGGAGATCATGGATGCGCCGATTCCGGGCGGATTGGGCGGAACCTACGCGGGCAATCCGGTGGCACTGGCCGCCGCCGCAGCGGTACTCGACATCATCGAGGACGAACGCCTGGCCGAGAAGGCCGAGCGGCTGGGCGGCATGCTGCGTGCCGCATTGGAGAGCTTTGCGCAGCGCCATCGCAGCATCGGCGACGTGCGCGGCCTCGGCGCGATGATCGCGATGGAGCTTGTGCAGGACCGCCAGGACAAGGAACCCGACGGCAAGCTGGCACGCCGGATCCTGAATGCCGCGGCGTCGCGCGGCCTGCTGCTGTTGCCGTGCGGAGCGCATGGCAACGTCATCCGCCTGTTGCCGCCGCTGATCCTCGATGACGACCAGTTCGGGCGGGCAATGGCTATATTGGGCGAAGCCCTGCTGGAGAGCGAAGCGTAGCAACGGCACGGATGCCTTTCGGAACGAGGGTCCGAATGGTCCAGGTGCTGTTTGTCTCCGAGTTCGATGACCCGACTGCGTGGCGGTCGGAATTGGCGCGTCACAACGTCGCCTTCGAGCTCGTCGTCTGGCCGGGCGATGTCGATGTCGGCGCGGTCGAAATTGCCTTGGCATACAAGCCGCCGCCGGGCCTGCTGCGCTCGCTGCCCCGGCTGCGCGCCGTGCTCTCGCTTGCCGCCGGTGTCGATCACCTCGACGGCGACCGGGCCCCCAATCCCGGTGTCCCGGTCGTTCCGCTGCGCGATCCGGAATTTGCCCGAATCATGGCCGAATACGTACTGACTTGCGTGATGCGCCATCATCGCGATTTCCATCGGTTCACCGACGCCCAGGCCCGGCGCGAATGGCGCTTTCGGCCGCCGCTCCCCACGTCGGAACGGACGGTCGGAATACTCGGGCTCGGCCCGCTCGGTCAGCGGGCCGCCGCGCTGTTGGCCTCCGTCGGCTTCAAGGTCCTGGGATGGAGCAGGAGCCACAAAGCCGTGCCAGGCACCACGGTGTTCGATGGTCCAAAGGGACTGCTGGAATTCGCGAAGTTGAGCGAGATCCTCGTTTGCCTGCTGCCGCTCACCGCGGAAACGTCCGGCATTCTCGATCGACGCCTGTTTGGCCTGATGCCCGCTGGCGCGTGCTTGGTGAACGTCGGTCGGGGGCACCATGTCGTCGAGGCCGATCTGCTGGAGGCGCTCGACACCGGCCGCCTCTCCGGGGCCACTCTCGACGTTATGGCAACGGAGCCACCCGAGCCGGCGCACCCATTCTGGACCCATCCGGGCATTCTCCTGACACCCCACGTTGCAGCTTTCCCACGCCCGGAGACTGCGGGTCTGGTCATTGCAGAAATGATCGAACGAATAACTGGCTCTGCAGGGGTCATAACAGCGCCGTGAGACCATCACAGGCGCCGCCGACGCGGTGGGTCAGCGCACAGCCCCGCTCGTTCAGCTGAAGAACACGGACGATGCGCACGTAGCGCTCGGAATGGAATCGAATTGCTGAACGACCGCTTCCGAGGATCGACGGAGAGGCGGGGAATGACGGCCATGGGCGCATGGCTGACGATGTCTGGCCGGAAGCGGAATGGCGGCTTCCGGGCATCTATGCAAGATCGCGGACCGTTCGCTCGTCAGGACGGCATCGGCCGTTTTCGACCCAAGGGTAGTCCGTTGCCGCAGCAGCCGAACCGGCCGAGATTGGCGCGTCTCAGCCGACGTGCCTCGTCGACGACTGCTGGGCGAGCTTCAGGTAAGCTCAATGCCCGAGATTCCGCGGCAGTAGTCGAGCAGTTGTTCCTGCAGTTCCTCGCGCCGCGTCGATGGGTTCATCCGTCGCGGCTGCTGGTGATAGAAGTAGCTGCCCGTCACCTTCGCCGCCGGATCGTCGCTCGTCGCCAGCCAGGCCTGCGTGACATGGGCCTGGGAGAGATCATCAGGCGCACCCGAACCGCCCATCCGCGTCGGCACCCAGCCTGGCTCGAGCGCATTGCACAGTACGTCTGGCCAGCGCCGGGCAATACCGAAGGCGAGCAGCACGTCGTGAAACTTGGTGTCGGCATAGGCCTGCGAGCCATTCCACATGCGGTTCTCCCACTGCAAGTCTTGGAGGCTGGCGTCGGCGCCCATATGCATGCCGGAGCTGAGGTATACTAGCCGGCCGGCTCGCTCCATCAGCGCCGTCAGCACGTAGGGAGCGAGGACGTTCACCGCCCAGAGCTGCGACAGCCCGTCCTCGGTCGTGACGCGGCGCGGCTCGCGATAGCCAATCCCGACATTGTGGATCACGGCGTCGAAGCGGCCGAAGCTGTTGGCCTGATCCGCGACGGTGCGCATCGCCGTAAGGGTCGACAGATCGCCAACCACGACTGCCGCGGCTCGCTGCAGGGCGGCGCGGGCGTCTCGAGCTCGCACCTCGTTGCGTGCGTGAAGCACGACAGAGTGCCCTTGGCTCGCCAGCAACTCGCCCACCATGAGCCCGAGTCCGTCTGCCGATCCAGTAATGAAGACCCTCGCCATCGTCCTTCTCGTCCCCTCAGCCACGGGCCAGCAAGCCGCGCACAACCGTTTCCAGGGTTGTCGCGCCGGTGACCGCCTCAACCCCCTCACCACCCTCGAACGAAAGCCAGCCCTGATTGAAGCCATCGAGCATCTGAATGCGTGGCGCCGGGTTGCGCATGCCCTGCGTACGGAACAGCGCCTCCCATTCTGCCCGCGACACCGCGTGCGCAGTTACCGGGCGGCTGAGCAGCTGGCCGAAAATGGCGGCAAGGTCGTTTGGCGACACCGGAGCCGGGCCTTGCAGCTCGACAATGCGGCGGCCCACCCACCGCTCGCGCAGGAGCCGAGCCGCTGTCGCGCCGATATCGGCCGTGGCGACCATTGGGATCGCGCGGTCGAGCGGCTGCAGGAAGCTCTGGATCGCGCCCTCACGCGCAGACGCGACATCCCAGGCTGCGTTCTCCATAAACCAAGCCGCGCGGAGGAATGCGATCGGCAGATCGAGCGCGCCTAGCTCACGCTCCATCATTGCCAGTTGGTTAAGCAGGTTGGGTTGGGTCGCCTGCACACCTACGGTGGAGAGGCAGACGGTGCGCGCAGGCCGCGCCTCGGCCAGCGCGTCGCGCACGGTGGAGATCACTGCTCCAGCCTCGGTAAAGCCGGGCGACGGATCGAAGATCGGCGGAATCAGCACGAACACTCCATCCGCTCCGGCGAAGGCGCGAGCCAGAGCGCAGGCATCGCTCATCTCGGCAATCGCCAGGTCGCAGCCGCGCTCCACCCACGGCGCGGCCTTGCTCGCATCGCGCGCAACCGCCCGCACATTCTCCCCCTGAGCCATCAGCATGCGCGCGACGGCGCCGCCCACCTGACCGGTAATCCCCGTGACCGCGTACATGGCTAATCTCCTTCCGGAGGTACTTGTCCCATACAGCCATTCCTGCGTTAAGTGCGCTTTGGTCAGATTACTCCTGATCAAACATCAGGAATTACGGAATGGTCGATGCCCGCCTGCTCTCGGGAGTCGAGGTGCTGCTCGCGGTGATCGAGACGGGCAGTTTCGTTCGTGCCGCCGAGGCGCTAGGTCTGTCAGACTCGGGGGTGAGCCGGGCTGTCGCGCGGCTGGAGGCGCGGCTCGGCGTGCGGCTGCTCGAGCGAACGACACGGTCGCTAAGACTTACCGACGAAGGCGGCCGCTTCTACGCGGAAGCCGCGCCCCTGCTCGCCCAGCTGTCGGACGCGGCTCTCGCGCTCACCAGTTCCCGCCAGGCGGTGCGTGGTAGGCTCAGGGTTGAGATGGATCCCTTCTTCTCGCGACTGGTTCTGGCGCCCCGGCTCGGCGATTTCCTGGTGCGATACCCCGACCTGTCGCTCGAACTCGTCACGAGCGAGGCGCCGGGGGACCTCGTTGCGCACGGCTTTGACGTGGGAGTGCGCTTCGGCGAGCCTGCCGCCGTCGGGTTGATCGCCCATAAGCTGCTCGAGACGCGTATTCTCACGGTAGCTTCGCCAACCTACCTGGAGCGGCACGGCAGGCCTGAGCACCCGGTCGAACTGGCGACGCACAAATGCATCCAGTATCGCGACCCGCAAAGCGGCAGGCCATTCGCCTGGGAGTTCCGTCGGGGACGCGAAGTGGTGCCGGTCGCAGTCTCGGGCGCGCTCACCGTTACAGATGTCGGCACCATGCTGGGAGCGTGCCGTGCGGGAGTGGGTGTCGCGCAGGTAATGGCACTGGGCTGCGAGGAGCTGCTGAACCACGGCGATCTGGTCGAGCTGTTCCCCGGCTGGCCCGGCGAGACCTTCCCGCTTCAGGCCTATCATCCTTCACGCCACCATCTGCCGCCCAAGGTCAGGGCATTGATCGACTTTTGTTGCGAGCTCTCCACCCGCGTGCGCTGACCCGAAGGACCGCTTTCCCCAATGGGATTCGAGAGGACATCCCCTGATGTTGTCCGCTTTCGAGAGCGGTCGCATTGGACTGCAACGACCGCCATGAGAGTCTATTGGCCGCGGAGACCACGATCCCAGGGATCGTTTGGTTCGTGGTGATCGTTGGCGGAGCAGTCACGATCGCCTTCGGTTCGTTATTGGGCGGGCCAAGCGTGCTTATGCACCTCGGTATGTGCTGCTTGCTGGCTGTCTCTGGGGTTTTTGTGCTTGTGTTGATCATCGCCGAGCAACCAATTCCGAGGCGACTTTCGGGTCTCGACGGCCACGTTCGATTACGTCTTATCGCGAATTGAAAAGCCACTTTGACGCGACACGGGGAACGTCAGCATCGACGTTCCCACGGACCGTCCTGCCGCGTCAGCCAACAAACTGAAGGCGACTCTTAGCACCTGACTGTTCGCGAAGAAACCAAGTGCCCCACGGTAAGTGAACTTCGCCAACTGACTCTGAAGCGACATGGTGATCGCGGCGGCCGACAGTAGGGACATGCGGTGGGTCCGCGAATCGGGGCGGGATATGAGCATCCCCACTGTCACATCCGAGCCAGCGTCGAACCGCCGTCATGGCTGCCGCGCCGCGCGAATGTGACGATTCCCTGACGGCTGTTGCAGCCCGGACTAACCGCGCACGCGCCGCCTCAAAGCCGGAGTCGTCACTTCGGTCGGCCAGTACAAGCGCGAACCGGCCGCAGGTCTATCGTCAGACCGGCCGGTTCTTGCGTAGCGTGGATCTCTGTTCCCGTTACTTGCGCAGCACGTCCGTGTGCTCGGCCCGCACGCCCTCGAGCAGCCTCGGGTTGAGATGCAGTGCGGACAGGATCGTCGGTGCGATCTGCGTCGTATAGGCCGTGGTATCGACGATCCGCGGCCGGATTCTCGGCGATGACACCAGCAGCAGCACATTGCGGTCGTCATGGGAGAAGCCGCCATGCTCTGCCAGCTTGGTGCCCCCGGTGCAGATCACACCGTGCTGGGTCAAAGCAATGAAATCCGGCACGCGAGAGCTCTCAAACGGATCGCCATACAGCGGCGTCAGTTCGGTGCGATCCAGCAATCTCTCGATATGCAGCGTGCCGGCTTGCGCCAGGAGATAGGCCTTGGCGAGGTCGTAGTCCTGTTCCTGTGATTCCGGCTGCAGCCAGATCAGCGCCTCGTCGTCGCAGATCTCGAAGCCGTGGGTGCCGAAACCTGGTGTGCTCTGAAACGGCGCGTCTGATTGGGCGATGCGGTCCCTCACGTTGATTGGCGACTGGCCGTGCTTGGCGCTGACGATGATCAGCGTCGAGCCGTCAAGTCCCAGGGCGGCCAATCGGCTGATAAATTTGCCGAGTGCCTCGTCGACGAACTCGAACTGCAGCGTCAGCGCATTGCCGGGCGAGGCGTCGGCGTCGAGATAGCCGCCGCGTAGGCTAGGGTCGTCGCCATAGCCCGCTTTCGCCAGCTTCTGCCCGACGCTGACCGCCTGGAAGTTCATGCCGAAAACCGCCGGCACGCCGGGATGGGCTGTTACCGTGCTGTTGTTGCCATTGATCCAGTTAAGTACGGCGTCCACCTTGAGCGTATCGTAGGCGCGCACGGCGGCATAGCTGGTAGTGTTGTCGAAGCCGGCGGGCGCTCCAGGCAGGAAAATCTGCGAGTTGATCTCCGGCGCGAACAGGTCGTCTATACCCTTGCCAGAGGGGCCGCTCAGGATTTCGTAGGCTGGATGCTTGTCCGACCAAGCAGTAAGCCCGCCGGCAGCCTTGATGACCTCGAAGATCGTGTTGGTGCGGATATATTGATGCGGGTAAACTGGTCGGCATTCGCCGTTGACCAAGCGGCGCTGCATGTGTGTCGGGTCCAGCTGCGTCAATACCTGACCAAGCGTACCCCCGCCGGTGTAGTCGGCCACCAGGCCGGTCGCGTAGTTGTAGGTCTTATCCAATTGCTCCCAATTGGTCAGTTCGGTGCCGGTGGGGCCGGTGCAACCGGGGTCAGGCAGGCCCTGACTGGTAAAGGATGCCTCTGACGGATACTCGGTACGGTCATAGCTGTCGTCATAGAACAGTCCGGCCGTCTTCGGCGTCGCCCCGGTGGCCTGTGCGATCATGCCCGGATAGCTGTCGGACGGCGCGGTCGTGAGCGCATTCGGATAGATTACGGCGTTGTTGGCAAGCTTGGCGAAATTGCTGTTCGGGTGGCTCTTCAGCCAGTTCGTCAAGTCCACGGCATGCATGCCGTCCACGCTGATCAGGAGCACATGCTCGTAGTCGCCGCTGACGACTGGGTCATGTCGCTCATGTCGCTCATGTTGATCATCGTCATCAGCCAAGGCTGGTGGTGCGACGACGGCCAAAGACAAAATGAAAGCTGTCGCGGACGACAGCACGTAACGCCATTCTAGCCGCATATCTTGGACTCCCCCATCAATCGTGACGGGCAGCGTATGAGGGCGAGCCTCCAATTCAGATGACGCGGATATGGCGAAACGATTAAATCCGTGAATATTATCAGGCGACTGGTTCACATCAACGTGAACCAGCGCATGCCATACCGGAACCTCGTGCGCAGGCCGTATTCGCGGCCAGGATTTGGCGAATGAGCGGACGTAACGTTCAGACCCAGGTCGCCGAGAACAAGCAAGCCAGACACAGCAGGCGCCCTGGCAATAGACGACATTCCCTAGTCGGAAACGACTGCTTCCCCATGATTTCCGTAGAGTCACCGCCACCCTTAATGACTGCTCTGCAAAGGATGCCAGCTTCGGCTGAGCGACCGAAATGGGCGCGACGCGGACTCCCGCCGAGCATGTCGTCTAGGTCCGCTTCCTATCCTCACCAACGACCTCAGCAGCCAGCGGCATATCGTAACTGCTGATCATGAAGACCGTGACCCGTTCGTACAACGGCATGGCGGCCATCTCGATGTCATAGGCAGCTTCCACGGAGACGAGGATCGATCCGCTTCATCACGCCGCTCTCATTCGCGACCCGCGATCATTGCCTGCAACAGACGCCGGCCAGCTTGGAAGTCGCCTGCATCGGGTGCATCACTCAGCACCAAAATGTCTTGGTACCCAAGTCCATTCTCCGCCCCTCCAGACGTAGTGCCCCTGCACGAACGGCCGGTCCTCGACACGGCGCAGGCTCGTGTCCGGGGGCACCCATACATATCGCGCGCCGTCCAGTTGCCAGTGCCCGGGAAGAAGGGCGTACGTCACCGTGGGGACCGGCGGCGCCGGCGCTGGAATGGCGGCGGGAGCCGAGGCCACGGGCACTGGTGCCATTGGCCGGGCGGCAAGTGCCGACGCTGCGAGCGCCTCGTCGATCGCGCGGATCGCGCCCGACCGATCGCGCCGAGCAAGCGCGCGGCGAGCCACACCGATATCCAACACCGCAGGGGTGTCGTCCGGCGCGTCGATCTGTGCAGGCCCCAGGGGGCGATCGAGCAAGCGGGTCTCGGCGCCCTCCAACGCCTCTTGCACCTCTCCCGTTCGCCCGCCCCGCAGAGCCATGCGCGCCACGTCCAGGAACGCGCCTGGCGGGGCATCGGTCGGTAGCGTCGGCGATGGCAGCGCTGTCGCGCTGGCCGAGTGCGTGTAGGACTGCCGGCCGTTGCCCGTCAGCGACCCGGCAGGCGGCAGAAGCGGGGTTGGCTGCGCCAGGGCCGGAAGCGGGGCGGCCGACCAGCAGGCCAATCCAGCAGCGATTGCGATCCGGCGGGGTGTCATCGATCTAGGACCTCTCATGTGTGTGACGCTGCCGTCATGGCTGTGAGCGCCGTTTGGGCACGTAAACGCGGCGCCCGCCGGGACGCGGTTGCAGCGCCAGCGGCCGCGCCTTGACGGTCGTCGTGTTTCGACAGCGGTGATCGGCGACTTGATCCGAAGGAGCCGGCAAACACCGTCGGATCTGCAGGATCGGATCGGCCGACAGCAGGTCGGACTCCAGCAGCAACTTCGCGTCGCGGCGCCAATCGAGAAGAATCGGGCGAAGTGCAGGAATGCGCTCGGCCGGAACCATGACGCTCACCTTCGCGACGTCCGCGCCGACGCACCGATCGTAATACGGCATTCTTCGCCTCGCGCCGCTCGGCCGGCCGCGGATGGCCGGCCATCGCCATCATGCGGCGCTCCGCACCATTGACGACGGCAGCACCCGGCGCAGCTCGCTCAGAACGGCCAGCAGATGCGTGCGGAAAGCCTCGGCGCTCATCGACGGCGGCTCAACTTGGTTGGGCCGCGCCATTGCCCCGTCGCGCTCACTCAAAGCCGCCATGGCGGCGCGATGCGCATCCGCCGCTTGCGCCCCAGCCGCCAGTTCGATGGCCGCCAGCCCCCGCAGCAGGATCGTCTCGATCGGCTCCACGGGCGGCCCCTCGGCCCATGGACCGGCAACCGGCACCGTGTTCGCCGCCCAGAGCATCGGCGAGACCGTGGTGACCGGTGTGCCGTCTACCGGCGGCGGCGGCCGCGGGACGGACGGATCTACCGGAAGCTTGGCAAGCACTTCCAGGGATGCCCGCGCGCACGACGCCGGCGAGCCGCCTGATCGTGCCGCTTTGTCGAACGCCCGGATCAGGTCCGCCAGGGCGGGCACGACCTCCTCCTTGTCGCCAAGGATCAGCGCGCCACGCTCGATCGCCGCGGCCATCGACGCGGATCGCTGTAAGCGTCCCCGCACAGCGTCCGGGTCAGGCGCCCTGAGCATGACGCTCCGGCCGAGGCGCTTTGGTCCGGCGTCGTCGATCTTAGCGTAGAAGACACGGGCATAGATGCGCCGCCCGCCGAATAGTACGATCGCCTCGCCCTCGATCAATGACGTCAGGTCATTCCAGTTCACGCGGGAGACTGGCCGGACCTCGGCATGACGCGCCTCGCGATAGGCGCCGTCGCCCGCACCCAGATAGGCCGTCGCTTGCGTGATGTAGGTCTGGCCAGCGGTCTTCTCGATCCACTCGCGGGTGCGTCCCGCGTCCTGCTGCCGCATAGCGATCGTCAAGTTCGCGTTGCCGAGCAGACTGGCGGTCTTCTCACCGAGGCGCGCCCAAATGCCGGAGACTTCCTGGAAACCCAGCATGAAGCAGATATTCAGGCCGCGGCCCATCGCCAGCATGCGGTCAAGGCCGCTGGTCGCGTAGTAGGCCAATTCATCGAGGACGACAGGGAAAGGCGAGGGGCCCATGCCGGGCTTGTCGGCCTCGGTGTAGTTCCCCTCCAGCGAGGCGCCGAGCAGCTGCGCCATCATCCCGCGCAGCGCCGCCACCACCAGCTTGCCGAGCGCGGCGAGGGTCGCGTCGGAGTTTTCCAGCGCGGGTAGGTTCACCACCAGGATGCGGCGGTTCAGCACCACGTCGCGCATCTCGATGTCGCTCGACTGCACCCGGAAGATGTGGCCAAGCGAGACCGCGAGCTGGGTGAAGGTCGCGGTGAAGTAGAATTGCGCGAAGCCGTGCTGCTTCGACGGCTCGTCGCCTCTCTGCTTCGCCAGCGGCAACGACGGATCATAGCCGGGCAGCTCGCCGAGATAAGAGCGCAGCGGCCAGGTGATGTCCTCGGGGATCTCACCGTTGACATCGAGCTCCGTGACATTGCCGCTGTCCGGATCACGCAGCAGGACGATCTTTTCCATCGCCAGCCTCCAGATCCAGCGCAGCTCGATCGAGAAGCGGATGACTTCGATGTTGAGCGGGACGCCTTTGTGGTCACGGAGCCAGACGAGCACCGGCGCGATCGTGCCGATCAGCGCGACGGCGCGCTCGCGGAAGACACCGTTCGGGTCGTTTTGTGCCTGGTCGCCAAGCTGGCTCGCCAGCAGTTCGCGGATGGCGTCGGCATTGCCGATCGAGAATGGGTTAAAGGTGTGACTGTCCTTCAAGCCAGAGGCGACCATGAAGTTCAGCACCCGCACGTCATCGTCGCGACCGAAGCGACGGGCGAGTGCTATCACCTTGCCGAACAGGTCGCGGTCCGCCTTGCCGTCCACCAGCACGAAGCCCGATCCCTGAGCGAGCGCGTTGCTCAGCAGGCTCAGGATAGCCGTCGTCTTGCCGGCACCGGTCGTGCCCGGAATGGCGATGTGCTGACGTGCGTCTTCGGCGGTTACCCAAAGCTCCTGGCCGGAGGTGCTCCAGCCGATGAAAAAGGTACCGTTCGCCGGCTTGGGCTGGCGTGAGCCGGGCGTCGGATTGCTGACATCGGAGCAATCGGCCGATCGGGGCAGGCGCATCGGCAATCGCACGCGACGAGTCAGCACCCAAAGCGCGTAGACCGCGGCGAGCGGCACTGCCACATCGATGGAAGCGGGTTCGAAGAACGTCACACCGGCACAGGTCGCCAGAACCAGCCCGGACGCCGAGCTGCGCAACCCTTCGGACAGCCGCGTCGTGAACGGGCGGATGTCGCGGAGGCTCTGGGCGCCGGTACGCTCGAACTGCTCCTGCGGGCCGACGATCTGGCGCACGACAGCCACGCCTTAGTTCTCCAGACCGAAGGCGTTCTTTCCGGCTGTGGGCGGAGGGGCCGCCGGCTGGCCGGGCGCCGGCACTAGGGTCGGCTGCTGCTGAAGCTCGCGCTGGAACGCCTCGGGCACCCGCCCAGCCGCGTTGCCGGCCGCCGGATCATCGAGGGCGTGGTCGGGAAGGCCCTGGCGGACCGGCGGCGGAGGTGGATGGGGAACGGCCTCGGTTGCCGAGGCCACCCCGGTATGAGCGCCATGCGCTCCAACCAGGCGTCCACCGGTGAAGGCGCCGGCGAGCAGCAACACAGCGATCGCGGCCATCAGGATCGGACGGCCCGGCGAGGACTTCGGGCGCTCGGCCTCCGTCCCGTCCGGCAAGGCCAGAACCGGGGCCTTGCCGATGATGACCTGGACCTGGGCCCCATCGGGTATCTCGAAATTCATGCGCCCGGCTCCATTCATTGCTGCCTGGGCTGCACGGTCACACAGGTTTCTGCGAACGGCGTCCCTGAAAGTACTGCCAGAGCGGGTGCGCCGGGCTGCCCTGTGCTAAGCTGTCCACCATGCGAAATCCGAGAATTGAAACGATCGAGTTCACCCCCCGCGAGCGTGCCTACATCCGCGGCGAGTTGGATCAGTTCATGAGCACGCTGCCGACCGTCGCCGAAGGGTTCATGCTCAAAACCTGGAGAGGTGGCCCGAATGCGCGCCAGCCAAAGCTATCGGCAACTGCGCAAGACCTGGTAAAGCGGGGGCTGATGCGCCTCGATTCCGCCGTTCGGCCGCCCCGGCTGTTCTTCACCGAAGCTGGCCTGGCAGCGCTGCGAGAGATGATGGCCGACGGCCGCTTCGCCGACCCACGGAAGTTTGCCCACATCCGACAGGAGCTGGGGATAGAGCCGCGCCCGGACGAGCAGGTAGCCGAATAGGCGCAGGCCGCACCAGCTCGCCTGCGCGGTGTCTTTGCCGTCCGCCTAGGCCTGAAGCGATGACCGGGCCGCCCATGTTCCACCCGACCCCGATCTGTCACCGTTGAAGTCAAGGAACATTTTATGGCAGCCGCATTCCGCTGTGTTCCGATCTGGATCACGGTGAGTGGTCTCGCGGTTTTCCTCAGCGGGATTGCTCTGTTCATCGGGACGATCGACCACTGCGCCGGCGTTGTCCTCGGTGCGCCGCCCACCGCCAAGATCGAGGTCGACGGAACACTGAGGCTCGCAGGATCGATCAACGCCACATTTGTCGCCGCTGCGCGGAAGGCCATCGGGCAAGCCGGATCACCAGTCCGAAAGGTCGACCTTGGCAGCTACGGCGGCTTCGATGCTAATATGTACCAGTTGGCAGACCTTCTGCGATCCCTCGACACGGTGATCGAGGTCGGACCTGGAGAAATCTGCCAGTCTGCCTGTGTAGGACTCCTGGCGTTCGCGCCCGGAAGGATGTCGGTCGCGCCGACCGCGTCGCTCATGTCCCATTCGGCCGCGTAGCGCGTGGGCCTGGGCGCCGGCGGACCCTGTGGCTGGCTGAACCAGGTCACGATCCGGATCAGTCGATGGTTCCAGCCCTCCACCCCCGAAATGTTGCCCCGGGCAGAGCGATTGAACGATACGAATCAGGAACATCTCAACGCTTGCCGACGCAATCCGCTCACAACGTTTGGACGGATGGTCCTGACTGGAGCGGAATTCAACGGCCTGCGCGACGGCACCGTTCACCCCGAGGACCTGACGGGCCGATGCGGTCAACGTAGTCCACGCACGTCACTCACTGAGCCGCCGCAAACCAGGGATCCGCCGACGCCGCCATCAAGATACCGAAATGCCGCAGACCCAGTAGCCCATCGTTGCGTGCAACGCAACGACACACAGGAGGAGCAGGCCGAGTTGTTTATCGTCGCGAAGCTTCAACCCTGCGATCACCAGCAGGACCAAAACGCAGAGGAGCAGGGTGCAGGAGAAAGCAGTATCCCACGCGGTGTCGGTCTGTCCGGCCATGCAGTCAGGCCTCCTGCAATCGCGTCAGCAAAACCAGCGGTGATCAGCATCTGGTGGCCGCATCCGATCACGGCCGCGAACATCAATGGAGATAGGATCTGGTCGGGTACACCGAGCGCTGGAGCGACGAGGCTCACGAGGGCGATCAAGAGCGACAGGCTGACCGCTACGATGTATCCACACAGCAGGCGACCGCTCGGCGTGAGCGGGCTGCAGTGGGGGGCGACCATCAGACGCGTCGCGATTCAATCGAGGACGCGGGTGA
Organism: Acetobacteraceae bacterium; assembly: GCA_035696165.1. Taxonomy (GTDB): domain Bacteria; phylum Pseudomonadota; class Alphaproteobacteria; order Acetobacterales; family Acetobacteraceae; genus Palsa-883. Next base: position 9,109 of record DASRQX010000136.1, on the reverse strand, counting down.
GTCCCGCTCTTCTCACGATTGTTTGCCCCGCCGGCGAAAGTGAAGCAACGGAAACGATCCTTGCCTGGCGCGACGGACCGGCCCCGCGACCGTAGAACTTCATGTTTGCCGGTGTATTCTCGGCGCTCATTCCCCAGCTCCGCGTGTCCTTGGCACGAAGAACGATCGCGCCGCTTTTCGCGAACGGTGATCGTTCACTGCCGCACGAGACCATCGGACAAAATGCGAGGCGACACCGAGAACTTCGTGGTTCGCATCTGTAGTGCAAATCAGATTGGTATCTGTTCGGTGCCGGTTTGAAATCGATCCGGCCGAAACTGTGGTTGACTTGCATCGCTGCCCACGGCGATTTCCGGTAGCTGCCTGCGCAGCGCCTCGATTGCCCGCTCCGGGCTGGGAGCGACGACCGGCGCGCCAACAAGCCGCTCGACCGCCCAATGGCCCCTGGCACCCAAGGCTTCCACGCGCGGGTTGGGATGCAAGTAGCGACCGAACCCCTCGGTCTCGTAACCAAGGGAATGCAACGCATACCAGAGCGACCTATCCACCAGCTTGAGCCACGCGAATTGGGCCGGCGCGAGGACGCCGGCATGCAGGCGCGCAGTGTTGAGCAACGTCATCATAGCGGTTGTCGCGTAGGCATGCCGAGCCGTCACCGCGCGGGCCTCGACCAGACCTTTCGGGTCGGCGATCAGAGCGTCGGCCTTGGCCAGGATGGAGGCGGGCAGGGCGAGCGGCTGATCCGGACCGGACGGCTGTGCCTCATCCTGACTGCCCAGGGCGGCGGAAGCATCCCCCAGCAAGCTCAGCGCTTCCTCTCGTCGCTGGGAAAGATGCAACGCGAAAGCCGCGAAAAGGCAGCGCACCACAGGTGCCGCGTCCTGCGGCCCCTTCCAACGGGCGCCCAGCTGCACGGCGAGCGCAGCGTGGGCTGCGCTCTCGTCGAACGCTCCATGGCGGTTGCGGGCAAAGCGATCGATCCATTCCTCGGCCGTGAGCGCGTAGTCAGCCGGGCGCGGGGCGCCAGCCGGCGGCGGCACCAGCCGCAGGTGGCGTCTGACGAAGGCGGCGGTGCTGCGAAAGACCAAAGCCTGTTCACGGATCAGGGCATCGAGATCGAAGCCGCGCTTGTAACGCGACGGCGCGGCGCGGACGGTGCAGATCGCCGCCAGCAAAACAATGAATACCGTCGCCGGGATGCGGAAGAACATTCCGACCGCCTGAGCGATCCCGTAGAGGTCGCGCAACGTCACCCCATTCGGATCGGCGGCTGCCATCTGCTGGTCAGCCACGTCGAAGCGATGGGTGAAGTGGTCGATCAGCAGGATTTCCCGGTGCATCACAGCCATCACCGCGGCGCTGATCGTCCCATGATAATTCGTCCAGACCAGGTAGGCTCCAAGGCAGACCCCGACGAGGATGACGATCAGGTTGAAGCCGGCGGTGTCGTCGTTGGAAGGCCAGGAGGCGCGCGGCTGTGGCGGCGGTCTCATCCTGAACCTCCCGCCTGCGCTGTCCGGATCAGAGGGGGCGGCGCTTGTGGCGTTGCCTGGTGGCTGGCCCGTTCCGCCAATGCGCGCAACCGCGTGACCTGTGCGAACACCGCGCGAAGATAGGCCCGCTTGTACCTGGGGTCATGCGAGTGATAGGTGCCGACACCCTCCCAGAAGTCCCCGCCGGCTCTGTCGAGGCCCTGGCGCAGGATCCAGGCTCCGGCCTCCATGTTGGCGCAGAAATTGTCGCGCAGCGCCAGGAAGGCCGCGCGCTCCGTCGTATGCCAGTGCCCAGCCACATCTGGCAGCCAGACCTGGTTCACCTGCATCGGTCCGATATCGACGGTGCCGTTGGTGTTCCGACTGACCGCTCCCAGCGAACCGTCCTCGACATCGAGCAGGACCACCAGGACCGCCGGTGGCTCCCTATAGGCATCCGCCGCGGCCAGGATGCAGCCACGGATCGTCGCTTGGTTGCGAGCGTCGTCAGCCGCAAGGGTGGGACGCGCGGCGAACGTCGCGACGATCGCCGACGCCACGAGCAGCCCGCGCCTCATGGGCGCGCCCCATAGGTGCTGCGCGGTGGTTCCTGTGCATCGCGCCGCACTCGATCCGTCGCCGCCGACCACAGCGCATTGAATTCGCTAATCACGATCGCCTCAGGACGGGCGACCTGGTTGATCGCTTCCATGGATGCCAGCATCACAGTGGTGAAACTGCCCGCGCCTATTGCCCGCAGCCGATAACCGAGCAACGCGTCAGGATCGCGTATCATGTCCAGCGCGAAACCCTTGCCGGTCGCCTCGCGCCAGACCGCCTCGGCCGCGACCACGAAAGGTGGCAGGAACCCAGTCGGGGAGACGGCGGTCTGCGGATCGACCGTAAGATGCGTGCCCGTCGCGGGGTCGCGGTAGAGGAGCGGGCGCTCAGCCTGTTCGAGCAGCACCCGAAGTGTGCGACCGATGGCCTCGACGTTGACCGCGCTCATGCGAACCGCCGCCGGTTCCAGACCGGTACTGCCGTTCGCACGGACCCGACCAGCCAGTACCGGATCAGCCGCAGCATCGCCGGCAAGGTCAACCCGCGGAGCGAGATCATCGAGAAGAACGTGACGCCGACGATGGCGATATAGAGGGTCGGCCAGCTCCAGTAGACCATCACCGAGAGGATCGGCAGGCAGGCGCGTGCATCCAGCATCAGCAGGCGCACAGGCTGTCCAGTGTTACGCCACATCGCTCACCCCACCTGCCGCATCTCGTGGGCGGCTGTCCGTTCAGAGATCCGGCCAGCTGCCAGCGCACGCTCGATGGCGGCGCGATAGGATTGGCCCTGTTCCTCGACAGCACGACGCGTCAGTGCCGGCCACTCGCTCGGTTGCGCGCCGAGGAATGCGCCGCGTAGCCCCGCATCGAAAACCAGGAATTCGCGCAGTGCCGTGCGGCGCCCGTCCGTCGAACGAGCCAGCCGCTGATTGATCACAAGGCGTAGCGATTGTGCGACGGCCGAGACCAGGTTCTCACGTTCGGCCGGCGGGCAGAGGCTGGCAATCCGCTGCATGGTCAGCGCCACGTCGTTGGCCTGAACCGTGGTGGTCAGCACGTGCCCTGAGATCGCCGCCTGGATCGCCGCGTCCATCGTCTCGCTATCGCGGCATTCGCCGACGATGATGTCGGTCGGTTCACGGCGCATCGCCCCACGCACGAAGGCCGCGAAGGTCGGCAGATCGCGCGGAATCTCGGTCTGATTGATCGTCGAGGAGGGACCGCGCACGCGTTCGAGCAGGAACTCGACCGGAGCGGCTCCTTCGACCATGTTGAAGTTGCCCTCGGGATCCAGCAGCTTCGCCACGGTCATGCCGGCAATCAATGTGGATTTACCGGAACCGGTCGCCCCGCTGACGATCACCATGCCCTGGCGCGGCCGGTAGGCATCGAGAATGCCCGGCTCCACGAGCTGGTCCGCGAGAGCCGGCGGCATGTCCGCGATCGGCCGCAACACGATGTTGCCGCCGTCACGACGCGCGGTTCGAGTTGGCGTGGCGTTGAGGCGAAAGCGCAGTCGCGTCGAGCGGTCAAGCTGAATGGCGTAAGCGGTGTCGAAGTCGTTGCCCCCCTGCAAACGTGCCATGCCGTCCGCGCCGTAGAGATGATTGACGATATGGCTGAAATCCAATTCGTCGATCGGTGTCTGCGTGGCGCGGTGGTTGCGGCCGTGAACACCAATCCATACCGGATGCCCGGTCTGAAAACCGACGCGCGACGCGCCGGACCGGAACGCCCAGGTCAGCAGCGAGTCCAGCCCGGGCGCGCTCTTGCGCGCCTCCTCGACCCAGCGAAGTCTCTGTTTGCCAGCATCGGGCCAGGTGATTTCCGGCTCGGACGGAACGATCGGGGAGGGGGCGAGAGCGTCAAGCATCGGTGCCGACCACGTTCGTTCGCCTGAGGCACGGGCCACGCAGCGCATGACGGCTCATTGCGGGCATCCCGCGCCTGGCGCCCAACGGCGCGGATTCCCCTGCAGCCCGGGCTGGTCAGTGATGCGGATGGTCTGATCGCCGACATGCAGGCTGCCGCGCCCTCCGTCGACCCGCTGGTTCTGGAAGGCGACCTTGGGCTGTTCGACAAGACCAGCCCGCAGCAACACGCGATACCGCGCCATGCCCACGATGTCGCGCTCCAGCCTACCCAGATCGGACAGGAAGATCTCGACGGCTTGCTTCTCGCCCTGCGCCCAGCCTTCCGCCACCCACTTGTTCCAGTAGGCCGCCTCCTGTTTGGTCCGGGGCAACGCGCCATCGGTTGGCCGGCGAGGATTAGACCAGACCCGCACGAGATAGGCGCGCCAGTTCGGCGGCGTCGAGGCGAGCTGCGCCTCGCGCGTGATCTCGTAGATGCACGACGTCTCGCGTGCCACCTGACCGCCATCGCCGAGCGCAAAGGCCATCTGCGCGGCCGAGACGATCGGCGGCCGCATCAGCGTCTGCCCACTGCCAACCGGCAGCACCAGGGCGCCGAAGTCGTAGGCGCTGTCGAGTTGCGCCTGATAGCGGCGCAGCATCTCGTTGATCGCGAAACTGCGCGCCGCCAATCCACCCTGCGCACCATAGGTCAACGCCGCGGTGCGCAGCATGTCCGCCCGCCCCGGCTCAAGACCGTCGCCCTTCTCGTCGCCGGGACGGATCGCCTGCAGCGACTCCAAGGACGGCGGTGCAGGCGTGCCCACCACCAGCGGATCCTCCGAGCCGCCGGTGATCGGCTTGTTCAGCGGGTTGGCAAGATCCGGAACGTTTTGCTCGACCTGACCGGGCGTCGGATCTGGCGGCACGGAAGGCGACGTCAGGCTGCCATCGGCGAACGACGGCCCGCCAGCCGCGACAACGGCGATGATCGCCGCAACGGCGACGTGCGCATGAACCCTACACATGATGGATCACCTGCACCTGGTGGTGGAGCGCATCGACCTCGACGGTGGCGCGCGTCCCGGCCTCTTCGCCGAGCACCTGGAACACCTGAAAGGCCGGCACCGACGAGACCTCGATCGCAACCGCGACCGGCTGCGCGTCGGGTGGCGCGGTGGTGTAAAAGGTATAACCGATGCTTAGCGCGAGCCTTGCGACCGCCTGATCGAGGGGCCCGTCCCACTTGAAGGAGACGATGCGCTGCAGGTCCTCCGGAATGACCGGCGTTGACGGCGCAGCTACCGCCGGAGGCAGCTGGCCGAGTTCGGCCATCTCGGCATCGACGTGCTGCATGCTTTGCCGAAGAGCCACTTCGGGGTTTGGCATGCCTGGCGTCGCAACGGTTATCGGCACGGGTTGCACCGTGGCGCACCCGGCGAGCAGCCCGAGGACCAAGAATGCAGCGGGGACTTCGCGTCGCACCTCAAGCCTCGCTACGCGCGCCATGCGCCGGACATTCGGGGACCGGACCAATGGACCACATGCCGCCCATGTGCGACGCGGGCCGGCCGAAACTGAGCGAGGCCGCCGCCGCTGCGGCCGCCTCGTGCAGCGCGCGGCGTACCCGCCAATGCGCGCATCCGCTTGCCGTCTTGCGGGGCGTTCGGATGGGGACGACCACTGCCGCGCCGAATTGCAAAGTCAGATGGGCCATATCCGCCTCCATTGTGGGTGCAGGCTATGGGCGCTGCTTGCGAATGGCGTGGCTGTACTTTCGTTGTGCTGACACTTCGGCGGCGGCGGTCACCGATTGCCCGACTGCTCGTCCCCGGTGACAACGGCGGATAGCCACAGATCGCGACTCGCCGCCCGGATATGGTCTGCCGGCGCACCGCTTTTGCAGACCAGGCCGGGAATGCTCGACCGCTGACGCACCGGACCCCAGAGCCGCCGCCGTACTCCGCAATCTGATACGGAGCGTCAGAGGCAGACGCCCCGATCAGATCATTCAGGCGGGTGGGGGAACGCCAAACAACCGTGCGTGCCACTCAAGCATCTCGGGCGGTTCAACCCTGATCCGGCTCGCATCCGGGTGGGCTGGGTTGACCAAATAGTTCGCCTCCCGCGGGACCAAGGCTGATGGCACCCGAAGAACTGGGGATCGACCCGATGCGAGCCATCTTCCCCCCTCCGCCATAGCCTCTGGGCTGCCAAGGGCCCGCCAGTTTGGCGGCGGCCGAGCCATCAGGTCTTCCACCGCCAGCTCGGCGGGAACCTCAGCCTCTACAAGAAGCGTCCGGCCCAGGTTCCGGCGCTGCACGAGACGCTCCAACATCGCCAGAGAGAGCGTGCCGGCCGTATAAATCACCGGGATGCCTGGCGGGTTCCAGCGGCCGCCCTGCGCGGCCGCGCCGGCGCCGTCCCAACCCGGGAACGCCGCCGTACCGAGGCGGAACAGCTTCAGGGGCACCGACAACCCCAATCAGACCGGCAGGTCGTGCTCGATATTGTGCAAGATGCGCTCGACCTGTCGGGCCCCCAAATCGGTCGCCGCCACCTCTATCGGCCGCGCCGAGCCCAGCAAAGGATGTGGCGCATTGAGCCACTCCCGCGCCTCGTCCGCGTCTCCCAGCGCCTGACGGGCCAAAGCGACAATCCGAGCGAGACGCTCCGCCCGCTCGCTTACCGCCGGAGAGTGCCGAGGCCGGCGCTTCAAGCTGGCCGTAGATGTCACGAGTGCTGCCACCCGACGTCGCGCCTCAACGTCGTTTGGGGCCGCGTTGGCGGCCAATTGCGCTACGACGGCACCTGGCAGCCCCTTCGCGACGGCGGCCGCGAGCTCGACCAAGGTGTTCGGCGCGCTGCCCCCGACCCCCGCGCCGCCGAGTGCCGCCATCACCTTGCTCACTTCAAGCGGGTACATTTTTGATCTCGGATCAGTTGATCCGCAACATGCGGATCAACTGATCCGTTCGCAAACGGCGGCGCGCCACCGAGCAGCCGATACAGCGCGCGATCTTACCGATCGAGGCCGGCTCAGCCAGACAAGTGGATCGACGCGCGGACCGCCTGCGCACGCGGCGGATGTGTCAACACTGACATGGGGCTCACCCCGCGGCGATGGGCAGGTCATCGTTCGCGGCCCCGTCATAGGGGCGAAGAACGAGGCCGAGGCCGTGCCCCTCGATCAGTTCACGCGCCAATTCGTCCACCACACCGGCCTCGACGCGCTCGGCCGCGTCACCCTGCTTGATCCGCGCCTTGGTACGACGTTCGATCTCATCCATCGCCGAGCCGTTCGGAAACACGCGGGAGAGCCGGCGCAGTCCCTCCGAGAAGCCGACCCGCTCGTAGAGACGATTACGCAAACTCGTGTCGCCCGGCGTAGTGGAAAGCGCCCAGAGCTCGATCGGGCCGAGCGAATTGACCAGAAACTGCTCGTAGTTCGCCTGCTCGGCCCGGAAGATCGCGAGGAACGGTGCGCCGTCCCGTCGCGGGCCGGTCAGCCGGTGACGCACGATCTTGCTGCTGGCATCAGTGAGCCCGAAGCGCTTGATGATCTCCTCACGCTCGCGCTGATCATCGGCACCGAGCACGAAGCGGCCAGTGCTCTGCGCGATCACCCCATCGCCCATATCCGAGAGGCGCTGGCTTGCGAAGCCGAGCTGCACGTTGTGCTTGCGGCCCTCCCGGACGTCCAGCTCGGCCTGGGCCCGCACGAGCACGCTCCCCTGCGTTCTGTGCCACTCGTCGTAGTCGATGCGTTTGACGGTTTCGTAGACCTCGGTGAACCGTCTGCGGTGATACTCGCGCACATGCTCCGGCACGAAGGCGAGGTATTCTGGGTGCAGGAAGAAGTTGCGGGCGAGAATGTGACGCGCCAGCAGATACATCATTTCCGTCTGGCGGTTGGCGGCGGCCGAGCCGGTTGGCGCGACATACTGCAGATCGATCACAATGATCCGCGCCGGTCCGAAATCCAGCCTGGTCGGCGCATTCAGCGTCGGAAAGCGGCGGATGAGGTCGGCGATGTAGCGCTCGAAGATTTGCGACGCCTTCTCGCTCGTTTCTACCAGCTTGAGGCTGTCGAACATGTCGCGCACCTGGTCGGTGCGCACGGCGCCGATCAAATCCTCGATGATGGGCACCGCATGTCGTTGCGCCCGCTCCGCCAACAGATGCTCGCCTGTGTCGCACAGCCCGTTGACCACGTCGCGCCAGTGGGGAGACTCGTCGTGCAGTTGGATGCAATGGCGCTTGATCGCTCGATCAACCTCGGGCTCGACGCCGGGCCGATAGTGCTTGGCGCCGCCACCGGTCTCGGTGCAGAGGCGGTACGCCTCGTCGATGACAAGTGAGATCAACTGGGCCATACCCTCGAACGGGCTCGATTGATCCGGCGGCAGCGTTGCCAGCGCCAGAAAATTCTGCAGGAAGGCCTTTTCAAGCGGCAGCGGATATTCGCATCCCACCTGCAGATCGAAGATGTTGAATTCCATTCCGGCCACGAACTGCAGCGACGTGAAGATCGCCTCGTGCCTGCGCCGCGGGCCGAGTGCCTCCTGGATGAGCCTAACGAAGCCTTCGGCCGATGTGCCGATATCGGCCTTGCCGATGAGCGGCAATTTGGCGCCGTTGGTGCCCATGATAGCCGAACTGAGGCACAGGCCGATATTGATGGTGTTGGCAAGGACGGATTTGCCCGAACCCGGGGGTGCAACGAAGATATCGACCACCAGAGGCCGCTTGCGACCACCGGCCGGGTCATAGGGCCAAATGCCGCCATCCGCCCGGCGGAACAGCACGCTTCCAGACTCCCACGGCGACGCCGTGCGATTCCATGGCAGCATCGCCAGCGCGTCGCCGAGCAGCGCCAGGGCCGGGTTTGCCGTCGAGGCGAGCGCCAGACCGGGGGCGCTGCTCATCACGCCTTCCAGCGGATCACCGACGACCGTGGTCGATTTCGCGTTACCCCAACCCTCGATGCGCTGAGATAGTGTGGATATCCGACGGCGCAGCTTCGCTGCCTGCTCGACCGGCGCCCAGGTCGTGAAGCTGGCGCGCAACCGCACGCTGATGTGGTTCTCCTCCGCACGCGCCTGCTTGAGAAAGGCGAAGGCGCGGCGCAGCTCGGCATTGCCGGGGTACATGGAGAGAAAGCTCGCCCCGATGTCCTTGAGCTGCATCGCCGACTGCCCGCAGCCCTCGACAACAATCG